>JBDUDR010000024.1:0-25355 GCA_040002845.1 Nocardioidaceae bacterium
AGCTAGGCCGCGCTGGGCCGGGCGTACGCCTCCAGCCAGGTGGCCATCCGTCCGAAGACCTGTTCACGAACCGGGCGCGAGGAGAGCACAACATCGTGCATCGCCCCCTCGACCGCGACCGTCTCGACCTGCTGACCCAGGCGGGGGGCCCACCTGGCGATCTGCCGTACGTCGAGCACCGTGTCGGTTCGCTGAACGTCGTCGTTCCATTCCTTGGGCAGGCTGGACCGGCTCGAACGCAGGACAAGGACCGGGGCCGCAACGTCGAGGCCGGCGTGGAGCCGGGCGTGACCGCGGCGGATGGCGGCCAACCAGCCGGCCCGCACCGGAAAGCTGGTCGCCGGCTTGAACGTCTCGTCGAACTCCCACTCCCCACGGCGGTCGCCGTGGATTCCCTCGAGGTAGAGGTCGGTCACTGTGCGCGGGATCACCGCGTATGGACGCATCCGCCCAAGCTGGCCGATCACGCGCGTCCCGACGGTTCGCTGGACCCAGGAGCCCGCCAGGTCGAGCCACGGGCTGTTCATGATGAAGCCGTCAGCGACCTGGGCTCCGCTCCGGCGCTCATGGTCGGCCCACAGGGCCGTCACCAGGCCACCGGTGGAGTGGGCGTTCACAATGACATGCTGGTGCTCGTCTCGCTCCCGGATCAGGGACATCGCCACGTTGAGCTCGCCGTAGTACTCCGACAGGTCTCGGCAGAAGTTCGGTGTCTGCCACGGCCGGATCGACCGGCCGTACTTGCGTAAGTCCAGCGCGTAGAAGTCGATATCGCGCTCGACGAAGAACTCCGCAAGATGGCTTTGGAAGAAGTAGTCGCAGAACCCGTGGACGTAGAGCACCGCACGCGAGGTAGGGCTGGCGGCGGGCCGACTCACCAGCGTCGCCACCACCGGCCCTTCGTCGTCGGAGGACAAACTGAGGGTCTCGGCGGCGTACGGCTCACCGAGAATGTCAGTGCCGTGCTCGGTCACTACATCCATGATCTGTCCACCATCTGGTCAAGCATCTGGTCAAGTCTGCCTCATGCCCGGCTGGGTCGTTCATGTTCGTAGAGCCGGGTGATGACGTCCTCGATCGCCGGTTCGTGAATCGAGAGGTCGGCCAGTGCGTACCTTGCCGCGATGTCGGCAACCAGCGGCGCCGCGCTGGCATCAGCGGGAAACCGCAGCCACTGGCGGGGCCCGTCGACCCTGGTCACATCGGCGCCCTCCACCCGAAGCGGCTCTGTCGGCTCAGCGAGGTCCACGACCAGGGTGCGGGAAGCCCCGCCGACCGACTGGAGGTCGTTGAGCGACCCGTCATAGACCAGCCGTCCTGAGTCGATCACCATCACTCGCTTGCACAGCTGCTCGATGTCCACCAGGTCGTGGGTCGTGAGGAGCACGGTGACGTCCTGAGCCGAGTTGATCCGACGTAGGAACTCGCGCAGCCGGGCCTTGCTGACGATGTCCAGACCGATCGTCGGTTCGTCCAGGTAGAGGATCTTGGGGTCGTGCAGCAGGGCCGCCGCGATGTCTCCCCGCATGCGCTGACCCAGCGACAGCTGGCGGACTGGTACGTCCAGCAGGTCGGTGAGGTCGAGAAGCTCGGTGAGGGTTCCGAGGTTGTGTCGGTAGCGGTCGGTGGAGATGTCGTAGATGCGTCGCAACAGTGCGAAGGAGTCGCGAAGCGGCAGGTCCCACCACAGGGTGGTGCGCTGACCGAACACCACACCGATCTGGCGAGCCAGTCGCAGCCGGTCGGTGCTCGGGTTGACCCCGGCGACCCGTAGCCGCCCGCTCGTCGGCACCAAGATGCCGGTGAGCATCTTGATGGTCGTGGACTTCCCGGCCCCATTGGGGCCGATGTATCCAACCATCTCGCCACGCTGGATCCGGAACGAGAGGTTCCTGACTGCCTTGACCTCTGTACGACGGCGGCGGCGGGTGGCGCCCACCCTGCGATGCACAACGAAGGTCCTGCTCAGCTCGTCGACATCGACGATGGCTTCGGACATCACTAGCTCCCCGTGCTGCGGTAGTTGCGAATCCCCAGCCGCCAGACGCACCCGGTGACTGCGGCCGACACGGTCGCCACCAGCGGGGAGACGAACTGGGTCCATCCCGGAAGATCGAGCGGATCTGGTCTGCCCAAGATGTGCAGGCAGGGGTACCAGTTCACGAAGGCAAGCGGGATGATGAAAGTGACCGCCTTGATGATCTCTTTCGGGAATATCGTCAGGGGGTACTGGGTCAATGTGTTCCCGCCGTAGGTGAACGCGTTGGCCACCTCGGAAGCGTCCTGCGTGATGAACTGGAAGGACGCGAAAACGATGAACACGCTGCAAAAGATCGCGGTCCCACTCAGGAGCGTGAGCGCGAGTAGTCCAGCATCGCCCGGTGACCAGTCGATGCCCGCGGTGGTCGATCCGAGGCCGAGCACCATGCAAGCTTGAGCAAGTCTCCCGACCCGCCGCAGCTGGAACTCGTCGGCACAGACCTGGATCAGGGTGGGCACCGGCCGGATCAGCATCGCATCCAGAGATCCGTCGCGAATCCGCCGACCCAGCCGCTCGACGTTGCCCACCAGCAGGTCCGCGGCGCCAAGGCAGAACCCCGAGACGCCGTACAGGAATGCCACCTGTCCGAGACCGAACCCACCCAGCACCTCGACATTGGAAAACATCACCAGGATCGCCAGGAAGTCGAGCATGGTGATCAAGAACTGCCCGACCGCCATGGTCACGAACGAGGTCCGGTAGACCATCGAGGAGCGGATCCACATCCACGCGAGCAGGCAGTACTCCCGCACCGCGGACAGCACCGGGTCAACCACCCGCCACCACCACCTTGCGGGTGGCCAGGCCGGTTACCACATGGCCTACGGCCAGCAAGACGGCCGCCCAGCCAGCCTGCACAGCCATCGACGCGGCAAGATCCGCTCCTGTGTGCACTCCGAGGAAGACGTCGATCGGTGCCTGAATTGTCGCCGCAAACGGCAGTCCATGGGCGACGCCAGCCAGCCAGCCGGGGAATACGACTATCGGCAGAGTCATCCCGGACATGAACATGGCGCTGACGCCCACCAGGTAATCGACCCCTCGCGAGTCGACCAGCCAAAAGGCGCTGAGGGCGACGAGATATCGGTAACCGAAACTGACCAGCACCGCGAGGAAGACCGACACGAGAAACCAGATCCAGGTCAGCGGGGAGCTCGGAAACCGCAGGTGGAACAGGAATGCGCCGAACAGGGTCGGTGGGATCCCACGTGCGAGCAGCTGGAAGGCGGCGCGGCCCAGATCCGCCACCAGCCACCAGGTCTGCACGTGGACGGGTCGGTACAGGTCGATGGCGATGTCCCCCTTGCGCACCCGCTCGGCCAGCTCGTCTTGAAATCCACCACCGAACAACGCAACCGTCATGAGCAGCGACTGGCCGAGCCAGGCGTAGGTGAGCGCGTCCGCCTGGTCATATCCGCCGAGCATCGGGTGCTGCCGCCACAAGGCGATGTACGTGTAGCTGATGATCACGCCGAAGACGGTGTTTGTGAAGACGCCCGCGGCGGTGGCGGCCCGGTAGGTCGAGAATCGCTGGAAGGACAGCTTGGCGACGACGGCATACAACATCAGCCGCGAGATCACGGGACTCACCTGCCAGTCAAGTCGAGGGATGCCGGTTGCTCGTGTGCGAGCACGTGCGGATGCCCCCGTCGGCGAATACCGGGGGGTGTTGGGCCGTGCCTGTTCAGTTGTTCGTGCTGTTGCTCGCTGAACTGCCGAGAATGACGCAGCATAGCCGGATGCCATCCACCGCAGGCACCCGGCTGCGCTGGCGGCGTGGGTCAGAACTGGTAGGTGCCTACCAGAACAGCTCTCGCCAACGACTTGAACGCCAGGTTGAACGACACGACGGCTGCCGAGCTGTCCTCGTCGACACCGAGCGTGTCCTCACTGACGGCGTGCACGACGAAGTAGTAGCGGTGGACCTGGTCACCTTGGGGAGGTGCTGCCCCTGCGAAGTCCCTGGTGCTGAAGTCGTTGCGGACGTGGAAAGCCCCGCCCGGAAGGTCCCCGCCGGACCCTGCTCCCGCGGCTAGCGAAGTCACCTCCGCTGGGATGTCCACCAAGACCCAGTGCCAGAAGCCTGACGGAGTCGGCGCGTCTGGGTCATAGCAGGTGACGACGAAGCTCCTGGTGCCCTCCGGGGTACCGCTCCAGCTCAGCTGCGGAGACTGGTTCCCCTCGGAATAGACCTGTGCGGCGCCGAGTGGACGCCCGGGGCTGACGTCGGCGCTCGAGACCTCGAACGACCCGACCTTGGGAAGCAGAACGTACGGATCGGGCTTGACGGGGCGGTCCAGGCTCATGGTTCCTCCAACTGTTGTGAGACAGGTTGACGCTAGCCGAATTCACCCCGTCCGCACTGGCATCATGGGTGCCTGGCGTCAGGGAATCACCGACAAGGAGCAGTACGTGCGCGAGCAGCCAGCATTCTCGCCTTACCCCGCGGGACTTGTGCTGGCCGGTCGCAAGGTGGTCGTCGTGGGAGGCGGACAGGTAGCCCAGCGGCGGCTCCCAGGTTTGCTGACCGCGGACGCGCACGTGACGGTGGTCTCGCCGCACGTCACTCCATCCGTCCAGGGCATGGTCGTGGCAGGGGAGGTCGCCTGGTTGGAGCGCGAGTTCGTGCCCGCTGACCTAGACGGGGCCTGGTATGTGATCGCCGCCACCGACGACAGCGAAGTCAACGCGACGGTTTCGCAGGCCGCCGAGTCGCGCCACATCTTCTGCGTACGTTCCGATGACGCGTCGCGCGCCACTGCCTGGACGCCCGCAACCGGCCGCCACGGCAGGATCACCGTTGCGGTGCTCGCGAGCCGGGACCCACGCCGCTCGGCGGCGGTCCGCGACGCCGTGCTGGACGCCTTACGGCAGGGAGACATCGCGGCACCGAGGTTCCGCGCCAAAACCCCGGGAGTCGTTCTTGTAGGCGGCGGACCGGGGGATCCCGATCTGATCACGGTCGCGGGTCGCAGGGCGCTGTCTGAGGCCGACGTCGTCGTTGCCGACCATCTGGCTCCGCGAGAGCTGCTCGACGAGCTGCCGGCTCATGTCGAGCTGGTGGACGCCGGCAAGCTGCCCAGGGGGAGTGCCACCGCGCAGGACGACATCCACGCGATCATGATCACCAGCGCGCGGGCCGGGCAGCGAGTCGTCAGGTTGAAGGGCGGGGACCCGTTCGTGTTCGGTCGCGGTTACGAAGAGGTCATCGCCTGCGCGCAGGCGGGGGTGCCGTGCACTGTCATACCAGGTATCACCAGCGCCATCTCGGTGCCGGCGTTGGCGGGGGTACCCCTGACCCACCGCGGCGTGGCCCAGGACTTCACGGTCATCTCCGGTCACCTTCCGCCGGAGCACCCGGAGTCACTGGTCGAGTGGCCGGCTGTCGCACGCCTGCGGGGCACCGTGGTGCTCTTGATGGCGATGGCCAACCTCTCGGCGATTGCGCAGGAACTCATCAGGCACGGGCGGGCGCCGGACTGTCCGGTCGCGGTCGTCTCCGACGGTTCACGGCCCACCCAGCGAGCACTCACCACGACGCTGGAGTCAGCCGCCACCGCCGTCGAGTCTCATGCGCTGCGGCCCCCAGCCGTTGTGGTGATAGGCGACGTGGTCTCAGTCTCGTCCGCAGCAGTCAACCACCAGGCAACTCCCGAACCGGCCGACGACGATGGGTGAGTGCTTCAGCATCCAGGATCCTGGCGACCCACGTCTGCGTGACTATGTCGACCTCCGAGACGTCAGGTTGCGTATGTCTCTGGAGGCAGAGCACGGCCTGTTCCTGGCCGAGGGGGCGAAGGTCATCCGGCGTGCGGTCCAGGCCGGCTACGTGCCACGGTCCTTCCTGCTCGCACCACGCTGGCTCGACGGGTTGCGTACGGAGATCCAGCGCTCGCCGGCGCCGTGCTTCGTGGTTGAGGAGTCGGTGGCACGAGAACTCACCGGTTTCCACGTCCATCGGGGTGCCTTGGCATCGCTGGAGCGCCGGCCGCTGCCATCGGTGGAGGCGGTGCTGGCGACCGCCAGGCGGGTTGTCGTCTTGGAGGACCTGGTCGATCACACGAATGTTGGAGCAATCTTCCGATCCGCGGCCGCCCTCGGGATCGATGCCATCGTGCTGTCCCCGCGGTGCGTCGATCCGCTGTACAGGCGGTCGGTGAAGGTGGCGATGGGTGCCGTCTTCGAGCTTCCGTACGCTCGTCTCGAGGACTGGGACGACGGGTTGAACCGGGTGCGCACCGCAGGTCTGGAGGTGCTCGCTTTGACGCCGAGTCGCGAGGCGGAGCCACTCGAAACTGTCATGGCCGAGGTTGACAGGGTGGCACTGGTGTTCGGAACCGAGGGCGCGGGGTTGTCACGGCGCTGGCTGGACACCGCCGACAGGCAGGTGCGCGTTGGCATGTCCGCAGGGGTCGACTCGCTCAACGTTGCCGCGTGTGCAGCAGTTGTCTGCTATGTCCTATGTGCTGAAAACCTAACGAAACAAACACGAAACGCAACCTCTTGATGACCCACAGTGAAGTTGTGCACCAGACGATGCCGATGCGGCCGATGCTGGCTTACGATGTGCTCCTGTGGGGTTCGGCGCTCGAACTTTTGCGGCAGTCGGGAATGTCGCTGGTGGGGGCCGGGAGTGTCGGAGGTGGGGAAAGACATTGGCCCGGACTGACGAACTCCTCGATGCGCGGGCCATCCGCGACATCCATGCATTCCTGTCCAAACTGCACCATGGCGACGAGTTCTCAGACTCGGTCCACTCCATCGCGCAGGCCCTGGTCGACATCTTGGGATTCACCGGTGCGTGCGTCAATTTCGCCGACGGCGACGAGTTCGTGGCCTCCTCGGTGGCTGGGCACGAGGTTCACCAGTCGCTGCTCAACCATCGCACCTCAGCGGACTCCTGGCATGAGCTGGAGCTGGTCTCCGAGCCCTGGCAGGGCCTCTGCCTGGTCCGCGACCCGAGGTCGGTGGACGACTCGGTCAGTTTCGTCCCGGTTCAGCGACCGGCAGACCTGCTCGGTGAGGAGGGCCGCTGGGGCGCGGTGACCATGCTGATGGTGATGATGCGCTCCGCCGGCGGGGAGCTCATCGGCGTCATCACAGTGGAGGGGGCAGTCGGCAGTTCGCTGCCCTCGCGGGCGGAGTGCGCCCTGTTGGAGATCTTCGCCTCCGGGGTCGCGCTGGTGCTCGACAGGCAGGTGATTCACGACCGTCTGCTGCGGGAGCGCGACCGGCTGCGCGACAGCGAGGAACGTTTCCGGCTCGCCTTCGACGGAGCACCCATCGGGATGTGCATGGTCCGCATCGACCCTGGCCAGGTCTTCGTGGTCGACACCAACCAGGCATTCGCCGACATGTTCAGCTCCTCCGAGGACTCCCTGCGCCAACGCCCGTTCAGCAGCCTGATCCATCCCGACGATCGTCGGAGCTATCCAGACGAGATGCGGGCGCTGTTCACCAACAGTCACATGACCACCGAAAAACGCTATCTCCGCGACGACGGCACCAGCTTCTGGGGTCTCCTGCACGCGGCGATGGTCCCCGATCGCCACGGAGGCCGGGGCGCGCTGGTCCAGATCGTCGACATCACCCGCACGAAAGATGCCGTGCGCACCCTCGATCACCTCGCGCGGCACGACCCGCTCACCGGCTTGGCCAACCGGACCGAGCTGCGCAGCCGGCTGGAGCGGTCCGTGGCCATGGCCCGCGGGAGCGGCCAGCCCGGAGCCGTTCTGTTCATCGACCTCGACGCGTTCAAGCAGGTCAACGACAGATACGGCCACGCGACAGGCGACGAGGTGTTGGCGGTCATAGCGAGACGGGTGCGCAAGGCAGTGCGCTCGGGTGACACCGTCGGCCGCGTCGGGGGCGACGAGTTCGTGGTCGTCGCACACCCGCTTCCGTCCGTCGATGCCGAGCGGATGGCCGACCGGATCACGGGATCGTTGAAGCTGCCCATCCCGATCGGCGCGGTGCAGGCACATGTCACCGCCAGCATCGGACTGGTCGAGGTCGACGGTCTCACCGAGGCTCAGGAGGTCCTGCGGCGGGCCGACGCGGCCATGTACCGCGCCAAGCGGCGCCCGGCGGGGCTCGCGTACGCCGTTGACAGGGCCTGACGCCGGTTCACGCCGGTCCGACCGGCCACGAGGGAGGGTAGTCCTCGGCGGATGCCTCAGCTCTCGCGAGAAGAGTCCGCCGGGTCCGGCGCGCAAGCCGGTCAGCGAAGACCGTTCCCACCACGTGGTCAGACTCGTGCTGCAGGCATCGAGCCAACCAGCCCGTGCCATGCACGCTGACCGGCCGTCCACGGTGGTCGACTCCCACGACCGAGGCCTCATCAGGACGAGCGCAGGCGATGAAGGCTCCTGGCAGCGACAGACACCCCTCCTCTGCCTCGTCGAGGTGGCGCCCTCGCCCAGCCGGAAGCGTGAGCACCGGGTTGCAGATGATCCCTTGCTGTCTGATGTCGTCGGCGTCGGCACAGTCAAACACGAACAGCGCGAGATCGACGCCTATCTGGTTGGCCGCCAGGCCAACGCCATCAGCCGCCCGCATGGTGGCGACCATGTCGGCGACCACGGCAGCGAGCTGGTCACCGTACTCCGCAACCGGCTGGCTGGCCCGGTGCAGCACAGGATCACCCCATCGGACGATGGGCCTCACGGTGCCGTTCGCGGGCAGAACCGTCATCGCGACCTTCGTCGTCAGCCGCCCGGCGGCGGCCCTGTCGACCGGCGATTCTTGGCGAGCCGGCCGAGACCACCCTAGGGTCCTGATGCCGCACAACCGCCCTTATGCGCGCCAAGGGGCTGACTTGTCCCCACGATTGCGTACGATCATGGGCGATCGGGTGCGCAAGGACCGACAAGGGGTTGTCTTGATCGAGTTCGAGAGCGTCAGCAAGCGGTACGACGACGGCACGGTGGCAGTCGACAACCTCAGCCTGACTGCCGCCAACGGCGAGATCACCGTGCTGGTCGGTCCGTCCGGTTGCGGCAAGACGACGTCGTTGCGCATGATCAACCGCACTATCGCAGTCACGTCCGGGCGGATCCTGGTCGACGGGGACGACATCCGGTCCGTGGACGCTGTCAAGCTGCGCCGCGGCATCGGCTACGTCATCCAGCAGGCCGGGTTGTTCCCCCACCGGACCGTCCTCGACAACGTCACGACGGTGCCGAGACTGCTGGGTGTCGATCGTCGGGAGGCGAACAAACGAGGCATGGAGCTGCTGGAGCGAGTCGGGCTCGACCCCCACCTAGCCAGGCGCTATCCCGTGCAGCTCTCGGGTGGGCAGCAGCAGCGCGTCGGCGTCGCCCGGGCGCTTGCCGCCGATCCTTCGATCATGCTGATGGACGAGCCGTTCAGCGCTGTGGACCCCGTGGTGCGGATGGGCTTGCAAGACGAGTTCCTGCGGCTCCAGCAAGACCTCGGCAAGACCATCGTCTTCGTCACCCACGACATCGACGAGGCAGTCAAGCTGGGGGACAAGGTCGCGGTCCTCGAGGTCGGTGGAAGGCTCGCACAGTTCGACAGCCCCGCCAACTTGCTCAGCAAGCCGGTGGACGAGTTCGTCGAGCAGTTCATCGGGCGCGACCGTGGCTACCGCGCCCTCGGGTTCCTGCCGGCCAGCGAGCTGCCCCTGCAAGATCTCAACGCCACAGCCATCGGGCCCGGCGCGAAGACGTTCCCTCGCTCGGGCTCGCTGCGTGCCGCCCTCGATGCCGCCCTCACCTCCAGCGATGGCCGGGCCTTTGCTCTCGATGACGACGGGACGGCGATCGGGCTGATCAGCCAGTCGGAGATCAGCGCATTCATCGTCACCAAGCACGCGGCCGTCTCATGAACGACTACTTCAGCTACCTCCACGACAACGCGGGCACGATCGGCGGTCTGCTGCGCGCTCACACCTACCTGTCTGTCGTCCCGGTCGTTCTCGGGCTGCTGATTGCGTTGCCGTTGGGCGCCATCGCCGACACCAAACGATGGCTCATGACGCCGCTGCTCGCCACCGCCGGGGCGCTCTACTCACTTCCTTCCCTGGCCCTCTTGCTGCTGCTCCCGATCATCTTGGGGACGCAGATTCTCGACTCGGTTAACCTCATCATCGCGTTGACGATCTACACCGTCGCGCTGCTGCTGCGCGGCGTCATCGACGGCTTGGGGTCTGTTCCCGATCACGTCAAACTGGCCGCGGTGGGCCTGGGCTACTCCCCGCTGCGGCGGTTGTTCGCTGTTGACCTGCCGATCGCCGTGCCAGTCGTGACCGCCGGAGTCCGGGTGGCGACGGTGGCGAACGTCAGTCTCGTGAGCGTCGGGTCGATCATCGGGCTCAACGGGCTAGGCGAGCTGTTCACCCGCGGCTTCCAGACCAATGACTACAACATGATCGTGACCGGCATCGTGCTCTCGGTGCTGCTGGCCTTCACCCTCGATGCCATCATCGTGACCGCGCAGCGGCTTTTGACGCCCTGGGCGCGCGCCGCAGCTGGAGCGGGCCGATGATCGGCGAGGCGGTCGGCTGGCCCGTCGTGGCGTCGTCCAACTACGACATCGCCAACAAGTTCCGCGACTACGTCACCGATCCGGCCAACTGGCACGGCCCAGACGGCGTGCCGACACGGATCTTCGAACACCTCGAATACACCGTGCTGGCGGTCGCGATCGCGTCGGCGATCGCGCTGCCGCTCGGCCTCCTGATCGGCCACACGGGCAGGGCCGCCTTCGTCGCCATCAACATCGGCAACGCGGCCCGGGCCATCCCCACCATGGGTCTGCTCGTCCTCGCCGTCACCTGGCGTGGCCTAGGGCTCACCCCGGTCCTCATCGCCCTCGTCGCGCTCGCGATCCCGCCGATCCTGACCGCTACCTATGCCGGCATCCAGGCGGTCGAGCCCGCCACAGTGAACGCCGCCCGAGGCATGGGGCTCAACGAGCGCCAGGTGCTGCAGCTGGTGGAAATCCCGATCGCCCTGCCCTTGGTCTTGTCGGGGATCCGCAGCGCCACCGTGCAGGTGGTCGCGACAGCCACCATCGCCGCTTACGTCGCCCTCGGTGGGCTGGGCAGGTTGCTGATCGACGGTCTCAGCGTGCGCGACTACGGCAAGATGACGTTCGGTGCGCTGCTCGTTGCGTTGGTGGCGATCGGTGCAGACGTGTTCTTCGCACTGATCATCCGCTACTGCACGTCGCCGGGACTCACCGGCCGCCCGACGAACCGCATGTCCCCAATCCCTGATCCAGCACAACCGGTGGGCGCGGCGTCCGCCGCGTGACGCCTTGAGACGACCTGGAGGTCCATGTGTTCAGGCAACGCAGAAGTCGCGGCGGCACGTACGCCGTTCAGGTGGGTGCCATCGGCCTCGCCATTACTTTGATGTCCGCGGGTTGCGGGCTGTTCGGAGGGGGCAGCAGCGGTCGCGACTGCAAGGACTCCGACACGAACACCATCGCAGTGGGCTCCGGCAACTTCACCGAGTCGATCCTGCTGGGCGAGATGTATGCGCAGGTCCTGGAGTCGAAGGGGCTCGACGTGACCCGCAAGCTCAACATCGGTAACCGCGAGACCTACATCGGCGCCATCGAGGACTGCTCGATCGACCTGCTGCCCGAATACACCGGCAACCTGTTGCTCTTCTACGACCCCAACTCGACGGCAACCGAGTCAGACCCGGTCTACAACGACCTCAAGGCGGCCATTCCAGACGGGCTCGAGGTGCTCGATCAGTCGCCTGCCGCCGACAACGACGTGCTGGTCGTCACCCAGGAGACCGCCGACAAGTACAACCTGCACTCCTTGGCTGACCTTGCCGGCATCTCCGACACCCTGACCGTCGGGGCGGCGCCTGAGTTCAAGGACCGCACGACCGGGTTGGTGGGACTCAAAGACCTTTACGGCGTCGACCTGCCGTTCAAGCCGTTGGACGCCGGCGGGCCTCTGACGCTCAAGGCACTGCAGAACGGTGACATCCAGATCGGGGAGTTCTTCAGCACCCAGCCGGTGATCGAGGATCAAAACCTTGTCGTCCTCGATGACCCGAAGCACCTGTCACCGGCGAACAACGTCGTCCCGTACATCGGCAAGGACGCCGACACCGACGAGATCACCTCGACGCTCAACGATCTGTCCGCCGCGCTGACCTCGCAGGACCTGATCGACATGGTCACCAAGGTCGATGTCGACAAGCAGTCGGTCGACGACGTCGCCAAGGCGTACCTGACCAGCAAGGGAATGATCTAGGAATCACCCGGATCTGGTCGTGCCTCCCAGGCCTCCTGGACGCACGACCAGATCCGTGGGTGAGCAGCACGTCACAAGACCGCGGCGAGTTTTTGACCCGCAACCAGCATTACTCTGTGTGATACTGAGCTGCGATCTTGGCTGGCGACACGCTCGAGCGGTTTCTGACTGGTCAGATTGTCGGGGGGACGCAATAAGTTCGGGGCACGGGTTGTTGTGCAAGCGGGAGCAAAGCTTCGGAGGAGCCGAGACGTGACGTTGCAAGACGTGGTTCGGGTTGGTCGCACGCGACCGACCGTGCGTCTGCGACCCCTTTTCTCGCCCACACCGGTCCACGACCCGACTGTGAAGAGTCAACTACGGCGCCTCGCCCACGAGGCTGGGGTCATCCTGGCGATGCTCTTCCTTTACGACGTCGGCCGATATCTGGCCGCCAGGCACGTCGGGATGGCCATCGCGAATTCTGACAGTGTTTGGCACGTCGAGCGATGGCTGCGCCTGCCTGACGAGATTTGGGTGCAGGCGTGGGTTCTCGATGGATCGGCAGACCTCATGCAGGCGGCCAACATCTACTACGCGGGCATGCATTTCCCGGTCACGTTGCTGGCGTTGATCTGGCTGTTCATCTTGCGGCCTTCGCACTATTTGTGGGCTCGGCGCGCACTGGTGACCGCCACCAGCATTGGGCTGGTGATCGAGTTCGTCTACCCGCTGGCGCCGCCACGCATGCGGACCGATCTAGGGTTCGTGGACGCCGCCGAGCGGTTCGGACAGTCGGTCTACGACGCGCCCGGCGTTTCCGGTTTGACCAACCAGTTTGCGGCTATGCCGAGTCTGCACGTCGGGTGGGCGTTACTCGTCGCGATCGCCTTGATCAGCGCCTCTCAGTCGCAGTGGCGCTGGCTGTTCGCGGCCCATCCGGTCATCACGGCACTGGTCGTTGTTGTCACCGCCAACCACTACTGGCTCGACGGCATGGTCGGCTCTGCCTTGGTGTTGTTCGCGCTTGCGGTCCACCGCTCCGACTCCCTGATGCAGCAGCCCGCGCCGATCACGCTTCGCGCCTGGCCGGTGACTCCGCAGCCGGTCGAGCTTATCGGCTCCAGGCGGTGATCAGCTCGCGTCCGAGCGTGGGCTGAGCGTCGACCGAGTGGGGGACCCCGATGAGCGATGTTGCCGCGATCGCCCTCAACGACGGCCGGACGATGCCTGTCGTCGGGTTCGGCGTATATCTCGTCCCCCCGGACCAGACGCAGGCTGCGGTCACCGCGGCCCTCCAGGCCGGTTACCGCAGCATCGACACGGCCGCGCTTTACCGCAACGAGGCGGCCATCGGCAGCGCCATCTCCGACTGTGACGTGTCCCGTGAGGACCTGTTCGTTACGACGAAGGTGTGGAACTCCGACCACGGCTTCGAGTCGACGCTCGCCGCTTTTGACAGGAGCCTCCGGCGCCTGGGTCTTGACAATCTGGACCTCTACCTCATTCATTGGCCCACCCCCGGGCGAGACCTCTTTGTCGACACCTGGCGCGCGCTGGAGCACTTGCAGGCCGACGGCAGGGTTCGGTCGATCGGTGTGTCCAACTTCGGTGTCGACCATCTGCAGCGCCTACTCGATGAATGTCAGGTGGTTCCGGCGGTAAACCAGGTCGAGCTCCACCCACAGATGATCCAGGCCACCCTGCGACGCTTCCATGACCGGCACGGCATCGTCACCGAGGCCTGGAGCCCACTTGCGCGGGGTGCTGTCCTGACCCGGACGCCGATCGTCAGCCTCGCCGAGAAGTACGCCAAGACGCCCGCCCAGCTCATCCTCCGGTGGCACCTCCAGCTTGGAAATGTCGTGATTCCCAAGTCCGTCAGTCCGGCCAGGATTCGCGAGAACCTGGCCATCTTCGACTTCGAGATCGGCGACGATGACATGGCCGAGATCAGTGCGATGGACACCGGCACGCGGATCGGCCCCGACCCCGTCACCTTCAACGGCGCGTAGGCCTCGCAGCAATGCTGGATGGCCAAGGCCCGAGCCAGGGTGGCGTCTCGGTCAGGACCACGTCAGAACAGCACCAGTGGATCGGGGTCGCGCTCGGCGGTTGATGCTGCCTGGACGGCGGTTGGACCGGCCTCCTTTCCGGGTGCATCGGCGCCGCCGGCCAGCCCATGCGCAGCCAGCAGCGGCGCGACCCGGGCGGCCAGGTCGGCACGGTAGGACGCGGGAGCATTGGTGGAGTTCGAGTAGAGGCCGGCGTAGTGGGGGAGGAGGTCAGCTCGGTTTCGCCGCAGCCAGCCGAAGAACCACTCTCGGGCCCCAGGACGCATGGTCAAAGGCAGTACGGTCGCGGAGGTCGCTCCCGCTCGAGAGATCGCGGCCAGCAGGTCACTGAGAACGGCTGCGGAATCGGTGAGCACCGGCAGTGCGGGCGCCACCATGACATGGCAGCGAAACCCCGCGTCAGCGATCGCGGACACCAGGTCGAGCCGGGCGCGGGCTGACGGCGCGCCAGGCTCGAGACTCTGTTGGAGCTCCGCGTCAAGAATGGCGATCGACACCCCCAGACGGACCTGGACCTGGCGGCTTGCCGCGGCCAGCAAGGGCAGGTCGCGCTTGAGGAGCGTGCCTTTGGTCAGGATTGAGAACGGGGTGCGCGAATCGGCTAGCGCGGAGATGATGCCCGGCATCAGCCGGTAACGACCTTCGGCACGTTGGTAGGGGTCGGTGTTCGTACCAAGGGCGACCAGCTCATGGGTCCACGAGGGTCGCGAGAGCTCGCGGCGCAACACATCTGCGGCGTTCACCTTCACTACGATCTGCGTGTCGAAGCCGAGCCCGGTGTCGAGTTCGAGCCAGGCATGCGTACCGCGCGCGTAGCAGTAGAAGCACGCATGCGTGCAGCCGCGCCAAGGATTCACCGTCCACCGAAAGGGCATGCTCGATGCGTCCGGCACGTGATTGAGCACCGACTTCGCCAGCACCTCGTGAAACGTCACCCCAGCGAACTCCGGCGTGGTGACGGTGCGGATCAGACCGGGGAGCGCGCCCAGCCCGGGCAACGTCCCGCTCCCGGCCGAGGTCGGCGAGTCGGCGGGCTTCCCCGAGATCGACTGGCCACTCCATCGCACGAAGGTATTCGAACATATGTACACAGCCTCGCGCAACCAGTCGCGATCGGTCGGACAGGAGGGTGGGGTCAGATCGATGGCACTGCTGTCCCGACGACAGCGTCAGCCCAGGTGAGCCAGCGCCAGGCTCGACGCGAGCAGCGGCATTGCCCATGAGAGGGCCTTGAGTCCGCCTTCCAGGGGAGCCAGCAGGCCCTCACGTTCCAGGCGGCTGTGTGATCCATCTGCGTACCGCACTTCCGCGAAAACCCCAGCTGCCCGCCTGCGCAAGTGTCGCGCCGGGGTGCTCAGCCGGCGCTGTGCGTGGGCTAGCGCGACCGCGGCCAAGGCAGCCAGTCCGACGCTCGCCACCCGGGCCACGGCGAACGGCGGCTGCTGAGCCGCGTATCCCACCACCACCGGAAAGCCGCCCCAACTCAGCGCGAACCCCAGGTCGTTGTGCAGCCGTCCGCCGCGCAATTCGAGGTTGTACGCAAGTACCAACACGGTGCCGACCGGAATGAGGACCACCAGCACGTACCCGCCACGGATCACGCCCATGACGCCGAGGGCAATTGCGGCGGCGAGTGCCAAGCCGGCGGCTACCCGGAGCGTCCGGTCGCTGATCTGGGTCCGCAGCGGCCGGCCGTGCAGCTCATCGAGGGCGTGCGCAGAAACCCCGACCGCCAGGAAGAACGCCAGGACGGTGGCACCTAGCACACCCCAGTTGAGGTCAGGAGCCAGCGCCGCCCCGATCACCGCATAGCTGAGATGCCAGATCGTGTAAGGCGGGTGCAGCAGGTTCCACCAGTCGGACAACGACTTCCCGTGCCGGGCATAGAACGCCGGACCCACGATCCGCTGGTCACTCACCACGCTTGCGTCCCCACATGACGAGGCCGCCGCCCAGGCTCATCCTGCGGACGTTGACGGACTCCATCCCGGCGTCCTGCCATGCGCGGACCGTCCAGTCGACGGGGTAGGCCCGGTAGTGCTGTGTGATGGACGGGCCCAGGAACCGGCCCACGGACGCCCAGGCCCGACCTCCGGTGGCGTACCCCGCGATCGGCAGCACTCCCCGCGTGTACAGATGCCAGCCGGCCCGAACAACCGGGTTGGGCGGCACGGCGAACTCGAGGCTAGCCATCACCCCGCCGGGGCGCAGGACACGCGCGAGCTCGCGCAGGGTGGCTTCGGGGTCCGAGACGTACCTGAGCAGGTAGGTGAACGTCAGCGCATCGAAGCATGCCCGGGGGAACGGCAGTTGCTCGGCCTTGCCGACCACGAGGTCGATCCGGTCCGCATATGGGCCCTCCTGGGAGCGCTGACGCCCTCGTCGAAGCATCTGTTCGGTTAGGTCGACACCGGTAATGGTCGCCGCGGTCCGGTCGGCCAGCATCAACGCCACTCCGGCTGTCCCAGTGGCGACGTCGAGGACGCGCTGAGCGTTCGGACTCGAACGGGCGACGGCGTCGACCATGGCGGTGCGCCAGCGGCGGTTCTGACCGAACGACAAGATCTCAGCGAGCCGGTCGTACCGGTCCGGGAGCCCGTCGAACAGGTCTCGCGCGAACTGGCTCGGAGCCGAGCGGGAGCGCTGCACGGATTGCATCGGAGGTTCTCCTATCAGGTTGCTACCGCGCCGACCCGCTGCCAGTGAGGGCACGAGTCATCGTAGGCGCCGCATCGGTATGCGATCTCACGCGCCCATCGAGTCCGTCACTGGGCGCGTGGGCAACCCCTTCAGCACTGTCCACATGGGACGCGGGTTTCGGTCTGAACCCTGCGCCAGGATGAGCGCATGCGTAGAGAGTTCACGATTGTTCCTGAGGGTCCCTTCTCGCTCCGCGAGTCGGCCGAGTTCGGGTTTGGGCAGCGTGCCGGCCAGGGGTTCACGGGAGAGATGCAACTCGCCTTCTGCCTCGACGGGTACGAACATCAAGTCGGTGTCTCCCTCACCCAAGATGACGGAGACGTGCACGGGTCGGTTCAGGGGGAAGGCGAACTGGATCGCATCCAGGCGCAGGTCGCCCGGGTGCTGTCGCTCGACATATCCGCGACCGGTTTCATCGACGTTGGGCGACGGGACCCGGTCATCGGACGGCTCCAGCAGGCTGCGCCCGGACTGCGTCCACCGCTGTTCTACTCACCCTACGAAGCCGCGGCCTGGTCTGTCCTGAGCGCGCGACGACCGGCCCGTCAGATGGCCGAGGTCCGCGATCGGATCAGCGCTGAGCACGGCGCCGTCTTCGCGGTTTTAGGTGGGCAGCTGGCGGCCTGGCCCACCCCGGAGCAGCTGCTCCGGGTCCAGGAGTTTCCAGGGGTGCCCGCGACGAAGATGGAGCGTCTGCACGGCGTTGCCCGAGCGGCCCTCGGCGGCCTGCTCGACGTCGACCGGCTCAAGTCCATCGGGCCCGACCAGGCGCTGTCCGACCTGCAGACGATCAAGGGGATCGGCCCGTTCTACTCCTCCTTGATCGTCGTTCGTGGCACCGGCCTCGCAGATGTGCTCCCAGCTCAACCGATGGCGGGTGTGATCGATGTGGAGAACGTACGCCGCCTCTATGGCCTTTCGGCCGCCCCGACGCATTCCGAGCTGCAGGAGCTGGCCGAACCGTGGCGTCCTTATCGCACGTGGTGCCTGGTGTTGATCCGGGCGGCGGCCGATCGTCTGCTGCCGACGCAGGAGAACACCTGACATCACTCGGCGCCCTGCGGTGGCTTCTCAACGACGAGCGCGAGGGTCTGCTCGAGGCGTTCGCCGCCGCGAACGGTGCCGAGGCCCAGATGGCCTATGGGCAAAGGGAAGACACCGCTCTAGGCTGCCTTGTCGGCAACAGTAGCGGCCAGTTGGTCCGGGGGCGTGGCCGCGAGGCGAACCCGAGGAGTACGCCCATGCGTCCCTACCGTGTCATCTCGATCCTCTCCGTCCTCGCTCTCGGGGGCTTCCTCGCCGCGACGCCGGTCGTCGCCGAACCCACCGTGAGCGCCACCCCCGCTCAAACCGGGGTCGGTGCAGCGTCGCGAGCGTTGTTGTTCTCCTCCGACGGGATGCGCCCGGACCTGATGGAGAAGTACGCCGCAGCGGGGAAGATGCCGACGTACGCCTCGCTCATGGCGGCTGGTGTACGTGGGGCCAACGGCATGACCCAGGCTTTCCCGCCGAACACCGGCGTGGGTTGGTACACCATGGCTACCGGTACCTACCCGAGCGAGCACGGGTCGACGAACAACACCTTCCACCGCATCGGTGAGGGGAGCTTCAACAACCGCACGTCGTTCTCGGCGCCCGGCGTCCTGCAGGCCGACACCATCGCCGCCGCAGCCGAGCGCGCCGGCAAGAAGGTCGCGCAGATCGAGTGGGTCGGTGGGGCGCAGGCCGGGATCGCCGGCCCCACCGTGGACTTTGCCAACTTCTTCTCCACTCGTGGCGTCCTCACCTACCCCGCGGTTCCGGACGAGCAAGCGGGCGCCGCCTCCTTCGGACTCTCCTACCAGGTCGCCGCACCCACCTCCGCGGCCGGCTGGTCCAACGTGCCCGCCGGCGACCCGGCCGCGTCGCCGATGGAGAGCGCACTGACGGTCGCGACGACGTTCGCGACGGTGAACCCCACCCGCAGCTACGACGTGTACTTTTACGACTCCCTCGTCGACGGGAACGTCGGCTACGACCATGCACTCCTCGTCCCCTCAGCCGCCGCGAAGGACGGGAGCCAGGCATCGGTCGACCTCGCGGAGGGGGACTTCAAGGAGATCAAACTCAGCGGCGCCGACGGGCTCATCGGTGCCCGCGCCGGGCAAACGGCGGGGTTCTACAGCAAGCTCATCTCGATCGCGCCGGACCTGTCGTCGTTCAAGCTGTACTTCACCTCGGTCGAGCGGCTGATCGCGACCTGCCACACCGCGGCGTGCGACGCACTGCCCGCCGGAGGCTCGGGGGAGGACCGGCTGGAGAAGTACCTCGCCGAGAACGTGCCGACGGCCATCGCGGCTGACTTCGCTCCGCTCGAGGCGCGGATCATCGACGAGGACACGTACGTCGAGCAGGGGCGTGACCTCGAGGCGGCGTACGGCAACGCGGTGCTCGACTACGTCCTCGGCACCTTGCAGCCCGACACCCAGCTGGCCCTGGTCGGCTACCCCGTGACCGACGAGTTCTCCCACCAGTTCATGGGCCTGGTAACGCCCACCGACATGGACGGTGCACCGAACCCGTACTACGACGATGTGAACGGCGACGGCACGAAGGACAACCGCGTAGCGGTCCGGGAGGGCTATATCGCCAGCGCCTACCACGAGGCGGACGCCAAGCTGGCTAGGGCCAGGCAGCTGCTCGGCGGCAACCCGACGACCATCGCCGGCAGCGACCACGGCTTCGCACCGCAGTGGTACGCCGTCAACGCGGGCAAGGTGCTCGCCGACGCCGGTCTGCAGTCGCCGGAGCAGCCGTCCAACTGCCGTGCGGCGACGACAACCAACCTGGCCAAGGCATGCTGGGCGGGCGGCACCGCACAGATCTACGTCAACCTCGCCGGTCGCGACCCGGGCGGTGTTGTCTCGGCTGCCAACTACGAGAACGTCCGCAACCAGATCATCAGCGCCTTCCAGAACCTGACCGACCCCGCCAATCCAGGCAAGCAGGTTGTCCTCAAGATCCTCAAGAAGGAGGAGCTTCGCAACGTTGACGGCTCCGACTCGCTGCACCCGTCGCGCAGCGGCGACGTCGTGGTGGTCACGCGTCCGCCGTACCAGTTCGACGCCGGCACACCCGGCCAGAGGATCGCGTTCAGCCAGTTCTTCGGCCAGCACGGTTATCTCCCTGATCTGGTCGATCTCGCCCACAACGTCAACATGCACGCCACCTTCGTGGCCGCCGGTCCGGGCATCCGTCACCGCGACCCGATGACAGGCGTCCGGGCGGTCGACCTGGCGCCGACGCTCGCCTTCCTGATGGGCATCCCCGGACCGCAGAACGCCCGCGGGCGGATCCTGTACGACCTGCTGCCGCGTCCCGGACAGCTCAAGGAGGTCACCCTCCTGGACATCAGCGACTACCACGGCCAGTTGGGGCCGCTCGCGGAGACGGCCGACAACGTCTCGGGCGCCGGAGCGAGCAACCCGTCGTTCACCATCGGCGGCGCGGCGTTCCTCAAGCCCTGGTTCGACATCTACCGAGCCGAGGCCAGGAATGGGTCGATCACAGTCGCCGGCGGTGACTCCGTCGGTGCGACGCCGCCGATCTCGTCGTTCTTCGGAGACAAACCCACCATCGAGCTGATGAACGCCATGGGCTTCAACTTCGACGGCCTGGGCAACCACAACTTCGACCGCGGTCAGGCGTACCTCCGCAACACGCTCGTGCCGCTGGCGACGTTCCGCTACCTGTCCGCGAACATCGTGAACGACGACGGCAAGACTCCCGCCGAGTGGAGTCCGTCGGTGGTCGTGGACACCTTCGATGGTGTCAAGGTCGGCATCGTCGGGTTCTCCAACGACGACATCCCGGAGCTCACCTCACCCGGCGCGCTGTCGCCGTTCCACGTGGCCAACTCGCTGGCCGCGGTCAACGCCGAGGCCGCGAGGCTGCGGTCGAAGGGGATCGGGACCATCGTGGCGCTCGGCCACCTCGGTGCCACGGCCGGTAGCCTCACCAACCCGAGCGGACCACTGCTCGACCTCGCCGACAACGTTCAGCGGGTGGACGCGGTGATCGGGGACCACACCGACTTCCAGGTCGTCTCGACCCGGCCGAACGGGGTCCTGGTAACCGAGAACCGCAGCAAGGGCATCCGGTTCACCCGGGTCCGGCTGGTCGTCGACACCTCCACCAAGCGGGTCGTCTACAAGACCGCCGACTTCCACAAGCCGTGGGACATCGGGATCACGCCGGACGCGGCGATCCAGAGCCGGATCGACCAGCTGAACGCCCAGCTGGCGCCGATCCTCGGTACCGTCATCGGCGACTCGACCCGGTTCATCCCACGCACGGACGCCTGTGGGAACACCGCGGGGCGTACCTGCGAGTCGCTGGTCGGCAACACCGTGACCGACGCGATGCGGACGACGTACGGCGTGGACTTCGCGATCACTAACTCCGGCGGCCTCCGGGCGGACTTGACCTGCCCGACGACCGACAACCCGAGCGACTTCTGCCCGGCGTACACCCCGCCGCCGTACCCGATCACGCGCGGCCAGGTGCTCACGGTTTTGCCGTTCGGCAACGTGGTCACAACGCTGGACGTCAGCGGTGCGGAGCTCAAGACGATGCTGGAGAACGGCATCTCCAGGATGCCTGCCGTCGACGGCCGGTTCCCGCAGGTGTCGGGGCTGTGCTTCAGCTACGACATCTCGGCGCCGGTGGGCGCGCGGGTGACCGATGCGGTGCGGCAGGCTGCGGACGGATCCTGCACAGGTGCGGCCGTCGACCTGACCGGTGCCTCGACGTACTCGATCGCGGAGAACGATTTCATGTCGGGAGGTGGTGACGGATATCCGGTCTTCACCCCGCGGGTGACGACCCGGGACATCATGGATCAGGTCCTCGCCGACTCCATCACCGCGCAGGGCACGATATCCCCGGCGATCCAAGGACGCGTCACCTGTACGACGAGCGGAGTGACTCCGTGTCCGGTGGTGGTGCCGTAGGACTCAGAGGGGTTCCCAAAGCGTGTGAGCGTCCGCGGGATGTGGAGAACGGCGCCGCATCCCCAGCCGCCCCGGCTGCTGGAGATCCTGATTCGGCCTCAATGCGCCCGAGTCGGTCCTGGGCCGGGTGCCGAGTAGCGCCGGGTCAGGATGTCTGGGAGCTGTCGGCGGCGACGAGGTCGGAGCGGTCGACAGTGTCCGCCTCACCTGCAAAAATGGCAGAGTCTTCGCGTCAGAGGCATAATCACGATTGCAACCGGCGGTAGCGACCGGGGTCCGTTGGCGGGTCCCCGAAGTGCCTGCTGCCCGCTTGTCCGATGCCGCCGGTCACGAGCATCGCTCCCGGAGGGAGGTGACCGGTCATGTCGACGATCGCGTTCCTCGGCCTCGGCCAGATGGGTACTCCGATGGCAACCCGACTGCTGAACGCCGGCCATGACGTCACCGTCTGGAACCGCACCCCGCAACGCACCACATCGTTGGCCGCCGGTGGAGCCCGCGTCGCTCCGACGCCGGCGGCCGCTGCCGACGACGTCGAGTTCGTCATCACCATGCTCGCCACCCCTGAATCCCTCGACGACGTTCTCTTCGGTCCGGACGGACTCGCCGCAGCCCTCTCACCTGGTCAGATGCTGATCGACATGTCCACGGTCGGACCGGACGCGTTCCGGTCCGCCGCGGCACGGCTCCCCAGCGGCGTGGCCGCGGTCGACGCTCCCGTCCGCGGCAGCGTCCCGGAGGCAACCGACGGGCGCCTTCACGTCTACGTCGGCGCTGCCGACGACGACTATCAGCGGGCGCGGCCCGTCGTCGAGGTCTTCGGCGACGTTCACCACGTCGGCGCCGGGGGGGACGGCGAAGCGATGAAACTCGTGCTCAACACCACCCTCACGGCGTCCATCGTGGCCCTCGGTGAGGCGCTCGCGCTCGGCGACGCGCTTGGGCTCGATCAGACCTCGATGCTCGACGCGCTCCAGGACTCGCCCGTCGGTACGACAGTCCGGGCCAAGCGAGTGAACATCGAAACCGGGCACTACCCGCCGAGCTTCAAGCTCTCCCTCGCCGCCAAAGACATGCGCCTCGCGGTCGGCGCTGCCGACCACACAGGCACACCTCTCAAGACGGCCGACACGGTTCGACGGTGGCTCGATGACGCGGCCGCACAAGGCGCGGCCGACCTGGACTTCTCCGCGGTCGTGGCCGTGATTCTCGGCCAACCACCCCGACCGTGAGCTCCGCCGTAGACGCCAGCTATTGGGCGAATCGGTAAGGAGAAATCGACTCGGCTGCCGTCTATCGGGAAGAACAGTTGCGGGCAGGCGTCGAGGTCGGCACCTCCAGATGTGATGGGTCAACTCCAGTGAACGCAATGCCGGCGACCGAGCGCATCCAGGCGGCGGCCGCGGCTCGACGACTCGACGACGCTTTTCGCCAGTTCCTCAACGAGCGCGGCGAACGCGCGTTGCCACTCGCCGAGGCGACCCGGCTCGTGACCGTCGTGGCGGGCATTCGGCTGGCGGCCGACGCTGTCGTCGACCTGTGGTCGCGCGAGACCGGGGCAGCCGGTGGTGACCGCGTCGCATCGCGGGAGGAGCTGTACGACGCGGCCGCGCTCGTGACCGGGTGGTATTCGGCGCTTGCCGACGCCCTCAGAACCGGCGGTCCGCTGCTTTCAGCGCTTCCGCTTGACTCCATCGCCGACGGGCGGCTGATCGAGGCGGTACGACGCGACCTGCAGGACGACGGTGGACAGGTCACCCCCACTACGGCACGCATGGTCTGGACCGCCGACCACCTGGACGCGGTGAGACGGTTGCAGGACACGATTCTCGGCCCAGCTCACGACGCGGCGAAACAACAAGATCAAAGCGAAACACGCTTACGTCACTTCAGCCGCACCACCCGATGAGAAGGCTGGCCAGGTGGGCCCATGACCGACATCCCAGAGCCCGGTCGGCAGGCCGCCCAGAACCGAGCCCTTGACACAATCGACAGTCAAGACGGGCGTCCGCCAGTGCCTCGATTCGGCGCGTGCGGGTGCCGTGGCAAGGAAGTCGTCGGCACCGGGACACTGCGGAGACTTCGTCAACAGTTCGTTGGCAATAAGGGGTAGCCGAGCCTCGAACATGCGTGTGACCTGCACTTTCTCAGTGTCCGAGGGGGGACTTGAACCGGCTGACGGGCCTCCCGAACCAGGTTGCGACGCCATTCCACGCCTGAATCGGGCTCGGTTGGAGGCGGTGGGCCCGCGGTTTCCCCAGTTTTGGTGCACCACCGTGGTGCACTCCCCTGGCGAGTCGTTCACGCCCCGTCCTCCGAGGTGGCCCATACGGTGGCGATCAGAGCTTGGCTCGGGCTCAGTCGCTGATCGTCAGCTCCCGGTCACCGAAGTCGGCCACGACGCGAAGGGATCCCCCGAGCGCTTCCACGTAGGTGCGCAGGGTCCCAAGTTCGGAGCTCGCGATGCGCCCCGACTCGATCTGGGACACACGTCCTTGGCTGACGTGCATGATCTCGGCCAGCTCGCGCTGAGTGGTTGCCTGTTCTTTGCATACCTCGGCCAGTCGGTATGCGCGTACTTCGGAGATGGCCCGGTCGTGCGCAGCATCCAGACGCTCCTGAGTGATTGCGCCGGAGGTCATGGCGTCGCGCTTGACCTCGGTCCACGAGCGTGCCGTCGCCTTCTTCTCGCTCATCTGCTTGTGTGCTTCGATCCATCCTGCGTATCGAGCTTCCGCGATCGGGATGTTCTCGGCGTACCAGCCCTTCCAGTTGCCGCTTTTGTCTCCGGCAACCAACAGCACCGCTTGGCGCTGGGGGTCGAAGACGAACAGGATCCGGAAGTGCGTGGTTCCCCTCGCGGGTGCCGCTTCGCCATGGCGTCAGGGCCGGCGATGGCGGCACCGGCCAATATGCCGATCAGGGTCGAGGCGACTACCGCTGCGAAGCGTCTGTCGGTGACCAACATCTCGGGTCCTTCCGAGCGAACCGGGCGTCAGGAGTAGCCAGCCTCATTGCCTGGACTGTCGAGCCGGTGTACTCGACACGGACAATCGGAGCAGCCGCCGAGGTCGGGGCGAGCTCGGCAAGGCCGCCGACCAGTTCGATGCTGCGGACGAGGGCCGCAACATTGCGTCCCCCGGAGTCTCCGGCGAGTGTCGCGCCGGCCCGCAAGAACGCCCGCGTTTTGACTGTATTCAGCTCGTTGATCCTTACGAGAGTCTGGCGGCGGTCTGAGGGCCACGTCGTCATTCGGATCGAACCTGCAGGCCCGGCGGTTGACGGGCCGCCTGGGCGACCTTGCGCCGGTGGCGCGTGGAGAGTTA
>JBDUDR010000025.1:0-25087 GCA_040002845.1 Nocardioidaceae bacterium
CCCCAAGGCTGACCTGGACAAGCTCGCCCGGCTCGACGTCGCTCAGTCCGACTAGGGTTCGCCACCGATCACGGCCGGCGCACCTGGTTGGTGCGACGGCTGGCCTCCGCCCTCGACGAGATGTCACCGTTGTCCGCGGACGAACGCGCGGCCGGGGCCGGGATGGCCAACCGGCAAGTGACGATCCGCTAGCTCACACGGGCCAGGACTCGTTAGCCCACAAGGGTCAGATTGCCTTCTCCGGTGGGTGTCCAGGCGATGGCGATTGCGGATTCATCTTGTTTCGCCTGGGTCGCTCGTCTAGCCTGATCGCAGCCCGATCGTTGTTGCATCCCCCGTCAGCAACGGTCGGGCACCCTCCTGTCCTGGACTGAATCAGACCGGTTCGAGCAGGGGATCGCGCGCAATGGGGCATGACATGCAGCGCGGACCGCCGCGGCCGGACCCGAGCTCCGAACCGCTGATCGCCACCACCTCGATCCCCGCTTCCTCCAGGCGCTGGTTGGTCTCGGTGTTGCGTTCGTACGCGACCGCCACCCGCGGGGCGATGGCCAACGTGTTGTTCCCGTCGTCCCACTGCTCGCGCTCGGCGGTGACCGGATCCAGACCCGTGTCGATGCGATGCAGGGTGTCGATGCCCATCGCCTTGGCGGCGGCGATCAGGAACGGCTCGGGTGGCGCGACGTCGAGCACGATCTCATCGGGGTGCCCGTCGAGGCCTTCCCGCGTGACGGCGTACGCGACGAGCGTGTCGGCCACGTTGGGGTACATCACGATCTTGTCCGAGTCGACCATGGTCAAGACGGTGTCGAGATGCATGGTGGCTCGCTCCTGCGCGATCGGCACCGCAAGCAGGGTGTGTGCGAGATCAGCGGAGAACACCTGACGGGCAAGCCGTTCGGCTCCAGCTGGCGTCGTGCGCTCACCCACCCCCACTGCCAGCACACCAGGCGCCAGGAGAAGTACGTCGCCGCCCTCGACATGCTCCAGCTCCCAGCCGTATCTGCGCTCGGTGCCGGCAAAGCGGGGGTGGTGACGGTAAATCAGCTCGGTCAGGTGGGTCTCGCGTTCCCGAGCCGGCATCGCCAGACTCGTCACTGCCACCTGGTCCCGTATCCAGACGCTGGAGTCCCGGGTGAACAGCAGGTTGGGCAGTGGTGCGATCAGGAAGTCGTCATGTGCCAGCAGGCTCGTGACCAGCCCGTAGCCGCCGCGTACCTCGTCGTTGCGGATGCCCGCCGTCAAGGTGGCCGCCAGCTGCTCCGCGTCGAGACCGTTGAGGTGGTCGACCAGATAGTTGCGCATCGTGTCGCCCATGTGCCGACCGGCCGTGACATCGGTGACCGCCTGCTCGCGGGCTTCGGCGCTGGCGAGGGCCTCCGCCAGCAGATCGACGAGATAGAGCACCTCGACACCGCGGTCGCGCAGGGCCCGGGCGAAGGCGTCGTGTTCCTCTTGAGCCCGCACGATCCACGGAATTCCGTCGAACAACAGCGAGTCGTTGTTGCGTGGAGTCAGTCGCTGGAGCTCGGGGCCGGGCCGGTGCAGCAGCACAGTACGCAGGCGCCCGACCTCACTGTCGACGCCGAGCGAGTTAGCGATCATGGACGGAGCCTAGTGGTGAGTCATTCTCCTTCGCTGGTTCCACGATCGGCATGACAACCTCGTCGGCCAGCGTTGCAACCAGCAGAGGGAGACCCACGATCGCGACCGCGGCGAACACCGCGACTCCCGAGTCGTTGACAACCGAGCCGAGAACTGCGGTCACCAGCAGGCCGATCAGGACCGCCGGCAGCCAGCGGCTGCGCTCTAGCAACGGCCGTCCTGGACCACCGGGTCTTCGAAACAGCCACCAGAGCGCGAGTGCGGTCAGCGGCAGCATCATGGCCAACGAACTGTGCGTGAGAACCTGAAGGTTGGAGTCCGCCTTGCGCGTCACGACCGTCCAAGCGGTGCCGTCCAGCACCTGGCCGACAAATCGCCCGAGGTGTGTCTGCGACTCGACGGGACGCGCATGGTCGAGCAGCGCCAACACCGTTACTGTCACCACACCTGCCAGGCCGGCAGTCAACGCCCGGCCGGCGGACAACCTGACCCTGGCGGCCACCATGGTCATCAAGATGATCGCCGGAGTCAGCGCGATGACTCCGCCGAAGTCAGACCCCAGCCCCGGCATCCCGTCGATGCCCACAACAGCAAGGCCGAAGCTCGCCGCCACCCAGCCCGCCGCTTGCGGGTGGGCCGCCAGCAGGGCCGCCAGGCAGATCAGGGTGCCAGCCGCATAAACCCCGAAGGGCATGTTGCCGAATCCGGTGAACCGCCCGGCAACGATGCCGTCGTACCCGAGCAGGCTGTTGAGCTGCAGATGGGAGCCGGTCAGCGCATCACCCGCGAGCACGGCACACGTTATTGCCGAGACGGCAACAACGCGTCCGTACCGACTCCTCTTCCACGGTCCCAACGCCACCACAGCCAACACGCCCGCGGCCGCCGCGACTGTGAGAACCAGCAGCGCCAGCGCTGGATGGGCCTGCCGCCACCAGGGGAAGAGGTTGGCCAGGAACGTGCCTACCGGAACGCTCGCGACGAACAGGCTCCCCGCACGTACGCTTCGCCGTTGCCACCGTGGCGACCCGTTGTCGCGACGCAACCACCAGAATGCGCACGCGCAGAGCAGCAGCTCCAACCCGACCAGCAGGAAGGGAAACTGTGAGCTCAGCCGTCGGTGCTGTACGGCTGCCTGGTCCTGATCGCTGAACCCGTGGATCTGATGATCCAGGCTCGTCGGGTCGGCGATCGAGCCGAACGGCTGGCCGGCCATCGCGGACGGTGCCGGTTGGCCGAGTGCGGCCAGCACCGTGGGTGCCACGTCGATCAGCTGGACGAACCCTGTGCGACCCGTGCTCGCCGACTGAAGAAGACCGGGGGTGATCCCGCGGCCGTACATCACCGCGACGTGGAGGCGCGACGTCTCCACGCCGATCTCGGAGATGCCCACCACGATGACCACGTCGGCCTGACCGGCGGTGGCCGCGGCAACGCCGGACAGGATCTGGTCGAGCTCATCGACCGCACCGTCTCCAGGAAGCGAGGCGGACACCGGCTGGGCAGCGACCAGCGTGAGCGGGCAGGTGTCCACGAGCCGCCGCCACCCGGCGGGCACGGCCGGCAGGTTGGCAGTCTCGACGCGGGCGCTGGGCGCCGCCACCGCTAGCGGCGCATCGGCCCCGACGGAAGTGGTGCAGGACAGCTGTGTGCCGAGCAACGCGACCTCGGCGCCGTAGTTGCGGCTGTCGTTGGCCGTCGTCACATCGGGACTGGTCCGACCGTCGATCAGCGGGGGATCGCCGGACTGCCAGGCGCAGCCCGGGGTCTCCTCGGGTGCTGACGGGTCTGTTGCGGCAGCCGGGTCGAGTGCTGGTTTCGGGTAGACCGCCCGGTTCCCGGCACCGAGGGTGACCCAGCCGTCCCATGGACAGGTCTGCGAGACAGCGGCGCGGGTGGTCAGCAGCCCGGAACTCCCGCCGCTCGCCAGTGTCCACAGTGCCGGGCTACGCGACTTGGAGACGACGGCCCAGGTCAGCCCGGGTACGCCCACCACGATCACGTGGTCCGCGTTCGGTACGTCTGCTGGGCTGGGAGTCGCGACGACCCGGACGACCCCGCCCGCCAACGCGACCAGCGAGCCGGCGACGACTGACCAGACGACGACACTCCGTCTCACGATGTCGGCTCGGGCGCATCGGGTAACAACGAGGTGTACGCCTCACCGATCTGAGCCACTACGCGGGCGTCGGTCGGCAGCCTCGAGGCAGCCGAGAGGGCGCGTAGGCGCAGCGCGGACGCGTAGGCCGGGTCGTCGAGGATCTGCGAAATGGCGTCGGCCAGGGCGCGTGCGTCGCGAGGTGGGACCAGCACACCTCCGTCACCGACGAGCGCGGGTAGTCCACCGGCTGTGGTGCCGACGAACGGGACACCGGCCCGCAGGGCTTCCTGTGCCGC
Organism: Nocardioidaceae bacterium; assembly: GCA_040002845.1. Lineage (GTDB taxonomy): Bacteria > Actinomycetota > Actinomycetes > Propionibacteriales > Nocardioidaceae > JBDUDR01. The sequence goes on from JBDUDR010000025.1 coordinate 4,003, forward strand.
CAGCGGACTTCCCTCCCAGACGCTCGGCAGGACCATCATGTCGGCCGCCTGGAGGAGGTCGGGGACGTCGCTGCGCCGGCCGAGGATCCTGACCGGCAATGCCGAAGCCTCGATCTCCTCGAGCATCTCGGACTCGCTCGGACCGTCTCCAACAGCGACGAAGAGCGGCACCGGACTGCGATCGCGCAGCCGGCCGGCGGCCTGGAGCAGCCAGGGGTACCCCTTTTGCGGGTGCAGACGCGCGACCGTGAGGATGACCGGCCGGACGCCAGCCCCGAGCTCTGCAAGCACCTCGGCACGCGTCCGTCGCACCGCTGCCGCGGGAGGCGCGCTGACCGGTGCATACCGTACGTCCCTACCGCCGAGCGAGCGGACCCGCGTCTCGAGATCTGGCGAGACGCAGAGCGAAATGTCGGCTCGCCGCGCCACCCTGCGCTCGAGCAGTCCGGACAACCGGGCACCCCCTCCACCGGATAGGACCGCGTTGTGCCAGGTGACGACGAGCGGTCGCGGCAGGGCGGCGGCCAAGCCCGCCAGCAGACCTGCCCGCAGGCCGTGCGCGTGCACCAGATCGGCAGTGCGGGCCACTCGGCGAAGGGTTGCCATCGTCTGGACGTCGTGCCAGGGATGTGGACGTCCGGAGATCCTGACCGGCACGTAGCCGTTGCGAGAGTCGGCAAAGCCGAACCTCTCCGCGGTCGCTGGCGGGCATGCGACCACGACGTGCACGCCAGCATCAGACAGCGCGTCGGCCAGGACGCTGACATGGCGGCCGGTGCCGCCGGCGCTGGTCGCGAGCACCAAGAGGACTCGCCGCCCAGCCAGGTCGTGTCCCAGGTCAGTCATGCACATCCTCCGCTGCTCGGTCGCGCAACGTGTGCAACGAGCCAAGCACGACGTCCCTGCCCAGGAGATAGACCACGGCCGCAAACACGCACATCGTGACCAAACCGATGACGACCGACTGCCCGACGGCTGCGAGCACACCGCCGTGATCGAGCGCGTGGTTCAGTACGGTGCCGACTGCCGCTCCCACCGCAGCCGCCACCACACCCAGGATCGTGCTCTTGCCGACGCCCGCCAGCGCCGGGCCACCGTGCGAGGAACGCACAGCCCACCCGAGCAGGACACCTAGGAGAAGCATGCCCAGCGAATTGCCGAGGGACAGGGCGAGCACGCGGTCGTCGCCCGGCATGGCCGCTGCGAGCACCAGGTCCGCCACGATCACAGACACCCAACCGGTGACGCACATACTGGCCGTGAGCCTGGCCCTCCCGCTCGCGTACAACGCCCTGGAAAGGCAAGCGAACAGGCCGTACCCGACCAACCCCAGGGAGAACGCCATGATGCCGTCCGCAACGGGATCGACACTGGGTTGACCTGGTGCCGACTGGGCGATCACCCGGGCCACAGGTCTGGCCAAGGCGAGTGCTGACGCGGTGGCCATCAGCATTGTCAGGACGACGATCCTGGCGGAGGCCGCGAGCTCGTTGTTGTAGGCGTCCCGGTCGCCTGCGTCCCAGCGCGCCGACAGCCGGGGGAACGCCGACGTGGCCACCGGGACCGCCAGCACCGCCCAGGGCAGCAGGTAGATCGTCTGCGCCTGGAAGAAAGCGGCGGCGGCACCATCGGGCACCCCGTGCTGGTTGCTCAGTCGCAGGGCAACCACGACCGAGATCTGCTGGGCGGCGAGTGTGGCCACCCCCGCCGCCGCGAGATGGGTGGCCTGAACGGCCACCCCGGCCGGGAACCGCAGCGTCGGGCGGAGCCTCATCCCGGTACGTGACAACGGCGCCAGCAGGCTCAACGACAACACGACGACGCCGAGCGTGGTGCCCACCGAGAGGACGAGCTGCTGGCCCTGGGTGACTGAGTCCACGTCGGTTCCCCTCGGTGCCAGCACCCCATAGGTCACGTACGCGAAGATCACGACCAGACTCGACAGCAGAGGCGCAAGAGCGGGCCCGCCGAAGCGGCGGTGGGCCTGCAAGATCCCGGTCAGCACCACGCCGATGCCGTACAGGACGACCTGGGGGGCGAACACCCGCAGCATCGAGGCGCCCACGTCGACAGCACCTGTGCAGCCCTTGTCGGCGAGGAGCGCCGCCGATATCGGGTGTGCGAAGACGGCGACCAGGACGGCGAGGGGCGCGAGGACGGCGATCGACCAGGAGAGCAACGCACTTGCCGTCCGGTCGGCGTGCTCGGTGTCGCCCCGGTTGATCGCCCCAGCCAGCAGGGGGATCACCAGACTGGCCAGTGCACCACCGGCAACGATCTCGTACAGGATGTTCGGGACGGTGTTCACCGTGAAGTAGGTGTCGGCCAGGCAGTTGAAGCCGACCGTGCGGGCGAACACCAGGTTCCGGCCGAAGCCGGCCAGGCGGGCCAATACGGTGAGCGCCGTGATGAGCGCGGCGGCGCGCAGTAGTGAGGATCGAACCTGGCCGGTCATGCCGCGCCCCCTGACCCCTTCAGGCATGCGACCAGGACCAATGGCGCTGTAGTCAACAACATGGCGCCGGCGACCACCACACCGGAGTCGTTGGTGACCGATCCGAGAACGGCGACCAGCGCGACCGAATGCAGCATTGGCCGCGATGTATCCCACCGTTCATAGACGGTGGCGAGCGCCGGAACCTCGAACTGCTTGACCTGTACCACGACCGCGATGGCGATCGCGGTTGCGATGGCGACGAGCACTCCCCCCGGACTGGTGACGGTGTCCAGGGCGCCGGACGCCTTGCGCAGCACGATGTCCGCCGCATCGCCGTCGATCACGCGCTGCACGAACCTGCCGAGATGGGTCTGGGACTCCGTCGGTCGGAGCCAGTCCAGCACTGCGATGACCATTGCGACCACGAAGCCAGCCAGGCCGACGGCGACCAGCCGCTTGAGAGAGATACGCACACCTGCCAGCTCCATGCCGAGCACGGCGAAGCCGGGAACCATGCTGACGACTCCGCCGAAGTCGGCACCGAAGGACGGCCAGCCTTCGATCACGATGGCCACGAGCCCGATCACGGCCACGATGGCGATGGCCAGCCGCGGCCGCCCCTGCCTGCGCGCGATCTCGGCGAGGCAGGCGGACAGCACCAGGGCACTCGCCACGTACACAGCGAAAGTCGTGTTGTTGAACCCGAAGAAGCGCCCTCCGTTGACCGGACCGGAGACCAGCAGGCTGCCGAGCTGCAGCGGAGTGCCGAGCAGAGCATCGACCGTGAGCACGCCGAAGGTGAGTGCGCTGACGGTGAGTGCGGGAGCCCAGATCTCCGCACGCAGCTGCTTGGTTGGCTGGCCCCAGGCGACCACGGTGATCACGGCGATGATCGCGACCAGGGCGGTCAGCAGCGCCAGACCTGGGATCGGCGAGGTCCACCATGAGGTGAGGGTGGCCAGGTAGGTCGCCACCGGGGTGGCGGCCGCTCCCACCGCGGTCGCGATCACGATCCGGCGGTTGCGGGCGGTGAGCGCGGGAATGAGGTGCCGGAGGGATCGGCGGCGCGCCGACCAGCCGACGCCTCCGTACACGAGCACCTGGACCGCGGCGTATGCGGCGGCGAGCCAGTGCGCGATCCGTGGTGCCTCCTCGGTGAGGACTGAGAGGTCCAAGCGGTTGTCGATGGTTCGCTGAGTGTCGATGCGCCGCTCGTCGCCGCGCTGCACAGTGGCTCCGTCCACGTTGGTGTCGGGTGCGCCGACCCGGGTGAGCAGGGTGGCGGTGAGGTCGGTGAGCTGGATGAGACCCGTGCGACGAGTCGAGTTCGACGTCAGCCAGGCGCGGAGCGAGCTGTCGGGGTCGAGCTGGATGGCCACCTGGAGACCCGGTTTGACATTCGGACTGTCCGCGATGCCGGCGATGAGCAGCTCGGCGTCGGGTGGCAGCTCGTCCACCACGGTGGCGATCTCGGTGTCCAGGTCATGCAACGTGGTGAGGCGGTCGATCCCGGCCGCTGGGAGATCGCCGCCGTCGATCACCACCACGGGGCACGCCGCAAGGTCGGCGTCTGCTACGTCGCTTGCGTACTCAGATACCTGGCCCGCCGTGTCGGCCAGGGCGACCGCGGCTCCTGGCCCGACCGCCAAACCGCAGACACCGACCTTGCGCAGCCCGTCTCCCAGGACTCCCGGCTCGCCGTATGAGCTGATCTCCTGGCGTTGCAGACGCTTGAAGTAGTGCCACCGGCCGACCGTCGTGCCCCGTACCGCGGGTAGTGGCGGGCAGCTCGCGTCGTCCCCCGTGGAAGTGCCGGGTGTCGGGCCCGCCGAGGGTGGGCTCGAGGGCGACCCAAGGGCGCGCTCACCGGCTGACAACGTGAGCCAGGCGTCGATCGGGCAGGTGACCGGCTTGACGGTACGCACGGAGATTGAGCCCACCGAGCCCTGACCGACCAGTCCCCACAAGGTGGGCGTTCCCTGACTGTCGATGTCGGACCAGCGGAGCCCGCCCACCCCGATCAGGACAACCGGTGCTGGAGTCGCCGCCTCGTCCTGGCCGACTCGATCAGCGAATGCTGCGGGACCTGCGAGGATTCCGACGGCGGCCGCGATGGCGACGCACCAGGCGGCGCGACCGGTTCGCCGGCGAATCTTCACCGGACCAGGCTAGGGGAGCGGCCCAGGGTGGGTCAGGCGGTCGCGAGCTGCACGGCACCGAGTACGGCGAACACCGCGCAGACGCCCCCGCCCACGTAGTGCAGGACCGACAGGCGCATGTGTCGCAGCAGCGCCCGGCCGAACAGCACGGCGAGGCCAGACACCAACAGCAGCGCGGCCCAGGAACCGACGAAGACGCCCACCGGTGAGCCGTACTTGGCGACCATGTTGATGGTGAGCAACTGGGTCAGATCGCCCCATTCGGCTGCGAAAAGGAGCAGGAACGGGGCGAGCGCGGCGCGCCAGCCCACCTTCGTCTCCCGGGCCTTCGTCTCGAACGCGTACTCCTGCTCCTCCTGCTCCTTGTCGGCACCTGGCGCAGCGATGATGAGCAGGAGCGCCCCCGCCGCGAACATCAGTGTGCTCACCAGATGGGTGACCCATTCGGGGAGGTACGTCACCAACTGGCCGGCTGTCACGGCCACCAGACTTTGCACCCCGAACGCCAGGCCGACCCCGGTCCACACCGGCAGCGGCCGGTAGCGGGTCGCCAGGACAAGGACCGCAACGAAGGTCTTGTCGGGCAGCTCGACCGGCAGGATCAGTACGAACGTCAGCAGGGCGACATGCCAGTCCATGGCAGAGAACGGGTCCTTCCGGGTCACCTGGGCTCGCAGGCGCGAGCGACGGTTGCCCCACCATAGGTGGCGAGCCGGACTCACGGCGACGACCGGCCGACGACCTGCCAACGACTTATGGTGGCAGGGTGTCGAAGTCACGCATCCTGGAGATCGCCGGACGTGAGGTGACGATCACCAACCCGGACAAGTTGGTATTCCCGTCCGGTGGCCACACCAAGCTGGACCTGGTCCGCTACTACCTTGCCGTGGCGGACGCCGCGCTGCGAGGAGTCGCCGGTCGACCAATGATCCTCAAACGCTTCGTCAAGGGAATCGGCCAGGAGGCGTTCTTCCAGAAGCGCGCCCCCTCCAACCGTCCGGACTGGATCGAGGTGGCCGAGCTGCACTACGCCTCCGGCCGCTCGGCCGAGGAGGTCGTTGTCCGGGACGCCGCCACGCTGGCCTGGGTGGTGAACCTGGGCTGCATCGACCTCAACCCGCACCCTGTCCTCGCCGAGGATCTCGACCATCCCGACGAGCTCCGGATCGATCTGGACCCGGTGCCCGGTGTCGACTGGAGACAGATAGTCGATGTCGCCCTGGTCGCGAACGAGGTGCTCGAAGACCACGGCCTCACCGGCTGGCCGAAGACCTCGGGTTCGCGCGGCTTTCATGTATACGCCCGAATCGAGCCGCGCTGGTCGTTCCGGGAAGTACGGCTCGCCGCGCAAACCGTCGCGCGAGAGGTCGAGAACCGTGCCCCCGACCTGGCCACCAGCAGGTGGTGGAAGGAAGAGCGGTGGGGCGTCTTCGTGGACTTCAACCAGAACGCGAAGGACCGGACGGTCGCCTCGGGCTACTCGGTGCGACCGACCCCCGACGCCAGAGTGTCCACTCCGCTCGCGTGGGCAGAGGTGCCGGACTGCCGCCCGGAGGCGTACCCGCTGCCGGCGGTGCTGGACCGCTACCGCACGATCGGCGACCCATGGGAGGCGATCGACGGCTCGCGGGGATCGCTGGGGGCGTTACTGGACCTCGGCAAGCAGCTGGGCCCGGCCGAGAAGCCGCCCAAAGGGACCGGTCGCCGCCAGCCCACCATGCCGCTCATCGAGATTGCCCGCGCCAAGACCCGGGAGGAGGCTCTCGAGGGTCTGGAGCGCTGGAAGGTTCGGCACCGATCCGTGGTGAGCCAACTGCACGCCGCCGACATCCTGGTAGACGGGATGCGTGGGCGAAGCTCCGTGTGGTACCGGATCCGGATCAACCTCCAGCACGTCTCGGAGGCCGAGCGTCCACCGCAGGAACCTCTCGAGGTGGACTACGACCCGTGGGCCAACACGCCCTGGGGGAGTGACGAGGGTTGAGTCCTGGCCAGAGATCCGTCCCACTCCGCGGTCTCCTAGGCTAAGCGCCGTGCCCGGAGTCCCGCCCGCCCGCTATGCGTACCTCGGTCCCGAGGGGACGTTCACGGAAACCGCCCTCCGGTCGCTCCCGGCGGCAGCCCGAGCCGAGCTGTGCCCCGAGGCGACGGTGGCGGCCGCGCTCGATGCGGTACGTGGCGGTGACGCTGACGGCGCTGTCGTACCCATCGAGAACTCTGTCGAGGGTGCCGTGACGGTTACGCTTGACGAGCTCGCGCAGGGCGAGCCGCTGGTGATCAGCCGCGAGATGACCGTACCGGTGCGTTTCGCCCTGCTGGGCCGGGCCGGCACCGACCGGTTCGCCGTGAAGAACGTGGTCACACACCCGCATGCCGCAGCGCAGTGCCGCAAGTGGCTGGCCACGCACCTGCCCGAAGCCAAGGTTCTTCACACCAGCTCGACGGCGCTCGCCGCTCAGCAGGTCGCCGACTCCGCGTCGATGTTCGACGCCGCGATCTCGGCACCCCTGGCCGCCGACCGGTACCGGCTGGCCGTGCTGGCGCATGGCATCGGCGACAACCCCGACGCGGTGACGCGGTTCATTCTGGTGTCCCGTCCCGGACCGCCGCCCGCAAGGACCGGAGCCGACAAGACCTCGTTCGTCGCGTTCATCCGTGATGATCACCCCGGGGCATTGCTGGAGATCTTGGACGAGCTGGCGGTGCGCGGTGTGAACCTGACTCGCATCGAGTCACGCCCGACCGGGTCTGCCCTGGGACGCTACTGCTTCTTCATCGACGCCGAGGGACATGTTGCCGACCTACGCGTCGGCGAGGCACTCAAGGGCTTGCGCCGCAAGTGCCAAGACGTGCGGTTCCTCGGCTCGTACCCGCGGGAGGACGGGCAGCGGTCCGTCGTCCGCTCCGGAACCAGCGACGAGGAGTTCGCCGAAGCCGACGCGTGGCTGAGCCGACTCGTCACCGGCTGACCCAGTCCTCCCTTCGCGGTCGGCAATTAGGGTGGAGAAGTGCCGATTGAACCCACAGCTCTGTCATGGCTGGCGATCGCCGCCGTCGTGGTAGCGGCGCTCGCGTTCTCGGTCGCCCTGATCGCGCTGCGTCGTGCCGGCCGGCCGGTTGGCCGTCCCACTGTGCCGCCGCGACCGCGCCGGCGGTCCAAGAGGTTGGCGAGCCCGGATCGGCGTGATCTCAGCGGAGCCGGTGTCGAGGAGCTCCGCGGCGAGGTGGAGGCACTCCGGATCGAGGTCGGGGATGCGCTGCGGCACCTGGCGGTGGTTCGGTACGACGCGTTCGGCGACATGGGGGGCCACCTCTCGTGGTCCCTGGCCCTGCTCGACGACTCCGGAAACGGCATGGCGCTCACCTCCATCCACGGCCGGAGCGACTCGCGGACGTATGCCAAGAACATCCGGGAATGGACCTGCGACCAGCAGCTGTCTCCGGAGGAAGCGGAGGCGGTGGCGTTCGCACGGGGAGACTCCGTCCGCTGAACCGGCCGCCGATGGCCGGTGGGCGTCAGCGTGGTACGCGCACCAACAACACCCCGGCCTGTACCTCGGCCCGCAGCTCGTGTCCGGGCCCGACGCTGTCACCGTCGAGCTGTCTGGGAGTCGGATTCGCAGCACGGACAACCACCCTGCGACCGGTCATCCGGGCCAGCCGATCGTCGGTCTTGGGACGCCGGAGCATCACTCGGACGACCAAGGACAACCAGCCGAGAGAGCGGCGAGGCGCGATGACCACCACATCGAGCAGGCCATCATCGATCACCGCATCGGGGAGCAGCGGGATGCCGGCCTGCAGATAGCCGACGTTCCCGATGACCACAGTGCGCGCCCGATACTTCTCGAACGGCCCCGAGTCGATGCTGATCTCCACGCGCAGCGAGGGGTAGCGGATCTGTTTGACAGCCGCGACCACGTACGCCGACCAGCCCATCTTGGCCTTCAGGTCGGTCGCGCTCTCCATGATCGCGGCGTCGAGGCCCAGACCAGCCATCACGACGAAGCTCTCTTCGCCCAGCTCATCCCCCTCGATCCGGGCGATGTCGATCGCCCGGTCGTCGCCTGTGAACACCACTTCGAGAGCCGCGTCGATGTTCAGCGGAAGATCCAGGTTGCGAGCCAGCAGGTTCCCCGTGCCCGTCGGCACGATGCCGATCGGTACGCCCGTACGCGCGAGCTCACCGCCGACCACCCGAACGGTCCCGTCCCCGCCAGCAACCAGCACCGTGTCCGCCCCGGCCGCCAGCGCCGCGTGAGTCATGGAACGGCCGGGGTCGTCACTTGTGGTCTCGAACCAGATCGGCGTGTCCCACGCGTGTCGCTGGGCAGCCTCGGCCACCTTGCGCCGGAAGGCGGCCGCGTCACCGGTCCTGGTCGGGTTGAGTACGACAGCGAGCCGGTGCCTGGCCGGCGCGGCCAGTGTCGGCGTCACCATCCGGGGCTGATGCAGGTCTGCGCCGTTGACTCGCAGCAGCCCGTGCACGCCGAGCACGACGCACGCCCCCAGCACCCAGCCACCGACCACGTCCGACACGTTGTGCACTGCCAAGAAGATGCGGTCGAGACCGACCAACACCCCGAGCGCCACCCAGCCGACGACCAGAGCGCTTCGCAACAGCGAGCGGCGCAGCCAGATGACCGTCACGAGCACCAGTACGGTGCAGACCAGGCTGATGCCCTCCGCGTGTCCGGAGGGGAACGAGCCACCGCCGACCTGAACGAGCGCCTCTGGCGGGCGCGGCCGGTCGACAGCAGCCTTGATCGCGATGTTCGAGGACAGCCCGATCAGGGTGCTGGTCAAGATCCAGATGGGCGTACGTCGCGCTCCACGTAGTGTCAGCACGGCGGCAAGCAGAGTGAGTCCGACGTACCCGTGCCACGGCTGGAAGACCGCTGCCACGATCTTCAAGGTCTGTAGGGCGCGGTCACCGGAAAACGTGTCGTGTGCCCAGACCGCCACGTCATGATCCCCGGAGAACATCGGGTCGAACTTCGCGAGCACCAGCACGGTCAGTACGGCGAATGCCCCACCAAGGGCCAGGGAGTAGCCCCCGGTCCTGCGCGGTACCGACTGCCGTGTCACGACTGCTCCAGCTCCTTGCGGTGTCGAGTGCTGCCGCCCCGATCCTGCCGTACTGCTGGGTTTGGGCGATTTTCGGGCCGCTGGGGAAAGTCGGGTGAGACGCCATTGCGCCCCCGATAGGCTTTGCGAGTGATTGACCTGCGAATTCTGCGAGAAGATCCCGATCGGGTACGCGTCGCTCAGCGCAAGCGCGGCGAGTCTCCCGAGCTGGTCGACGAGATCCTGGTTGCCGACGAACGACGGCGGTCTGCGATCGCTGAGTACGAGCAGCTGCGGGCCGAGCAGAAGCGACTGGGCAAACAGATCCCGCAGGCCAAGGGCGAGGAGTTGCAGTCCCTCCTCGCCAAGACCGGGGACCTGGCGGCGCAGGTCAAGAAGGCCGAGGCCGGCCAGGCCGAGGCCGAGGCCGAGTTCACCCAGCTGATGAGCAGGCTGCCCAACATCGCAGACGATGCGCCCTCTGGCGGTGAGGACGACTACGTCCTGATGGAGGAGGTGGGCACCCCCCGCGACTTCGAGGCCGAGGGTTTCAAGCCCCGCGATCATGTCGAGCTGGGCAAGCTGCTCGGTGCCATCGACGTCGAGCGCGGTGCCAAGGTCAGTGGTGCACGCTTCTACTACCTGACAGGGGTCGGCGCCGAGCTGGAGCTCGCGCTGGTCAACATGGCCATGGCACAGGCGATATCGGCCGGATTCACCCCGATGATCCCGCCGGCGCTGGTGAAGCCGCCGGCCATGGAGGGCACAGGGTTCCTCGGACAGGCGGCTGCCGACGTCTACCATCTGCCCGCGGACGACCTCTATCTCGTCGGCACGTCCGAAGTGCCGCTGGCTGCGTACCACAGCCGGGAGATCCTCGACGTTGCGACCCTGCCGCGCCGGTACGCCGGGTTCAGCCCGTGCTACCGCCGGGAGGCCGGCTCGTACGGCAAGGACACCAGGGGCATCTTCCGCGTCCATTGGTTCGACAAGGTCGAGATGTTCAGCTACACCACCGTTGAAGAGTCGTACGCCGAGCACCGGCGACTGCTCGACTGGGAGAAGGAGTGGTTCGGCAAGCTCGAGCTGTCCTACCGGGTCATCGACATCGCGGCGGGTGACCTGGGGCTCTCGGCTGTTCGGAAGTTCGACTGCGAGGCATGGATCCCGACCCAGGGCAAATACCGCGAGCTGACCTCGACGTCCAACTGCACCGACTTCCAGAGTCGTCGGCTGGAGATCCGGGGGCGGTTCGAAGACGGCATCAAGCCGGTTGCGACGCTCAACGGCACCCTGATGGCCAGTGTGCGAACGATCGTGGCGATCCTCGAGAACCATCAGCAGGCCGACGGGTCGGTGCGGATCCCGGCCGCCTTGCGGCCTTATCTTCAAGGGCGCGAGGTCCTGGAGCCGATCGCTTGACCCCTCGCATGATCGCCCTCGACATTGACGGCACCCTGGTCGACCCGTACGAGAACGTCTCGCCGGAGGTTCACGCCGCCGTGCATCGGGCCCTCGATGCCGGTGTACACGTCGTCTTGTCAACCGGGAGGTCCGTCTACGGGATCGGCCGGCTCATCGACGCGCTCGATCTGGGCGACGGAATCGCCGTGGCAAGCAATGGCGCCGTGACGTTCACCTATGCACCGATCGACATCCGTTCCGCAGTGACGTTCGATCCCCGCCAGGCCGTGGAGTTGTTGCTCGAGCAGGTGCCCGACGCGCTGGTGGCTGTCGAGGTGATCGGTCGTGGCTACCGCGTCAACCGGCACTTTCCCCAGGGCGAGATCACCGGCGAGATGTGGCTGCAATCGGTCGACGAACTCGTCGCCGATCCGGTAACCAGGGTGATCATCCGCGACCCGTCCGCGTCTGCGGAGGAGTTCGTGGAGATCGCCACCACTCTCGGGCTGGCCGGCACCAACTATTTCGTCGGCTACACCGCTTGGCTCGACCTGGCGCCAGAAGGAGTCTCTAAGGCATCTGCGCTTGCCGACATAGCGAAGTCCCTGAACCTCGACAGGTCCGAGGTGCTCGCGATCGGCGATGGCCGCAACGACATCTCGATGCTCCAGTGGGCCGGCCGCGGAGTGGCAATGGGGCAGGCGCCGTCGTCAGTACGCGAGGCAGCCGACGACGTGACCGGTTCACTGGCCGACGACGGGGTCGCTGTGGAGCTCGACCGCTGGTTCCCCGCCGACTGACTCTCGTCGGCCGGCCGGCTCGTCAATCCGCTCGCGCCTGCGGACGGCGATGCGGGGCGCTGGCTCTGCAGGGGGCGGATCTGCGACAAGGTGTGACGGTGATGCTGTCTGGTGACCCGGCCGACTACCGCAGCGTCGCATTTTGACGGGCGTGCCCGCATCGACGAATTCTCACAGGTAGAGCCCGCCCGAACCCGGGCTGTCCTTGTCCTGGCTACCCTCCGGCCGCGGGTCCAAGCCGTGACCCGGCATGGCTTGTCCGGGCATCGCACCACCGGGCAGGGCCCTGCGGATCTGCTCCAGCTGGGCACGAGCCGCCATCTGCTGGGCATAGATCGCGGTCTGGATGCCGTGGAAGAGCCCCTCCAGCCAACCGACCAGCTGCGCTTGCGCGATGCGGAGCTCGGCCTCCGACGGCGTGGACTCGTTGAAGGGTAAGGACAGTCGTTCGAGCTCCTCGACGAGCTCCGGCGCGAGGCCCTTCTCGAGCTCCTTGATGGAGGCCTGGTGGATCTCGCGGAGGCGCTGCCGGCTCGCCTCGTCCAACGGGGCTGCCTTCACCTCCTCGAGTAGCTGCCGGATCATGCTTCCGATCCGCATCACCTTCGCCGGTTGTTCCACCAGGTCGGTCAGGGCTCGCTCGCCCTCCTCCCCGGCTTGCTCGTCGCGCGGCGGCGCCTCGACCGCCATCCCGTCTGGACCGACGATGAGGACGCGCGGCTCTTCGTTCTGCTCGGACGCTTGGGTCATGACGTCAACCTTACGCAGGTCGCGGCTGGCCGACGGAGGGCGCTTCCGCGGCGACGCACAGCGCACGGCACGGTCAGGTGCTGAGCAGGATCTTGCCGATGTGTGAGCTGGCCTCCATCAAGCGATGCGCCTCGGCTGCAGACTCCAGCGGTAGCACAGCGTGCACGATGGGCTTGACTACGCCATCCTCGACCAGCGGCCACACATGCTCGCGCACACCGGCGACAATCGTCGCCTTCTCCCCGGAGGGACGTGAGCGCAGGGAGGTGGACAGCACAGCAGCGCGCTTGCGCATGAGAAGCCGGAGGTCGAGCTCCCCGGATGCGCCGCCCTGCAGGCCGATCACGACCAGCCTGCCGGCGGTTGCGAGCGACTCGAGGTTGCGGGCGAGGTACTTCGCGCCCATGTTGTCCAAGATGACGTCCGCGCCTTTGCCGTCGGTCGAGGAGCGTACGACCTCCACGAAGTCGTCCTCCCGGTAGTTGATCGCCACGTCTGCACCGAGCTCGCGGACGAAAGCTGCCTTCTCGTCGGAACCAACCGTGGTGAAGACCGTGGCTCCGAGTGCCTTGGCGAGTTGGATTGCCATGGTGCCGATGCCGCCGGAGCCGCCGTGCACCAACAGCCGCTCGTCGGGTCGTAGACCAGCAAGCATGAAGACGTTCGACCACACCGTGCACGCGATCTCGGGCAGAGCAGCGGCGCTGATCAGGTCAATTCCCCGAGGAGCCGGCAGGACCTGTCCGGCGGGCGCCGCAACCTGGTCGGCGTACGCGCCACCGGCCAACAGCGCGCACACCCGGTCGCCGATGGACCAGCCACTGACGCCGTCACCCAACGCGCTGATCACTCCTGAGCACTCGAGCCCGAAAACGTCGGTGGTCCCTGGCGGTGGCGGGTAGAAACCCTGCCGTTGCGACACATCGGCCCGGTTGAGACCGGCCGCGGCGACGTCGACGATCACCTCACCGGTGGCAGCCGATGGCGGGTCCACGTCGAAGACCTCGAGCACCTCCGGCCCACCCGGCTCGGACATTCGCACGGCCCTCACGACCCCACCCTATGGGTCACCACCGCGGCTGCGAGGCTGTGCCCATGCTCGACGTACTGGACCGCGCACTTGGTGCGTTGTACGGGCTCGCGATCGGGGACGCGCTCGGCATGCCCACCCAGTTCCTGTCGCGGTCTGTGGTGCTCTCGCTGTACGGCCCGTCGCTCACGAGCTTCGAGCCCGGGCCATCCATCAACCCGATCAGCAAGGGCATGCCCGCCGGTACTGTCACCGACGACACCCAGCAGGCGGTGATCCTGGGCCGGACGCTGATCGACGGCGGTGGAAGGGTCGACCACCGGCTCCTGGCGGATCGCCTGTTGGCCTGGGAGAGCCACATGGTCGGTCAAGGCTCGGCAGATCTGCTAGGCCCGTCGACGCGGCGGGCGCTCACCGCGCTCACCCAGGGGGCACCTCTGGACGAGGCCGGACGGTGGGGCGACACCAACGGGGCGGCCATGCGGATTGCTCCGGTCGGGATCGCCACCCCGGTTGAGCCGTTGGGCGCCTTCTGCGAGGCGGTCGCGCAGGCCTCGATGCTGACGCATGGGACGGGCCTGGCTATCGCAGGTGCCTGCGCGGTGGCGGCCGCCGTCAGCGCTGGTCTGGATGGAGCCGACGAGGTGGAACTGCTTGATGTCGGCATCGCGGCCGCCGAACACGGGGCGGGGCTCGGCCATTACATGGCTGGTGCGGATGTCGCCGTTCGCATGCGGTGGGCGATTGACCTGCTCACCGGGCCGGCTCCGGATCGGTCGCGATCGGACCCACTCGATCAGCTCGACCGGCTGGTTGGCACGGGAGTTGCCACCCAGGAGTCGGTCCCCGCCGCATTCGCCGTGGTCGCCCGGCACTGGGCAGACCCGTGGCAGGCCTGCCTGCTAGCCGCCAGTCTCGGCGGGGACGCCGACACGATCGCCGCGATGGTGGGGACCATGCTCGGGGCCATGCATGGTCAACAGGGGTTTCCCGCCACTGCTGTCAAGCAGCTCGACGCGGTGAACGACCTGGGTTTCGCCGGTCTCGCTCTCGCACTGCTCAAACTCCGGGAAACCCGTCGGTGAGGGGGCGGCTGGTGCTGGTCGGCAGCGCCATCGTCGACATCGTGATGTACGTCGACCGGCTGCCGGAACGCGGAGGTGACGTGATCGCGACCGGCTCGTCACAGCAGGTTGGGGGTGGTCGCAACGTACTGGCCGCGGCGGCCCGCCAGGGGATGCGCACGGTGTACGCCGGCCGGCTGGGCAACGGCCCCTTTGGTGCGCAGATCACGGCAACTCTCATGGCCGAGGGGGTGGAGCTCGCCGTGCCTCCTGTCACCGATGGGGACAGCGGCTACTGCGTCGCGCTCATCGAACCAGACGGCGAGCGTACGTTCGCAACCTCGATGGGCGTCGAAGCCCATCTCAGCGAGGACGATCTCGCGATGGTGACCGTGCACCCGGAAGACACGCTGTACGTGTCGGGGTATGACCTGGTCTACCCGCACGGACCAGTCATCGCCGGCTGGCTGTCACGTACCCCCGATGCGGGGCTCATCTTCGACCCATCGCCGTTGGTGGACCTGATCGACTCCGAGGTGCTCGGCACGGTCCTGGGGTGCACGCGGTGGCTCAGTCTCAACGCGCGTGAAGCCGCGGCGCTCGGCGACCATGGCCGCCTGTCGGGCGGCGTGGTTGTACGCACGGCGGAGCGGGGGTGCACCGTTGTACAGGACGGTCGATCAGAGGAGGTTCCAGGCTTTCAGGTCGATCCGGTCGACACCAACGGCGCCGGCGATGCCCATGTTGGAGCGTTCGCTGCCGCGCTGGCTCGAGGGGATGACCCGGTGACAGCTGCGCGCGCAGCCAATGCGGCGGCTGCCATCGCCGTGACCCGCCGGGGTCCCGCGAGCTGCCCCACCCTCGCAGAGACAGTTGATTGGCTCAAACGTCGTCGATGACGTCCGATCCCTGCCGCCTGATGAGCCGAGTGGCGACCTCGGCACAGCTGTCGACGTCGGCGGCTCCGCCACCGCGGGTGGCAGCTGCGTAGCCGACCAGGAACGCGGTCACCGGAGCGGCCGGTCGCTCGATCGCATGCGCCGCGTCGCGTGCGAGGTCCAACACCTGGGTGATGTCCACGTCGAGCTCGACGTCGAGCTCGTCGCACAGCAGATCGGTCCAGTCCTGCAAGGTCATCGAGGCTCCTTCGGTATCTCCGTCAGACTTTCCGCCGTGTCCGGCTGGTGTCATCAGCGGTGTTCTGGCCCTCGTCCCCACGACGCAACATCGCCTGGGATCGCCTCACGTCGTCCCAGGTGTCACAGTCCAGCGCCTCTGCCCCCACGGACGCCACATCGACGATCCGCATGGTCGCGACCAGCGCCCGCATGCTCTGGTTCTGTGGATCGCCCAAGGCATGCAGCGCAGTTGTCAGGGCGTGGCGACGGTACGCCCCGGCGAGCAGCTGCCGACGCCCATTGTCGTCCACCAGCATGGTGGCGTCTGCCGGTTCAGAGGCGTCCAGCGCGGACCGCAGCCGCTGGATCGTTTCCGTGGTCAGCATCGGCATGTCGCAGGCGACCACGACAACGACTGAGGCGCGTACCTTCGCGAGCCCCGCGGCGATGGCGGCCACCGGGCCGGTGCCGGGGGGCTGCTCACGGGTCCAGACGACTCTTCTGGGGAGCGGTCGCGGATTGGCGACCACGACGACCCGATCGGCTGACGCGACGCTCTCGACGGCCCGTTCGAGCAGGGTGGCTCCGGCCATGTCGAGATCGGCCTTGTCAATGCCGTCGAGCCTGCGCCCGGTGCCTCCGGCGAGCACAATCGCGTCATAGCCCGAGCCCATGGACCGAGTCTGGCAGGGCTTGGCAGACTGACGGGGTGCGGGTGGCGATGATTCAGGCGGAGGCCGGGCTCGACAAGGCGGCCAACATCACGATCGCGGTCGATGCGATCGCGGCAGCGGCCGAGCATCACCCGGACCTGGTGATGCTGCCTGAGGCGTTCATGCACGACTTTGGTACGCCCGAAACCGATCTGGCTGCCGTGGCTGAACCTCTGGACGGGTCCTTCGTCGGCACCCTGACAGAACAGGCCCGGAAGCACCAGACCGTTGTCGTGGCGGGAATGTTCGAAACCGGCCCCGACCGCGCGCACGCGTACAACACGGTCGTCGTCGTGGGGCCCGACGGGGCGCTGGTGACGTCGTACCGCAAGGCGCACCTGTACGACTCGTTCGGCTACCGCGAGTCAGACCGGCTGACAGCCGGCGACTCGGGTCCGGTGACGTTCGCCGCCGCCGGGTTCACCTGCGGCCTGATGACCTGCTACGACCTGCGCTTTCCGGAGTTCGCCAGGAACCTGGTCGACGCCGATGCACAGGTTCTGCTCGTGCCCGCAGCCTGGGTGCGGGGTCCGCTGAAGGAAGACCACTGGGCGACCCTGCTTCGCGCCCGGGCCATCGAGAACACCTGCTATGTGCTGGCGGCGGGACAGTGTGGCCGGAGATACATCGGGTGCAGTATGGTGATCGACCCGATGGGCGTGGTGGTGGCCGCTTTGGGCGAAGAGTCCGGTTTGGTGGTTGCCGACGTGGATGCGGCCCGGGTGACCGCGGTACGCCGCACTAACCCTTCCCTGCTGAATCGGCTACGTTGAGAGGCGCTCAGAACCGGGGAGCGCGAATCGGGCAGATCGTGCGACAATGACCGTTCCGCGTGGTGCCGGGGGTGGGCGTGGCATAGGTGTCCGCGATACCCCTTGGGGGATCTGGTGGCTTCGAGCGACCTCGGCGACGGTAGGCCCGGGCGTGCCTCGCATGCCGACCGTAGTGGCCGGCGCTCGCGGCGCGCCAAGCGCCTCCCGCCCAACCAACGGTCCACCTGGTCGGCCGGTGCGCAGGCCGAGCCGTTCGTGGTGCCGGAGCAGCGCCGTGCACCGCCCGCCGTGCTTCGCGCGGCGCGGGCACCCGCATTCACACCCGAACCGTCGGGCAGTGTCTTACTCACCGCGTTGACGCTTGTGTTGCTGGCCGCCGGGATAGCGGCCGCGGGCACCCGGTTTTGGATTCCGGCGAACGTCCACAACGTGCCGCCACACCTGCCCGGCTACGGCTCGATGGTGCTCACAGGAGTGCTCGTCGGCATGGTTTCACATCGGCTGATCGGTCCGTGGCGATTGCCTTCGGTGCTCGCCTTCGGAGTCGGCGCGGCAGCGGTCGTGACCGGACGCGTCTGGCTGGTCGGCGGGGCCGCAAGCCTGGCCGCGGTCTCATCCGGCGTGCTGGCTGTCGTCGTCACCCGGCCGGGCACCTCGGTGTTCAAGACCCTGCGCGAGGTCGTGGTCGCGGTTGCCATCGCGTACATCGGGGCGCTGGCTGTGGGAGGGTTCGCCGCACCCTTGCAAATCGACACCTTCCGGCTGCTCACGATCGTGGCCACGGTGTTGGGGTGCCTCGTGGTCGCTCAGCGCCTCGGCGGTGGGTTCGACGAGCTTGACAGGCGGACCATCGGGGTCGTGGTGGCAGCGATCTTTGCGCTGGTGGTCGCTGTGGTCTACAGCCGGGCGTTCAACACCTGGGCCTCACAGGGGCTCGTGGACGCGGTCGACTCGCTGTCCAATCGGGTGCACGACGCGATAGGTGCGGTCCCACGGCCGCTGGAATGGATCGTCGGCGTACCAGCCTTGGTGTGGGGAGTGCGGAGCCGCGCCCTCCGGCACCAGGGCTGGTGGATCTGCGCTTTCGGCGGCATCTCCACTGCCTACATCGCCTCGTCGCTCGGCGAACCGGACGTCGACGTGTCCGAGTCCCTGCTCGGCACCGCGTACGCCGTGCTGATCGGCGTCGTGCTTGGTCTCGTGCTCGCCGGCTTGGACTCCAGGCTGGCCAGGCCGGATAGCCGTCGATCGCCTCAGGCCGACCCGACTCCGGCCGAACGCGCCGAGCCTGGTCGCCGCCAGCCCTTGCTGTAACCAGCCAACCGGTGTGCAAGGCTGCGCACAACGCCCTGCCCAGGAGGAGTCTGTGCCCCAGGAGATCGTCTCCGACCTTGTTGCCAACGTCATCAAGATCATGGTCGCGACGGGGGACAAGGTGGATGCCGGTGACACCATCGCGCTGCTGGAGTCGATGAAGATGGAGATCCCCGTG
Source organism: Nocardioidaceae bacterium (assembly GCA_040002845.1). Taxonomy (GTDB): domain Bacteria; phylum Actinomycetota; class Actinomycetes; order Propionibacteriales; family Nocardioidaceae; genus JBDUDR01. Next base: position 22,810 of record JBDUDR010000025.1, read on the forward strand.
CTCGCCGAACAGCCGGGCACAGTCTCGGAGATCAATGTCGCGGAAGGTGACGTCGTACAGGAAGGCGACGTCCTAGCGGTTGTCGACTGAGCAGTCGCCGCAGAATGCGACAATCTCTGTTCGGGCGGACCGTTGGTGCGCCTTGGAGGGGTGCCGGAGTGGCCTATCGGAACCGCCTTGAAAGCGGTCGCTGGCAGCGATGTCAGCCGCGGGTTCGAATCCCGCCTCCTCCGCCGGGCTCACGCCTTGAAACGAGCCGCTTCCTCTGAGCCGCCTGTCGCATCACCTGGCTTGTAGGAGTGCGCGCCCGCACCCGCCAACCGGCCCCCTTGGACGATCAGGTACTCCTCGCGGATCGGACGGTTCTCAAACCAGCACTCCAGTATCTCGCGGGTGCCAGCGGCGTACCGTGCTTGCGCCGACAGCGACGACCCAGAGATATGCGGGGTCATGCCATGATGCGGCATCGTGCGCCACGGATGATCTTCGGGCGCTGGCTGGGGGAACCAGACATCTCCGGCGTAGCCCGCCAGCTGCCCGCTCTCCAGCGCCCGGGCGATTGCGTCGCGGTCGCAGATCTTGCCACGGGCCGTGTTGACGATGTACGCGCCGCGTTTCATGGTCGAGATCAGCTCGTCGTTGAACAGGCCCTCGGTCCCTGGGTAGAGCGGGGCATTAATCGTCACGACGTCGCAGTGCGGCACCATCTCCGCCGCGCTCTCGTAGAAGGTGACCCCCAGCTCGCGCTCGACGTCTTCGGGCAGCCGGTGCACGTCGGTGTAGTGGAGCTTCACGTCGAAGGGCTGGAGCCTCCTCAGCACCGCAGACCCGATCCGCCCTGCAGCGACCGTCCCGACCGCCATGCCCTCCAGGTCGTACGAGCGCTCGACGCAGTCGGCGATGTTCCATCCCCCCTTGACGACCCACTGGTAGGAGGGGATGTAGTTGCGGACCAGCGACAGGATCATCATCACTACGTGCTCGGAGACGCTGATGCTGTTGGAGTAGGTAATTTCGGCGATCGTGATGCCGGCTTCGCTCGCCGCTTGTAAGTCGTAGTGATCAGACCCGATACCGGCGGTGATCGCAAGCTTCAGGTTGTTGGCCTTGGCGATGCGCTCTCTCGTCAGATAGGCGGGCCAGAACGGCTGAGAGATCACGACATCGGCGTCGACGAGCTCCCGCTCGAAGACGGAGTCCGGGCCGTCCTTGTCCGAGGTGACGACTAGCGTGTGACCGGCGCCCTCCAGGAAGTTGCGCAGGCCCAGCTCACCCGACACGCTGCCGAGCAGCTCCCCCGGGGTGAAGTCGATGACGTGCGGGCTCGGCGCCGTCTGCCCGCCCGGATAGGAGGGGATCTCAGGGATTTCATCGCGAGCGTATTCCGTCGGATACCCGTCGACCGGATCGTCATACAGGACGCACAAGACCTTGGCCATCTAAGGCTCCTGACACTCGGGGGTCTGCGAGATCCTACTCCGGCTAATTCTGTAGGTATACAGAGCGGAGCAGCCAGGCCCCCAGGATGCTTCGATCACATCCGTCGCGATACAAGCAAAACTGGAGGGGCAGCTTCGCTGCTAGTCGACGCCGCCGAGATCGAGCGCCAGGGTGTCGTAAACCAGGTCGGCCGCCCGTTGGCGGTGCCTGTCGATGTCATGAAGCAGCCGGCTCAGCCGGGTGCGTATGAAGTGCGGGTCGAAGTCGGCGGACAGCGTGCTCTCGACGTCGCCGAGATTTGCACTGATGCGACGACGCTCCCTGAGCAGGGACTCCCGGCGAGGGGCAAGCCAGGGCGCGGAAGGCCCGTCCTCGTACGAGTCGAGGGCCTTGCGGAGGTCAACCACGCGTTTCTTTACGACCCAACGCCATAGGGTGCTGCGACGCGGAGCGCCGAGGGCTTGCTCCACCGAGTGCATCGCGGTGGACAGATCATCTTGATGTCGCACGGGGCCACCTCCCTTGCGGCTGAACTTTGATGGTGCGCCCTGTTGGTGCCCGAACGCAAGCCCTTGGGCACGCAGTGTGACGCGATGGCGACATCGGTGAGGTTGGAGTGTCACATCTGCTCGTCGCGTCCGACTTTGCGCGTCGCTCAGCGATGGCTGGCGATGACTCCACGACTTCGCTTTGCCGGGCTCTCACCCCGCCCGGTAACCTTGCCCCGCTGAACTGGCGTGGAGGTGTCGCCTAGCCCGGTTTATGGCGCCCGCCTGCTAAGCGGGTTGAGGGTAACCCCCTCTCGCGGGTTCAAATCCCGCCACCTCCGCCACCTCCG
>JBDUDR010000026.1:0-24606 GCA_040002845.1 Nocardioidaceae bacterium
GGCTTACCGGTGTTTTCGCTCTCCACCTCGACGATGTCGTCGGCTCGCGCCTCCATCGCGTCGGCCAGCTTGAGCAGCGCCGACTGCCGCTGGGAAGGGGTGGTGTCCCGCCAGGACTCGAAGGCCTTGTCGGCCGCCTGTATTGCCCGGTCGACATCCTCGGCGCGGGACACCGGGGCGGTCGCGTACGCCTTGCCGTTGACGGGGTTGACGACTTCGGAGGTACGGCCATCCGCAGGCTCCACCGACTCACCGTTGATGAAGTTGCGCAGCACGCGAAGGTCTGACATGACGATTCCTTTCAGGACCGGATCACAAGCGGCCACCGGCGGTCTCGCCGGACAGCTTCTGCGAGAGATAGATCGGGATGACGGACAAAGCGATGAGCACAGCGCCGACGACATTGACCACCGGGGCGTTGTTGGGTCGGAAGAGGTTGCTGAAGATCCAGATCGGCAGGGTCTGCAGACTCGCGCCGGCCGTGAAGGTCGTCACGATGATCTCGTCGAAGGACAGGGCGAATGCCAGCAGTGCGCCCGCGAACAGGGCCGAACCCAAGGATGGGAACGTGATGAGCCGGAACGTGGTCCATCGAGTCGCACCGAGATCCATGGATGCCTCCTCAGAGCTCTCGCCCAGCCTGCGCAGCCGGGCCAGAACGTTGTTGAAGACCACGACGATGCAGAACGTCGCATGGGCGATCACCACAGTTACGTACCCTAGTTCGATCCCCAGGACCGTGAGGAACGCGTTGTTGAGCGCGATGCCTGTAACGATGCCTGGCAACGCGATCGGCAGGATCACCAGCAGCGAGACAGCGTCTCGACCAAAGAACCGGTAACGCTGCAGGGCGAACGCCGACAGGGTGCCGAGCACAAGCGCGACACCGGTCGCCGCCAGCCCGACCTTCACGCTGGTCAGGACGGCACTCCGAGCGCCCTGGTTGTCCAACGCGGCAGACCACCAGTGCAGCGTCACGTGGTCAGGGGGCCAGGCGAACGTGGTGTCCGCGTTGAACGAGTTGATCACCACAATGAGCAGCGGCACATAGATGAAAGCCAGCGCGAGCGCGACGGCGCCGCGAAGCAGCCACTTGGCATGACCTGTGAGCGTCATAGGAGCCCCCTCACAGGTTGTCCAGCGCGCCGGTGCGGCGTACCGCGCCCAGATAGATGAGCATCACCACTGCCGAGACGGTGGCCATCGCCGCAGCGAACGGCAAGTTGCTGGCTGCCCCGATGTTGTCGTACACGACGTTGCCCAGCAGCTGCGTTGTCCCACCCACGATCTTGACCGAGATGTAGTCACCCAACGACAGCGAGAAGGTGAAGATCGAGCCGGCCACGATGGCGGGGAACACCATGGGGATCACCACCGATCTCAGCGTACGTCCGGGCCGCGCACCCAGATCACCCGAGGCCTCCAGCACGGAGTCTGGCAGCCTGAGCAGGCCGGCGAACACGGGCAGGATCATGTACGGAAGCCACAGGTAGGACAGCGTGATGATCACCGCAACCAGCCCGAACCCGGGCGTACCCCCGAAAGTCGAGTCGATCAGGCCATGCTCGGAGAGCAGGACCCGCCAGGCATACCCCTTGACCAGATAACTGGCCCACAGCGGCATCAAGACCGCCACCACCAGCAGCTTCTGGACCCGCGGCGACGCCAGTTTGGCCATGTAGAAGGCCACCGGAAACGCGATGATCGCGTCGATCACGGTCACTGCCACCGCCACGCCGATCGTGCGGAACACGATCCGTCGGTAGACGTCCGTCTCCACCAGCTGTCGGTAGTTGTCGAGGGTCCACGACCTGACGACATCGCCGGTGAAGCTGTCGGTGCTCCAAAACGCGGTCACGAACAAGGCGGCCAACGAGCCGAGATAGGCGACGCCGAGCCAGAACATCGGGGCGGCGAGCAAGCCCAGCAGCCGCAACCAGACATTGCGATGCATGAAGGCCGAGAGCGCGCGCAGCCTCGTCGGTTGGGGTGGCCCGGTTCCGAATGCCGGCATACTCGTTGTCATCGATCCCTCCAGCGGCCCCCGGTGCCCGTCGGGGGCCGACAGATCAGGTGGCTATCCCTTGATCTCGGTCCACGCATTGGTCCAGTCGGAGTAGTCGGTGCACTTGACGTCCGTGCGTCCGTCCAGGCACTGCTCGATCGGTGTAGTCCAGTAGTGGAGCTTGCTGGCGTACGCCGCGTCGTCCGCGTGGTAGGTCGCGCAGAAGTTGTGGTCAGAGGTCTCGTTGCACGCCTTGAGGTTGGCGGGAGCCTCCCCGAACCACTCCGCAACCTGGGCATTCACCTTGGCCGACACGATCCAGTCCATCCACTTGTAGGCACACGTCTTGTGCTTGGACTCGGTGGCGACCATCCAGGTGTCCGACCAACCCGTTGACCCCTCAGCCGGCAGGAACGCCTTGACCGGCGCCTTGGCCGCGGCGAGGTTGGCGATGACCTGCCAGGTCGTTCCGATGACCGTCGACCCAGTCTTGAAGGCCTGGATCTCCTTGAGATAGTCCGACCAGTACTCCCCCACGCTCTGGCGCTGGCTCTTCAACAGGTCAACGGCGGCTGCCAGCTGGTCCTCGTCAAGCGCGTAGGGGTCTTTGATGCCGAGGTCCGGCTGGTGATTCATCAGGTAGAGTCCCGCGTCGGCGATGTAGATCGGGGAGTCGTACGCCGTCACCTCACCGTTGTACTGCGACGCATCGTCGAACACGGCCGACCACGAGGTCGGAGCCGGCTTGACCACCGAGCTGTTGTACATCAAGAGGTTGGCGCCCCAGCCATGAGGTATGCCGTACATCTGGCCGTTAACCGAGTTCCAAGGACGGTCCTTGAGGAAGTCAGCGACGTCCGCGTAGCTGGGAACCAGGTCGGTGTTGACCGGCTCCACGTAGCCGCCTGCGATCAGCCGCAGGGAAGCGTCACCCGAGGCCGAGACGACGTCGTACTCGCCGGTCTTCATCAAGGCGTACGCCTCGTCCGAGGTGCCGAAGACCTTCACGTTGACGTCGCATCCCGACTGTTGTTCGAAGGGCGTGACCCAGTCGACGTCGGGGGCGGTGGAGCCGTCTTCTGCATAGCCTGGCCAGGCCAGGACGTTCAGGTGCCCTTCTGGGGTACCCAGGGCCTGGAGCATCGGAAGGTCGGGCGGAGTGAACGCCGCGACCTGGCCGGTGCCGGCACCGCTCGGGGTGGACGTGTCTTCGCCCGACTTGGTGCCGCACGCGGCGACTGCCAGGGCAAGTGCCACCGCACCCAGCAGGCCTTGCGCCACCCTGCTTCGCTGGTTTGTGAACATGATGGATCCTCCACTAGTGGATTTCACGACGCGTCCTCGACTTGAAAACGGTGCTCCTTGCTCCAAGACAGGCGCACTTGGGCGCCGCGATATCCGAGAACGTCCATCGACGACCGGTGCATGTTCTGCTGTAGCGCGACCAGTTGGCCACCGGTGTCGAGATCGACGACGAATCGCGTCGCTGCGCCGAGGTAGACGACCTCGGCGACCTTTCCCGTCACGGACTCCGCGCCCGCAGGCGCGGGGTCTGCGAGGTCCGTACTGATGCGGATCTTCTCCGGCCGCACGGCGTATGTCCGGGCGGAACCGAACAGCTCTTCTGCCGTCCGTCCGTGCAGGAGGTTCGTGGTTCCCACGAATCCGGCCACGAACTTGGTCACTGGACGCTCGTAGACCTCAGCGGCCGTTCCAACCTGCTGCACCCGCCCGTCGTTGAAGACGGCGATGCGGTCGCTCATCGTCAGGGCCTCCTCCTGGTCGTGCGTGACGAAGATGAAGGTGATGCCCACTTGCCTCTGCAGCTCGGCCAGCTCCAGCTGCATCTCCTGGCGGAGCTTGCGGTCGAGAGCCCCCAGGGGTTCGTCGAGCAGCAGTACCTTCGGCTGGATCACCAGGGCACGAGCCAGCGCGACCCGCTGCCGTTGACCGCCCGAGAGCTGTGATGGCTTGCGATCACCGAACCCTGTCAGGCGGACGGTGGCGAGCGCCTGTTCGGCCAGCTCCCGCCGCTGGTTCTTCTTCACCTTGCGGACCCGCAGGCCGTACGCGACGTTGTCTCGCACGTTCATGTGTGCGAACAGCGCGTAGTCCTGGAAGACAGTGCTGACATCTCGCTCGAACGGCGCTCTGTCGGTGACATCGGCCCCCTCGAGGCGGATCCGGCCGCTAGTGGGCTTCTCGAAGCCGGCGATCATCCGGAGCACCGTCGTCTTGCCCGACCCCGATGGACCCAGCATCGAGAAGAACTCACCGTTGAGAATGTCCAGTTCCAAGCCGTCGACTGCGACGACCCTGCCGAAGTTCTTGTGCAGACCTTCCAGGGAGATGGCGACCCGGCCTCCCGCCGCCTGCTCGGCGTCCTGGGTGCCCTGCGTGTCTGTCATCGGGTATCCCTACGAGGCGATCGACACATGCCGAGAGCCGGTCATGGGGCTGCCGAGCTCCGCGCAAGTGAGCGGCCTGGTGGGAATCGTGTTGACGACGACACGTGGGTAGTCGAGTCGGCGGATGGCGCTCATTGCCCTGGTCAGATCGGGCGTCAGGATGGCCACCGTCTCGGCCCGTGGCGAGCGGTTGGCCAGGGCCCACGCATCCTCGAGGTCGTCGTACGGGCCCACCAACTGGTGCAAGCGGTCGACGTCGGCATGTCCCGTCGTGTCGACGGCCGGGTCGGCAGGATCGCCGACCACGAGCGCCTCCGCGGCTCGTGTCAGCATGTCGAGGCACGCTCCATGCGTGGCACGGGCGACCAGGATCCGGTGTACCCGCCCCCAACCGGTGGTTGGAGCTGATCCGAGCCAGGTAGCAAGCTCTACCGCCATCTGGTCGAGGTGCACCCCTGCCTCGAGGATCACGGTGACCGACCCGGTGTCAGCGGCCACTCGCTTCCCCAGCGCCTGCCGAGTGACGTCGGCCACCACTATGGGATCGCCGGACACCGCGACCATGCGTACTCTCTGCTGCCCAGCCAGCTCGTTGCCCACGTCCTTCCCTATCCCCGTGACTACCGAGACCCACGTCGGTGGCAGGCCGCTCTCGACGAGCAGATCGAGCAACCGGATGGAGGATACCGGCGTTTTTCGTGATGGCTTGACTATCGCCGGGCAACCGACCGCGATCGCCTCGGCCACCCGGGTGGCGGTGACCATCAGGGGGCCGGCGCTCGTGGTCAAGATGGCGACCGGGCCTAGCGGCACCGTCAGATCAAAACGCGCTCCGGGGGCAACTTCGGGCTCACGCTCTCGCGTCTTGGCTTGGTGTTGAAGGGCCGCAACCGACACGTCCACCTCCGCAAGGGCGTGGCGTACCGGCTTGGCCGACTCCAAGGTGATCGTCTGGGCGAACTCGTGCCGACGCTGAGACAGCAGATCGGCGGCCCGAGAAAGGACCCCCGATCGCTGCTCGGCCGGGAGCGGACCGGCGAGCCAGGCCTGTTCGGCAACCTCACAGGCCAGGCTGACGTGACCGCTGTCGCATTGGGGCACTCGGGCCACCAGCCGGCTGGTCAGCGGCGCCACGATGTCGTCCCAGGTGTCGGCAGCCGTTGGCACGCCACCGATGCGGATGCGAGTCTGCTCCACGTCACCCCTGACTGCCGGTGCAAGGCGGCGACCGGGGAACCTCGACAGAGGTCGCGGGTTCTCCATCGCTGCTAAACCGGACGTTAGTCGCGAGCTGCACGTATCGACATGGACGCGTGCCCATAACTCGGGCGAATTGTTATGCATGCGCACAGGAGACAGGCGTACGTTTGTCTGCATGCCCGTGACCCTTGGCCAGATCGTCTCGCAAGCCGAGCTGGGGTTGGTCCCGGTCGCGGCGGTCGATCTCGACCGGATCGTGCGCTGGGTGACGATCACCGAGCTGCCCGACCCGTCACGCTGGCTGGACGGCGGCGAGCTGGTCCTCACGACGGGGCTGAGGCAACGCACCGCGGGGGAGCAGGCAGGCTTCGTGGAGTCGTTGTGCAGTGCCAAGGCAGCCGCACTCGGGTTCGGCGTGGGGCTGAGTCACGACTCGGTTCCCCAGGCGGTCGTCCAGACAGCGCAGGCCCATGACCTGCCGCTGCTGGTGGTGCCGTACGAGACACCGTTCATCGCGGTGACGAGGTTCATCGCGGACCGGATGTCGCAAGAACACGCGAGCCAGCTCCAGTCTCTGCTCGACGCACACGAGCAGCTCGGCCAAGCGCTGCTGTCCGGGCAGGGCCTGCAGGAGCTGCTTCATGTCTTCGCCCAGATCACCCAGGCCCCCGCGGCGGTGGTCGACCTGCACGGAAGTCTGCTGGCCAGCGCCCCGCCGTTGGCGAGCTGGCCGATCGAGCAGATCACCGAGCTGCTCCGGGACCGGGAGGCCGGCCCGGAGCCGGTCAGGCGCCAGTCATTGGACGTTCACCCGGTGATCGTCGAGGGGCGGGTGGTGGCTGCCTTCTGCGCCAGGGCACCTGGCCAGGCCGAGCACCTCTTGGGGGACGTCTCGGGATATGCCGCACAGCTGGCGGGCCTGGAGATGGCCAGGCGCCAGGCCGTGCTCGCCGGTCGTCGGGAGCTCGCCGGCCAAGTCCTCGAGGACATCGTGCGAGCGGCGATCTCGACATCCGAGGCGGAGCGGCGACTGACCGCGGTCGGCGTCGACCCGCACGTCGGCCATCAACTGGTGCTTGGCATAGTCGACGCCAACCACACCGCGATGCGCAACCTGCCATGGACCATTCATCCAACCACCGATCACCCAGGCGCCGATGAGAGATCTGACCCGGTGGTGACGGCGATGACCGGACGGTACTTCGCCGCCATCTGCACCGAGACCCAGCCCGTTCACGACACCGCACACATGATGTCTGAGTACCTGCGCAATCTGGGCCAGGGCGTCTGTGTCGGGATCGGCGGCGTCTACTCCGGTGTCGATGGTCTGCGCTGGTCCTTCTTCGAGGCGCGAGATGCCCTAGGCAAGGGAGCGGGCATCCACGAGGGCGAGCCGCTGAGCTTGCCACGGTTGTTGGTGGCCAACCCCGAGCTGCCGGTCCAGGAGCTCGCCCGGGCGGCGCTGCGGCCGGTCTTGGAGGCCGATGGCGAGGTCAACCGCACCCTCGCCGACACCCTGCGGGTCTTCTTGGAGCTCGACGGGTCTGTATCGGCCACAGCCGACCGCCTGTTCATCCACCGCAACACCGTTCGCTACCGGCTCACCCAGGTGGAACGCCTCACCGGTAGATCCCTGGCATCCACCCAGGATCGTGTGCACCTGTGGCTCGCGTTGATGGCGTTGGGTGATCCGCCTGCCATGTCCTGACTCTCGAGGCCGTCCACCCTGTCTATCTTTGGAGCCACCCCACCTCTGACCGGAGCACCCATGTCGTCACCTAGCCAGGCCGCCACCGGACCCTTGGACCTGTTTGCCATCGACTCGCTCCTGGACGCCGAGGAACGGGCGATCCGAGACACCGTGGCACGCTTCTGTGCCGACCACGTGCGTCCTCACCTCAGCGACTGGTACGAGGATGCGACCATCCCGGGCCGGGATCTGGCGCTCCAGCTCGGCCAGCTAGGTCTGCTCGGCATGCCCCTGCAGGGTTACGGCTGTGCAGGCACCAATGCCGTCTCGTACGGATTGGCCTGCATGGAGCTCGAAGCCGCCGATTCCGGCATCCGCAGCCTGGTCTCCGTGCAGGGGTCGCTGGCCATGTACGCCATCTGGCGCTTCGGCAGCGAGGCGCAGAAGGAGCTGTGGCTTCCCACGATGGCAACCGGTGAGTCGATCGGGTGCTTCGGCCTCACCGAGCCCGACTTCGGCTCCGACCCAGGTGGGATGCGTACCAATGCCAAACGTGACGGAGGCGACTGGGTGCTCAACGGCACGAAGATGTGGATCACGAACGGCTCCATAGCCGACGTGGCAGTCGTATGGGCACGCACCGACGACGGCATCTTGGGGTTCCTGGTGCCGACCGACTCGGCCGGGTTCAGCGCGCCGGAGATCAAGCACAAGATGTCGCTGCGCGCGTCTGTGACCTCCGAGCTCGTCCTCGACGACGTGCGGTTGCCCGACGATGCCGTGCTTCCCGAGGCCCGAGGGTTGTCGGGGCCGTTGAGCTGTCTGTCGGAGGCCAGGTTCGGAATTGTCTTCGGAGCCCTGGGTGCCGCCCGCGACTGCCTGGAGACAGCCATCGAGTACAGCCGGACCCGTCGCGTGTTCGACAAGCCGATTGGCGCGTACCAGCTCACTCAGGAGAAGCTGGCGAACATGACGCTGGAACTGGGCAAGGGCATGCTGCTGGCCCTGCACCTGGGGCGGCTCAAGGACGCGGGAGGGCTGCGTGCGGAGCAGGTCAGCCTCGGCAAGCTGAACAACGTACGGGAGGCGATCGCCATCGCCCGCGAGTGCCGCACCATCCTGGCAGCCAACGGCATCACGCTCGAATATCCGGTGATGCGACATGCCAACAATCTCGAGTCGGTGCTGACCTATGAAGGAACCTCGGAGGTGCATCTGATGATGATCGGCCAGGCCCTCACCGGCGAGTCCGCGTTTCGCTGATCCGACACTTATTCCGCGCGATCCGACACTTATTCCGCGTGGACCTGAGCTCCACCCACGAAAGTCGCGACCACGTTCGCCAACGAGATCTCCTCCGGAGGTGCGGCGAAGATGTCCCGGTCAAGTACGGCTAGGTCAGCGATGTTGCCGACTGCGATCACGCCCGTGTCATCGCGATGGTTGAGGTAGGCGGACCCGGCTGTGTACGCAGTCACGGCCGAGGCAAGGTCGAGGGCCTGCTCCGGCAGAAACGCGTCGTACTCTCTGTCCCTCTCCTGCGGGGGGAGCCTCCGATTGACCGCAACATGGATGCCCCACAAGGGGTTGGGGCTCGACACCGGCCAATCCGAGCCGGCACCCAGCGAGGCGCCCGAGCGAAGTAATGCACCGAAGGGGTACTGCCAGTTCGAGCGTGGCTCACCCAGGAACGGCAGCGTTAGCTCGACCATCTGCGGCTCGAGTGCTGCCCACAACGGCTGCATGTTGCCGGAGACACCGAGTCGCCGGAATCTCCCGATGTCGTCGGGGTGAACCACCTGGATGTGGGCCAGGTGATGGCGCAGATCGTTCGGTCCGTTGTTCGTGCGAGCTGCTTCTATCGCATCGAGCGCCTCACGCACGGCCCGATCTCCGATCGCGTGCACATGAACCTGGAACCCGGCAGCGTCCAGCTCCGTAACGTACTGCCGGAGGGCTGTCGGGTCGACGAACGACAAACCCGAGTTGCCGGTGGGAGAACCTGTCTGGTCGAGGTAGGGCTCGAGCATGGCCGCTGTGAAGTTCTCGGGCACCCCGTCCTGCATGATCTTGACGCTGGAGGGGGTGAAGTTGGGGCCGTGGTACCGCTCCCGGTGCTCTACGAGGCCCTCGATCTGCTCAGAACCACGCCCTCGCTGCCACCACAATGCTCCGACGACCCTTGCAGTCAGCTCGCCTGCCTGTGCGGCAGCACGGTAAACATCGCAGGTGTCGGGGATGTTGGCGTACTCCCCCACGATCGCATCCTGCCAGCCGGTGATGCCGAGCGAATGCAGGTACGCCTGAGCGTCCAGCAGCGCGGCCCGCAACTCAGCCTGAGTGGGGATCGGCAACAGGCGACCCACGAGATGCATCGCGCCCTCGTGGAGTGTTCCGGACGGCGATCCGTCGGGAGCGCGCTCGATGCGCCCGTCGCTTGGATCGGGCGTCGCGGAGTCAACGCCCGCGAGCTCCAGCGCCAGCGAGTTGACCCACGCACCGTGATGGTCGCGATTTGGCAGGAACACCGGCCTGTCCGGGCACGCCAGGTCCAATTCCTCACGGGTCGGGGTAGCCCCCGGGAAGGCGCTCAGCTGCCATCCCCCGCCGGTGATCCAGTTGACCTCGGGTCTGGTCTCCGAGTACGCGCGGACCGCCTCCACGTACTCCTCGCGGGTATCGAAGTCGGACAGGTCGCACTGGCGCCGCTCGAGTCCACCCTGAACCGGGTGCACATGAGCGTCGATGAACCCGGGTACGACCAGCCCGCCAGCCAGCTCGTGGATGCGCGTGCCGGGGCCGGCCAGGTCTCGGATCTCGTCATGTCCGATGGCCATGATCCGCCCTCCCGACACAGCGAGCGTGGTCGCGAAACGACGGGCCGGATCCGAGCAGAAGATGCGTCCACCCATGAAGATCTGATCGGCTACCAGGGTGGCCATCTCCTTCTCCTCCTCCTGCCGTCTGCTACGGATTTCGCGGCCCGATGCCGACTTTAGCCGCTATTTGAGCGATCACGACTCGCGCCAACAACGGATTCCTTGCTAACCGCGTTGACGGTCGGGCAGACTGGCACTACGCGATCGTCCCCGCCCAAGGAAGTCCTCATGACGCTCGACCACAATGAAGCGGAGTACGCCCGGCTGCAACAGTCTGCGCGCGACCACCTGTGGCTGCACTTCACGAGAATGTCCATGTACCAGACCGCCGACGTGCCACTGATCGTGCGCGGCGACGGTGTCTACATCTACGACGCTCGCGGCAAGCGATATCTCGACGCCCTCGCCGGGCTGTTCGTCAGCCAGGTCGGCCACGGACGTACCGAGATGGCGGAGGCGGCTGCCAAGCAGGCGTCTGAGATGGCGTTCTTCCCGCTCTGGTCGTACGCACACCCGAATGCGATCGAGCTCGCCGAACGCCTCGCGGCTTACGCCCCTGGTGACCTGAACCGGATCTTCTTCACGACGGGCGGTGGCGAGGCGGTTGAGAGTGCCTGGAAGCTGGCCAAGCAGTACTTCAAGCTGACCGGACGCCCGGGCAAGCACAAGGTGATCAGCCGGGCGATCGCCTACCACGGAACCACTCAAGGGGCTCTGTCGATCACCGGCCTTCCCGGCCTGAAGGCGCCGTTCGAGCCGCTCGTACCCAGCACCTTCCGGGTGCCGAACACCAACATCTACCGCGCGCCGGTGCACGGCGACAACCCGGAAGCCTTCGGACGCTGGGCCGCCGACCAGATCGGCGTCGCGATCGAGAACGAAGGCGCCGAGACCGTCGCCGCCGTCTTCCTCGAGCCCGTGCAGAACGCGGGGGGTTGCTTCCCGCCGCCCCCTGGTTACTTCCAGCGCGTCCGCGAGATCTGCGATGAGTACGACATACTCCTGGTGTCCGACGAAGTCATCTGCGCGTTCGGCCGTCTGGGTCACATGTTCGGGGCAGAGCGGTACGGCTACCTGCCGGACATCATCACCTGCGCAAAGGGCATCACCTCGGGGTACGCGCCGCTGGGTGCCATGATCACGACCGACCGGTTGATGGAGCCGTTCTTGAGGGGCGACACCATGTTCGTCCATGGGTACACGTTCGGCGGCCACCCGGTCTCGACTGCCGTTGCCCTCACGAACCTCGACATCTTCGAGCGCGAACAGCTCAACGAGCACGTGCTCGCGACGCAGGACGCGTTCCGGGCGACCTTGGAGAAGCTGCTCGACCTGCCGATCGTCGGCGACGTGCGCGGCGATGGCTACTTCTACGGCATCGAGATGGTCAAGGACAAGGCCACCAAGGCGACCTTCGACGACGACGAGAGCGAACGACTTCTCCGTGGTTTCTTGTCGACTGCTCTGTTCGACGCGGGGCTCTACTGCAGGGCCGATGACAGAGGCGACCCGGTGATCCAGCTGTCACCGCCGCTGATCTGCGACCAGGAGCATTTCGACACGATGGAGCAGATCCTGCGCTCCGTATTGACCGAGGCGTGGAACCACCTCTAGGCAACCTCTAGCCCCGCCGATCCAACGCTTATTCCCCGCCATCCGAACGGGGCCGAGTGGTCGCGGCCGCGCCAAACGCGTCCAGCAGGATCGCCAGACCTTCGGCGGCCTCTGACTCGCTGAGCGTCAGAGGAGGCGCGATCCGCAGGCAGTTGCCGTACAAACCACCCTTGCCGATCAGCAGACCACCACGCCTGGCGGCCTCGAGCACGTCACCTGCCGACCCTGGGTCCGGCACCTTCGTCCCGGGTTCGACCATCTCGATCCCGATCATGAGGCCGCGGCCACGGACATCGCCTACCGACGGGTTGTGCTCCGGCAGATCACGCAACCCGTCCAGTAACAACGAGCCCGTTTTAGCGGCCTGCGCCTGAAGGTCGTGGGAGAGTACGTAGTCCAGCGTCGCGTTGGCCGCCGCGGTTGAAACCGGGTTGCCCCCGAATGTTGCGATCGAGTTGGCGGTAAGGCAGTTCATCACCTCACCCCTGGCCACGACACCCCCAATCGACGCGCCATTGCCCAGCCCCTTGGCGAACGTCATCGCGTCCGGCGTCACCTCATGGGCACCGATGCCCCAGAAATGGTCGCCCGTACGGCCCCATCCCGTCTGCACTTCGTCTGAGATGAACAGGATGCCGTACTCGTCGAGGATCTCCTTGTACGCGCGGAACAGCCCGTCCGGCGGAACCGTGAATCCGCCCACTCCCTGGATCGGTTCGGCGATCATGCAGGCGACGTCGCCGGCGGTTGTGGTCTCGATCACATCACGCAGATCCTGAGCACACGCCTCGATGAACCCCTCGTCGTCGAGGTACCCGTACGGGCTCCGATAGCGGTAGCCGTTCTGTGCGTACGTCACCTGCACAGGACTCAGACTGGAGGCTGACCAGCCGCGGTTGCCCGTGATGGCGACGGTGGCAAACGCACGTCCGTGGTAGCTGTTACGCAATGCGATGACCTGGTTGCTCCGGCGCCACTGCGTGGCGAACAGCAAAGCGGCTTCGTTCGCCTCCGTGCCGGAGCTGGTGAAGAACACCCGCGCATCCGGGATGCCGGACAGGTGGGCGATCTTCTCGGCCAGCTCGACCTGGGATCTGATGAGGTAGAGGGTCGAGGTGTGCATCACACCCCGATCGAGCTGACGATCGATGGCTTCGCGCACCTCCGGCACGTCGTACCCGATCATGTTCGTCAAGATGCCAGCGAAGAAGTCGAGATAGGTCTTGCCGTCGGTGTCGGTGACTCGGCAGCCTCGGCCGCTGACGATCTCGATGGGCTCCTCGTAGTACAGCGAGAGCCAGGAGGGCATGACGGCTCGATGGCGGGTGACGAGCTCTTCGTGCGACATCAGGTTCCCTTTCTAAAAACGGTCAGCGACGGTCGGGGCTGGACGGTTACGGAATAAGTGTCGGATCGCGCCGAATAAGTGTCGGATCGCGGGGTCACGAGTCGAAGCCCAGCCCGAGCTTGTCCATCGCCATCAGCCACAGGTTGCGCTTCCCCTGGCGCGCGTCCGCGCGCGCCAGGGACCGCCGAGTCAGCTCGATGCCGAGGTATCGCAGCGGCTCCGGGGGGAACGGCATTGGCCTGCGCCGGACCATCTCGAGCTCCGTGCGCTCGGTCGCCCGATGACTCAGCAGGTCGAGCATCACATCTGCCGCGAACCGCGACGAGCCGACGCCGAGACCGGTGAAACCCGCTGCGTATGCAACCCGCCTGTCCTTCACCACGCCGTAGAACGCACAGAACCTCGTACACGTGTCGATGACCCCTCCCCACCGATGCGTGAACCTCAACCCGGCCAGCTGCGGGAAGGTCTCGAAGAAGTGTCGACTCAGCGCGGCGAACGTCGCCGGGCGCTGGTCACGCTTGGGATGCGTCCGGCTCGCATAAGGGTAGATGGCGTCGTAACCCCCCCAGACGATCCGGTTCTCACGGGTCAGCCGGCAATAGTGGAACAGGTTGCCCGAGTCGCCGACCCCTTGCCGGTTGGCCCAGCCCACGGATGCGAGCTGCTCGGCGCTGAGAGGTTCGGTCGCCAGCGCGTAGTCGTAAACCGGCACGGTGTAGAGCCGCAGTCGACGCAACACCGGCTTGGCGTTGGTCGCCAGGATCACCCGCCGCGCCTGCACCGCTCCCCGATCGGTCCCGACCGCGATCCGTCGGAACTCACCCTCCCGCACCGACCTGACCGGGCTCTCCTCGCAGATGCGCACGCCGAGGTCCAAGCAGGCGCCTCGCAGTCCCCAAACCAGCCGCGCCGGGTCGACAATCGCCACCTCGGGATCGAAAAGCCCCGCGAGATACGTCGGCGAATGCACCTCGGCGCGTACCTCGGACTGGTCGAGCAGGGTGACCTTGCAGCCGGCCGCGCTCATCGCCTGCTCGGCCTCGACCAGGCCCTCGACCTGGTACGGGGCGGTCGCGACGTCGAGCTCCCCTGTGGGCTCGAAGCCGCAGTCGATGCCGTACGCGGAGATCGTGTTCTCGATGCCTGCCAGATTCTCCCTGCCGAGCCGGAGCACGGCCGGCATCTCGCGCGGCCAGCGGGCGATGCCGTTGGCGAACCCGTGAGTCAGGCTGGCCGAACAGAAGCCTCCGTTGCGACCGCTTGCCTCACCGCCGCACACATCGGCCTCCAGCAGGACCACGTCAAGGTCGGGGTCTCGTTCCTTCGCGCGGAGCGCGCTCCACAGGCCCGTGTAGCCACCCCCGACGACAACGAGATCGGCCCTAAGGGATCCGCGCAGTGACTCGTTCGGGATCGGACGCTCCAGGTCGTCGAACCAGAGCACGCACGGCCGGGCATTGAGCAAAGCGGCATCCACCCGCGGGTCAGGTGACGGCCGTGACCGCACCTTGCTCACACCCTCCTGCGCCGCAACAGACTCATGTTGACCAGCACCAGCAGCAGCCCGCCGACAAAGACCAGGGTGCCCATCACGTTGACCTGCGGTGGCGCGCCCAGCCTCGACGCTCCGTAGACCCACAGCGGGAAGGTCTGCGTACTGCCCGCATTGAACTGGGTGATGATGTAGTCGTCAATCGACAGCGCGAACGCGAGCAGCGCACCCGCGACGATCCCGGGGAAGATCTGCGGCAGCGTCACCAGCCGGAAGGTCGTGAACGACCCAGCGCCGAGGTCCCGCGCCGCTTCCTCCAGCGACTTGTCGAACCCGGCCATCCGCGCGCGTACGGTCACGGCCACGTAGGCGATGTCGAACATGACGTGGGCGATGACGATCGTCCAGTAGCCGAGCGACACGTGCAGCGTGACGAACAGCGACAGCAGCGCGGTGCCCATGGTGATCTCGGGCGACGCGATGTTGGCGAACAGCACGAGGTCGACGGCTCCCCGGCCGAAGAACCGGTACTTGCCGAGCGCCATCCCGATGCCAGTACCGAGGGCCACGGACACGATCGTGACGATGATCGCGATGGTCAGGCTGTTGACCAGCGCCGTCGTGAGGTCCTGGATCTGGAACAACTCGCGGTACCACTGCAGCGTGAAGCCCTGCCAGGTGAAGTTGAAACGGCCCTTGGTGTCGTTGAAGCCGAACAGGATCATCACGAGGATCGGCAGGCTCAGCCAGCCGATCACGAGCCACGTGTAGGCGTGCAGCACCGGCGCCTTGTCCCGCCTCTTTCGCCGGCGCGCGACGGCCGGGGGCCGGACACCGGTGGCCGTCGCCGTCGCACTCACGCGGCGCTCACCTCCAGCACTTCCTCGGTGCCAAGGGCCCGCGCGTAGGCGAACACGCCGATGAGCAGCGCTGTGAGCAGCACCCACGACAAGGCCGCGGCCTGCGGGTAGTCCTGGTTCTCGATGAACAGCGTCTCGATGATGTTGCCGATCATCACCTGGCCGGTGCCGCCGAGGATGGTCGCGTTGACGTAGTCCGAGGTCGCGGGCACGAACGTCAGCACGACACCGGCGAACACCCCCGGCAGCGATAACGGCAACACCACGCGCAAGAATGCCTGGCTCCGCGAGGCGTACAGGTCGTTCGCGGCCTCGAGCAGCGAACGGTCGATGCGCTCGAGAGCCACGTAGATCGGTAACACCATGAACGGCAGGAAGTTGTAGACCAGTCCCCCGACCACGGCGACCGACGTGGCCAGGATGTGGAAGTCCGCGGGCAGTACGTGGGCGTCCTTGAGCGGGCTCAGCACGATGCCGTTGTCGGCCAGCAGGAACTGCCACGCGATGGTCCGCAGCACGAACGTCACGAAGAACGGCAGCAGGATCAAGAACAGGTAGGTCGACTTGTGCCGGCCGCCGCGGGTGGCGATCCAGTAGGCGATGGGGTACGCCAGCACGATCGCGATGATCGTGGTCGACAGGCCGTACAGGAACGAACGCACCAGTTGGTCGTGGTACTGCGTGATGACGTCGACGTAGGTATGGAAGTGGAACGTCTGGCGAAACCCGGAGAACAGGTCGCCCTGCTGCAGCGAGAGCGACGCCATGGCGCCGATAGGGACGACGAAGAAGACCGCCAGCCACAGGCCACCGGGCAGGATCATCGCGTACGGCGCCATCCGCGCCTTGAGCTTGCTCACGACTGGTAGACCGGCTGGAAGATGCTGTTCCACTGGTTCAGCTCGCTGAGCTTCAGCGGGCGTCCGAGGCTGGCCTTGGCGTACTCCTGCGGGGTCGGGAAGACGGCGTAGCTGTTCACGAGGCTCTCGAGGTAAGTCTTGTCACCACCGCTCGCCTTGGCGGCGTCGGAGCTGACGACCTGCTGGGCGTCCGGCACCGGCGAGATGTAGTTGACCCACTCCGCCAGCGTGGCGGCCTGACGCGGGTCGTAGTAGAAGTCCATCAGCTCCATCGCGTCGACTGGGTTCTGCACGCCCTTGAGCAGCAGCATGTTGTCGATAAATAACAGCGCCCCCTCCTCCGGCAGCACGAACTCGAGCTTCGAGCCCGAGAGGTTCAGCTGGAAGATGTCGCCGGACCAGGCCATCGTGATCCAGATGTCGCCGTTGGCCAGGGCCGCGGCGTAGTCCTGGCTGTAGTACTTGCGCACCAGCGGCTTCTGCTTGTTCAGCCAGTCGGCGGCCTTCTGCCAGTCGTCCGGGCTCGACGTCGTCGGGTCGATGCCGAGAGCGAGCAGGGCGCAGTTCGGGAGGTCCTCGTTGTTGCCGAACATCCCGATCTTTCCCGAGAACTTCGGGTCTGCCAGGTCCTGCCAGCTCGTGATCTTGCGGCCTGTCCGCGCCGGGTCGTAGCCGATGCCGGTGAAGCCGGCCTGCCAGGGCATGCTGTAGATGTTGCCCTTGTCAAAACTGCGGTTCTGGAACTTGTCCCCGGCGTACTTGTAGAAGTTCGTCATCCGTTTCTGGTCCAAGGGGACGAGGTAGCCGAGCGCCTCGAACTGGGTGAAGAAGATCCCGTTGGTGATGACGGCGATGTCGTAGCCGCAGTACTGGCCGCCCTCGAGCGACGGTCGCACCTTGGCGAAGAACGGCCCGTTGTCCTGGATCACCTCGAAGTATTTGACCTTGATTCCGGTCTGCTTGGTGAACGCGTCGAGGGTCGGGTGGTCGCTCTTGTTTCCTGCGGCCACGTCGAGGTAGAGCGGCCAGTTGGCGAAGTTGAGCACCCCGTGCTCGTGCTGCTTAGACCAGTAGTCTTTGACCTGGTTGCGGGTCTGCGTGGTCGAGTCCCCCTGTCCGGAAACCCCACAGGCGGTGAGCACTGAGGCAGCACCGGCGGCACCCATGAGGCGCAGCATGTCGCGTCGTCCGATCCGCGGCTGCGTCATCCCGCGCATCATGACCGGGTCGAGGTTGGGGGGTCGAGTCATGTCAGATCACCTTCTGAGGGGTTAGCCGCCTGTTCGGAGGCGGGAGTGTTCGGTCCGGTCGACTGGACTTTTCCCAGCGGGAAGGAGTGCTCCGGCGGCCAGCACAGCCACACCTCGTCACCACGGTCCACCTGGAGCACGGTGGCAGCGGAGTTCTGCCGGTGGACCATGATCTCCTCCCCCGTGGTCGTCGCCACCTCGTAGTTCGTGGACGTTCCGAGGTAGACCACCTCGCTGACCTTGCCGCGCAGCTGGCAGCCCAGCGACTGCGGTGCGTCGCTGAGCTCGATCTTCTCCGGGCGCACAGTGAGCTCGATGACTTCACCGACGCTGACCTCACGGCGCAAAGGCACGACGATCCGCTCGTCGGCACTCACCTCAAGCACCGCCTGGCCGTCGACAATCCGGTCCACCCGGCCGCTGAGCACGTTGGAGGTCCCGATGAACCCGGCGACGAATCTAGTACCGGGCTGCTCGTAGACCTCGCGGGGTGACCCGAGCTGCTCTACCCGCCCCTTGTTCATCACAACCAACCGGTCGGACATGGTCAACGCCTCGCCCTGGTCGTGGGTGACGTACACGAACGTGATGCCGACCTCGCGCTGGATCCGCTTGAGCTCGATCTGCATGCTCTGCCGGAGCTTGAGGTCGAGCGCGCCCAGCGGTTCGTCGAGCAGCAATGCGCGTGGCTCGTTGACCAGCGCCCGGGCCAGGGCGACCCGCTGCTGCTGCCCACCCGAAAGCTCGCGCGGGCGCCGTTTCTCCTTGCCGGTGAGCTGGACGAGCTCGAGCATCCGCTGCACCCGCGAGGCGATATCGGCCTTGTCGACCCTCTTGCGGCGCAGACCGAATGCCACGTTGTCGAACACGTCCATGTGTGGGAACAGCGCGTAGTTCTGGAAGACCAGGTTGACGTCGCGATGGTCGGGGCTCACCCCGACCATGTCCTCCCCGTACAACAAGATCTCGCCGCGGGTGGGCTCCTCGAAGCCGGCGATCATCCGCAGCGTTGTGGTCTTGCCGCAGCCGGACGGACCAAGCAGGGAGAAGAACTCCCCCTGCCCGATGCTCAGGTCGACCCGCTCGACGGCCTGCACGTCACCGTGCCGCGAGGAGAACACCTTCGCCACGTCCACGAGCTCGATCGCGGCCACGTCGCCGCCGACCTCGTGCCTGCGTTGCCGTTCCCCTGCGAGCTCTGTGCCGATGGTCGCCTCCATGGTCAGGCCTGCTCCCTGCCGAAGATCGTTCGATGCCAAGCCTTACGGGCCACCTCTGTGTTGTCCACCATCACATGCCTCAAGACGGTGTGGGCGTCGGCCCACCGCACACGACCTTCGCGCCTTGCTCGGTGGGCTCGAGGGTGCTGGACACGCTGGCTAGGCCTCCAGCCTGTTGGCGATATGCGGAGGATCTTGGCAGAGCCACCTTCATCACACAAGGGATTCCGTCGCCTAACAATATCAGCGCAACGAATTCTATATCTCGGACCCGCGATCGGCCAGCGCCCGGGACGGCCGCCGACCTGGCCGCACGTGACCGTGCGCATTTCGGTGAAATTGTCCCGGCAATCCTGCGGATCACGATAGTTCCGGGGGCGTCAACGACGGATTCCTTGCCATGCGCAGCCTCGTCGGGTCATCATGCACGCGTGGTGGTGCGTACCGGAAGACCTACGGAACGTTACGGCGCCTCGCTCGATGACGTCTCCAAGGCGATCATCGAGGAGCTGCAGCAGGACGGCCGGAAACCCTACGCAGCCATCGGCAAGGTGGTCGGACTGTCCGAGGCGGCCGTCCGTCAGCGGGTCCAGCGACTGATCGACCACGGCGTCATGCAGATCGTGGCCGTGACCGACCCCCTCGAGCTCGGGTTCGCCCGGCAGGCCATGATCGGCATCCGCGCCGAGGGCGACCTCGAGCTGATCGCCGACGAGCTGGCGAACATGGTCGAGCTGGAGTACGTCGTCATCACGGCCGGGTCGTTCGACATCCTGGCCGAGGTCGTCTGTGAGAGCGACGAGCAGCTGCTGGAGATCTTGAGCAAGCGGATCCGCGCGATTGCTGGTGTCCGGACCACGGAGAGCTTCGTTTACCTCAAGCTCCGCAAACAGACGTACTCCTGGGGAGTGCGCTGAGGCAGCCCCGCCAGGGGTCCGTCCACCGACCGCCGATGAACCAGCTGCCCGACTACGGAGCGCTCTCGCTCTGGCACGACACCACCCCCGACGACTGGACTCCGCGGCCGTCGCTGCCTGGAGACCGCGACGTCGACATCGCCATCGTCGGCGCCGGCTTCACAGGACTGTGGACCGCCCGCTCCTTGATTCACGCAGATCCGAGCCTGCGCATCGCGGTTCTGGAGCGCGAGGTGGCCGGTTTCGGTGCGTCTGGCCGCAATGGCGGATGGTGTTCTGGGCTGTTCCCGACCTCGCTGCCCGCACTGGCCCGCGCGGGCGACCAGCAGGGGGCCATCGCCCTACAAAGAGCGATGCACGCTACCGTCGACGAGGTCGGTGTGGCCGCGCGTGTCGAGGGCATCGACTGTCACTTCCACAAGGGCGGAACCGTCACACTGGCCCGCACACCAGCCCAGTGGGCCCGGGCGCAGACCGAGGTGGAGGCGGCCCGAGCGGTGGGGTTCGGCGAAGGTGATCTGCAGCTGCTCGGAGTTGCCAAGGCACGTTCTCGGCTGGCCGCCACCGACGTGCTCGGCGCCACGTTCACACCGCACTGTGCGGCGATCCACCCCGCCCGGCTGGTCCGCGGTCTGGCCCGCGCTGTTGAGCGGCGTGCGGTCACGATCTTCGAACGGACACCTGTCAGGGCAATCTCCGAGGGACGGGTCGAGACAACCCTTGGCAATCTCCGGGCCGACGTCATCGTCCGGGCGACCGAGGGTTACACGCCATCCTTGCGGGGCCAGCAACGCTCCCTGGCGCCGGTCTACTCACTGATGGTCGCAACTGAACCGCTGCCCCAGTCGTACTGGGACGAAATCGGGCTGCGCGACCGGGAGACCTTCTCCGACCTGCGGCACCTGATCATCTATGGTCAGCGCACCGCGGACGGACGGCTCGCGTTCGGCGGGCGCGGGGCGCCTTACCACCTCGGCTCTCGGACCCAAGCCCGGTTCGATCGGAACCCGCGTGTCTTCGCCGCCCTGCGACGGACGCTGGTCGAGCTGTTCCCATCCTTGAGAGACGTTCGCTTCACCCATGCCTGGGGCGGGCCGCTGGGCATTGCCCGCGACTGGTTCGCCTCGGTGGGGTTCGATCAGGTCACCGGGCTTGCGTGGGCAGGTGGGTACGTCGGCGACGGAGTCGGTACGTCCAACCTGGCCGGCCGAACGCTGGCCGACCTGATTCTCGGCAGGGCCACCGACCTCGTGTCCCTGCCCTGGGTGGGGCATCGATCACCGCCGTGGGAACCCGAGCCGCTGCGCTGGCTGGGTGTGAACAGTGGCTTGCAGGTGATGACGGCGGCCGACCGCGAGGAGGGGCTCACCAACCGCCCGTCGATCCTGGCCAGGGCGATGGAGCCATTCGTCGGCGGTGACTGAGGCGCCACCTTGTTCGACGGGCGGATCAGCCTGGCCAAAACCGGTTGCACGGCACGAGTAAGTCGGTCACGCTGGTGCCGACGTTGTCATAGCGGCGATACGCGCTGCCAGGGAGTGAAGGAGGCGTCGAGATGTCCAGCACTGTCGTTGGGGTCGTTCTCGCCCCCGCCCCTTCTCACCCTTGGAGCAACACCACCGATGACGTACGACGTCTTCCACCAACCTCCGGGTTCAACCACAGGCTCGGCTGATCTTGACCGGCTCTCGGAGCCGTCGACCGGTTTCAGTTTCGATTTCCACGTCCTCGAAGGTCCTGGCGAAGGTCAGCGTTGGTCCACCTGGCTGCGGGTCGAACGCGGCTCTCGCGGCCCCGAACCACGTCCGGACTGGGTAGTCACCGACCAGGCCGCGATCGACACCGAGCTCGGCATCCTCAAGACCGGCAAGGAGGCTGAGGTCTTCCTTGTCGAGCGCGGCGTGGCCGACGGCCCGGACGACTCCGTCCTGCTGGCCGCCAAGCGGTATCGAACCGAGGAGCACCGCTCGTTCCACCGCAGTGCGTCATACGTCGAAGGCCGGCGTACGCGGAGAAGCCGCGACGCGCGCGCGATAGCCAAGAAGACTGCCCACGGTCGCGCGGTCGCGGCTGGGCAGTGGGCGGTGGCGGAGTTCCAGGCCCTGTCACACCTCTGGTCGGCCGGTGTGCCTGTCCCCTACCCGGTCCAGATCGACGGGACCGAGGTGTTGATGGAGTTCATCGACGTCGACGGTGACGCCGCACCGCGGCTGGCCCAGACCAGACCCAGAGGCTCCCTGCTCGGCAGCTATTTCGACCAGCTGCGTGACGCCATGTCTGCGATGGCCCGGCTCGGCGTTGCCCACGGAGATCTCTCGCCGTACAACATCTTGGCCCAGGGCGACCGGATTGTCCTGATCGACCTCCCTCAGGTGGTTGACATCGTCGGCAACCCCCAAGGGATGGACTTCCTCATGCGCGACTGTCACAACGCGTGCGCTTGGTTCGTCGCCCGAGGGCTCGAGATCGATGAGCACGAGTTGTTCGCGGACCTGCTCGGAGGCGCGTTCGGCCGTTAGGGTCGTCGGGTGCGGGCAGGCGAGCGACGGTTGGTGGAGATCGAGTCGCTGGCGGAGTTCGACGACCGCGTGGCCAGCGGTGCCCACTCCATGCGCGGGTGGCGCGTGCAGGCGGTCGATCTGCGGCGCCGCAGCGATGTCCTGTTGTCGATGGACCCCGGCGGCGCGATGTTCCTGGGATGCCTCCTCGGTGACAAGGCCGAGCAACATCTCCGGGACGGCGGTGCACTCGTCTTCCCGGCGATCCCGGACGTGCCGTTCGACCCGTACCGCGGCCACCTCTACACACCCGATGAGCTGTACGCCGGGATCGAGCTGGTGGAATACGCGAAGACACCCGATGCCGTGATCTTCGCCTGGGCCAGTGGCGTCGGTTCGGATCAGATCGACGCCACTCTGGCGCGTGCGATGCACGATCATGCGATCGACGACGCCCTGGAGGACCTCCTGCGCGTTGTGCACGAGGGTCCGCCGCCGGGGGCCCGTGTGGTCGGTGTGATGGGTGGTCATGCCATCGGACGCGGCGTCTCGGCGTACGCCGACGCCGTCGGCCTGGGCCGCGCGCTCTCCACAGCCGGGTTCGTGGTCGCGACCGGAGGGGGTCCGGGTGCGATGGAGGCAGCCAACCTCGGCGCCTACCTCAGTCGCTACCCGCCCGAAGCCGTTGGCGAAGCGATCGAGCTGCTCGCCACGGCACCGCGATTCCGTCCGTCGGTGACCGAATGGGCCCGGGCGGCGTTTGCGGTTCGCGCACGCTGGCCGGACGGTGCCGCCAACCTGGGGATCCCCACCTGGTTCTACGGCCACGAGCCGCCGAACGCGTTCGCGACCAGGATCGCGAAGTACTTCCAGAATGCGTTGCGCGAGGATCAGCTGCTGAGGGTGTGTGATGCCGGAATCGTGTTCCTGCCAGGCGCGGCTGGGACCGTGCAGGAGATCTTCCAGGACGCCTGCGAGAACTACTACGCCACTGCCGAGGCAGTCGCGTCGATGGTGCTCGTTGGGGTGCGGCACTGGACCCACGAGGTGCCGGCCTGGCCACTGCTGGTCAAGCTCGCCGCCCAGCGCGAGATGGCGTCGAAGATCTTCCTGGTCAACCGGGTCGAGGAGGTGCCGGCCGTGCTGGCGGGGTGAGTCTCGTCTGAGCGGCTCCGGGCGGCGTCAGAAAAGTTTCGCGGCGAGTTGGCCGCAGGCGCCGTCGATCTCGCGACCCCGAGTGTCACGCACGGTCGTGGGGATGCCCTTCGCGACCAGCCGGCGTACGAACTCGCGCTCGTCCACCCGGCGGGATGCCGTCCACTTCGACCCCGGAGTCGGGTTGAGGGGGATCAGGTTGACATGGACCCAGCCCCAGTCGCCGAAGGACGAAAGCACATCCCCCAGCAGGTCGGCCCGCCAGGCCTGGTCGTTGATGTCCTTGATCAGGGCGTACTCGATCGAGACGCGGCGCTTGGTGGTCCGGGCGTACTGCCAGGCTGCCTCGACGACATCGACGACCTTCCATCGGGTGTTGATGGGCACCAGCTCGTCGCGCAGGTCGTCGTCGGGCGCGTGCAGGGACAGGGCCAGCGTGACGGGCAGGCCTTCGGTGGCCAACTGGCGCATCCTCGGCACCAGCCCGACCGTCGAGACGGTAACGCCGCGCGCCGACATCCCGAATCCGTGCGGCACCGGATCGGTGAGGCGGCGCACGGACCCGATGACCGCATGGTAGTTGGCCATCGGCTCGCCCATCCCCATGAACACCACGTTGGAGACTCGGCCTGGGCCGCCCGGGACCTCGCCTCGGATCAGGGACCTTGCTCCTGCAAGGACCTGCTCGACTATCTCGGCCGCGGACATGCTGCGCTGGAGGCCGGCTTGACCGGTGGCGCAGAACGGGCAGGCCATGCCGCAGCCGGCCTGCGATGACACACACAGGGTGACCCGGCCGGGGTAGCGCATCAGAACGGACTCGACGAGGGCACCGTCGAACAGTCGCCACAACGTCTTGCGGGTGGTGCCGCCGTCTGCCTCCATGGTGCGTACCGGTGTGAGAAGCGTCGGCAGCAAGGAGTCTGCCAAGTCACGACGGTTAGCGACCGGCAGATCGGTCATCTCATCGCTGTCGTCTACGAGCCGGGCGAAGTAGTGGTGGGAGAGCTGGCTGGCCCGGAACGCCGGCTGGCCGAGCGCGACCACGGCTGCCTTCCGCTCGGCCTGGGACAGGTCGGCGAGGTGTGGCGGCGGCTTACGCCGCCCCACCGGTTCGTCAAGGACGAGCGGCAAGCTCACTCCGTCCATGACTGCCCATCCTCTCACTCGCGATCCGACACTTATTCGGCGCGATCCGACACTTATT
>JBDUDR010000027.1:0-24592 GCA_040002845.1 Nocardioidaceae bacterium
AACGCGGCGGTGTGCCGGGTTTCTCGGCTTCGTTCGTCACCAGCGATCGCAAGGATTCCACGCGCAGCCTGGTCTACCTGTTCCAGGGCGGGCTCGGGCTGCCCGACGAGTCCTACTACCGCGACGACGCGTACGCCGAGATCCGGGACAAGTACGTCGCCACGGCGGCCGACCTGCTTGACCTGGCCGGAGTGGAAGATCCCCGCGGCGCTGCGCAGCGCGTGATCGCCCTCGAGAGCCGGCTCGCGGATGGGCACTGGGACCGGGTCGCCAGTCGCGATGCCGTCAAGACCTACAACCTGATGGGTCGGGATGCTCTCAGCCAGTTGGCGCCCGATCTCGACTGGGCGTCCTGGATCAGGGGACTTGACGGTGGTCATGCCCTCGATGAGGTAGTCGTCGGTCAACCCGGATTCTTCGAGTCGCTCTCGCGAGCGCTGAGCGAGGTGGCCCTCGACGACTGGAAGGCCTGGCTTCGGTGGAATCTGGTCCGGGCGGGCGCGCCGTACCTGTCCGGCGAGTTCGTGGACGCCCACTTCGAGCTGTATGGCCGGACCCTGTCGGGCGTGCCCGAGCTCAAGGAGCGCTGGAAGCGCGGGGTCGAGATCGCGGAAGCGGCGATGGGGGAGGCGATCGGGCAGATCTACGTCGCGAGACACTTTCCACCGGAGTCGAAGCAACGGATGCTCGAGCTGGTGGACAACCTGGTCGAGGCATATCGCCGTGACATCGAGCGGCTCGACTGGATGGGACCCCAGACTCGGCAGCGGGCGCTGGAGAAGTTGAGCGCCTTCCGCTCCAAGATCGGATATCCCGACCGCTGGCGCGACTACTCGGCGCTCGAGATCCATCCCGGCGACCTGGTGGGCAACCTCCGGCGCGCCGCTGCCTTCGAGCACGACCGGCAGCTGGCGAAGGTCGGTCAGCCGATCGACCGGGACGAATGGTTGATGACCCCGCAGACCGTAAACGCGTACTACAACCCTGGCATGAACGAGATCGTCTTCCCGGCCGCGATCTTGCAGCCGCCCGCCTTCGATCCCGAGGCGGACGATGCATTCAACTACGGCGGCATCGGAGCGGTCATCGGTCACGAGATCGGCCATGGGTTCGACGATCAGGGTTCGCGCTACGACGGTGCCGGGAACCTGTCGGACTGGTGGGAGGCCGACGACCGGGAGCGGTTCACCCGGCGGGCTGACTCGCTGATCGCGCAGTACGACGCCTTCGAGCCGAGGCTGCTACCGGGACACCACATCAACGGCGCGCTGACCGTTGGGGAGAACATCGGAGATCTGGGCGGCGTCACCGTCGCTCACCAGGCGTACCTGCTGTCGCTCGTTGGCCACGCCGCGCCTGTGATCGACGACACGACCGGTTCACAGCGGGTCTTCATCGGCTGGGCGAAGTGCTGGCGAAGCAAGGTGCGTGAGGCCGAGGCGCTGAGGTTGCTCGCGATAGACCCGCATTCGCCGGCAGAGTTTCGCGCCAACGTCGTACGCAACCTGACCGAGTTCTATGACGCCTTCGACGTGAGCGAGGGTGATGGCCTCTGGCTGGCTCCGGACGATCGGGTGCGCATCTGGTGAGCGCATCAGTTTGGCCCGGGTGACAGCAGGGCAGCCATCGCCATCCGTTCGAGCAACACATGCATGGTCGGCTGGTCGATCCGTGCGCTGTGCGGGGTGGAGTTGAGCAGCCCGAAGGCCGCGTGAACACTCGCCAACGCGATTGGCTCGTCGAGGTCGGGGCGGGCTGCCATCAACGCTTCGACCCACTCCTCGACGTACCTGCCCTGCAGCTTGCGTACGTGCTCACGGGCCTGCGGTGACAGCGCGGCCCAGTCGCGCAGCTGCACGGTGATGAGCTCGGGGTTCCCGAGCGCGAACTCGATGTGCCAGCCCACCAGCGCCTCGAGCGCCTGTCGCGGGGACTGTGCCGATGCCACCCGAGCCCGGCCCTCGCCGAGCAACCGCTCGCTGATGTCGACCAGCATCTCGGCCAACATGGCCTCCTTGCTGGCGAAATGCCGGTACAGCGCCGGTCCCGAGACTCCGACCGCGGCGCCCAGCTCATCCACGGAGACGGCATGGAATCCGCGATCCGCGAACATCTGGGCAGCCGTGGCCAGGATCTGATCACGCCGCCCGACAGCCATGGTCGGTAGCCTAGACGCCGAGTTAACGCTGACTAACCGCCGAACCGCCCGAGATGCGAGCTATGCGGGGTCTGGAAGTTCCCGCGAGCCACTGCGGAGGGGGCTTCCGAGGCGCTAGGGTCTAGCCCGACGAATCACGGACACCCCGACAAGCACAGATGAGAGGTTCAGCATGGCAGTGGATCTGAACTCGCTGAAGACCAGTGACAAGGGGGTCCTGGGCGCGGCTATCGGCGTCTTCATCTTCTCCTTCTTCAGTTCATATGTGACCGTTAGCTTCGGGGGGTTCTCGGCCGGCGCTGATGCCTGGCACGGCTACGCGGTGCTGGCGCTCCTGCTCCTGTTCGCGGCAGCGGTCATCGTCGCCATCAAGGCCTTCGACCTGGTCGAGCTGCCCGAGATCGGGGTCGGCTGGGCGCTCATCACAACCGCAGGCGCGGCCTTGGGCGCCTTCTTGCTGATCCTTCGTGCACTGACCTATTCAGGAAGTGGCGTCAGCGTTGGCTGGAGCGGCTACGTGCTGTTCATCCTGGCGATCGCGGAGACCGTGTTTGCGGCCATGGCCTTCCGCGAGAGCGGCGAGACGACGCCGTGGGCGAACCGTGCATCCGGGTCATCCGGCTCGGGTGCTCCGCCGCCACCCCCACCCGCCTGACCGGTCGTTCGGTTGCACGATCTACGTCGGCAACGTGTCCCACAAGGGCTGAAATCCGTCGAGGTCGCCAACCACGTCGAGAACTGGGTCCTGGCCTGTGCGCACCACGAACGTAGCCCCATTCGGTGAAGCGTTGTGTCCGGGCGGACCAGGTGGGTGGAAACCAGCCACCTCGAACAAGCAGACGCGGACGACTTCCGCATCTGTCAGGTCGGGGAACCCGCTTTCGGGATGCAAGGCATGCACCTTCTCGCGGTTGGTTAGCCAATCGATGAGCTGTGCTCCGGTAAGAGTCGCCTCATTGACAACTTTGATGATTTGCTCGTCGTCATCCTTGACAGGTCCCGTGAGCAGTGTGTCGCACGCGGGAGGCGCGGACTCCCCGGGAACTGCTGCCGTCCCTCGATCCTGGGCAGACGAGACTGAAGCAGTGCCGCAAGCGCTGCAGATAACAATCGACGCTGCCGCGCCCACCCGAGGAAGCCAGCTCACCAGGTCAGGATAAGACGTTCTGCGCTCTGACCTCGGCGGAGCGCTGGACGCCAGATGTTAACGGGCGCTAACATCGTAGCTCCGACGACCTTGCGTCCGCCAACCCGTGCGCTATCGCCCACGAGGTTGCGGACGTAACGGGGAGGACGGAGCAAGACGGGAGGTGCTGATCCGGCATGCGTGAGCTGGTCGAGGAGCTGCGCGCGAGACTGGCGGTCGTCCGGCAGGGCGGATCGCAGAAGGCGCGCGACCGGCACACCTCCCGGGGCAAGCTGCTGGTACGGGACCGCGTCGACCGGCTGCTCGATCCCGGCAGCCCGTTTCTGGAGCTATCACCGCTCGCTGCGACCGGTATGTACGACGACGACGTCCCGGCGGCCGGCCTGGTGACCGGGGTGGGTCGGATCAGTGGTCGTGAGTGCGTCGTCGTCGCCAACGACGCGACGGTCAAGGGCGGCACCTACTACCCGATCACCGTGAAGAAGCACCTTCGCGCGCAGGAGATCGCGGGGGCCAACCGGTTGCCGTGCGTCTACCTCGTCGACTCAGGTGGCGCGTTCCTGCCGAGGCAGGACGAGGTCTTCCCCGACCGCGACCATTTCGGCCGGATCTTCTTCAACCAGGCCAACCTGTCCGCGCTCGGAATCGCCCAGATCGCAGCAGTGATGGGCTCGTGCACGGCGGGTGGAGCGTATGTCCCGGCGATGTCCGACGAGTCCGTCATCGTGAAGGACCAGGGCACGATCTTCCTGGGCGGTCCGCCGCTGGTGAAGGCGGCGACCGGGGAGGTGGTCACCGCAGAGGACCTCGGCGGCGGGGACGTCCACGCCAGGCAGTCGGGTGTGGTCGACCACCTCGCCAACGATGACGCCCATGCGCTGGAGATCGTGCGCTCGATCATGGCCACGTTGCATAGGCCGAGCCTTTCATCGATCCCGCAGATCGCCGTCGAGCAGCCGCGCGAGGATCCGGACACTCTCTATGACGTCGTTCCGCTCGACTCCCGGACACCGTACGACGTCCGGGAGGTCCTCAGACGGGTCGTTGACGGCAGCCGGCTGCAAGAGTTCAAGGCGCTGTACGGCGAGACGTTGGTGTGCGGCTTCGCCCGCATCTGGGGCTACCCCATCGGCGTACTCGCCAACAACGGGATCCTGTTCAGTGAGTCGGCGCTCAAGGGCGCGCACTTCATCGAGCTGTGCAACCAGCGCGGCATCCCGCTGGTGTTCCTGCAGAACATCACAGGTTTCATGGTCGGGCGGGAGTACGAGCGGCGAGGGATCGCCAAGGATGGAGCGAAGCTCGTCACGGCTGTAGCGTGCTCGGTCGTGCCCAAGTTCACCGTGGTGATCGGCGGGTCGTTCGGTGCCGGAAACTACGGGATGTGCGGGCGGGCGTACGACCCCCGGTTCTTGTGGATGTGGCCGAACGCACGGATCTCGGTGATGGGCGGCGAACAGGCCGCCTCCGTGCTCGCCACCGTCCGCCGCGACACGATCGAGACATCCGGCGAGACGTGGTCGGCTGAGCAGGAGGAGTCCTTCAAGCAGCCGATCCGCGACCAGTACGAGCTGCAGGGTTCCCCTTACTACTCCACCGCGAGGTTGTGGGACGACGGCATCATCGATCCCGTGGACACCCGTCGAGTCCTCGGGATGGGCCTGGCCGCGGCCGCTCACGCGCCGATCCCCGAGCCGTCCTACGGAATCTTCCGGATGTGAGCGGATGGGGAGCCCCGGAGCGGCAGACATGACAGGCGCCCGCGCGATCGGGCAGGGGTTCGGCAGCGTCCTGGTCGCGAACCGGGGCGAGATCGCTGTCCGCGTCCTCCGGGCCGCCCGCCAGGCGGGCCTGCGCACGGTCGCGGTCTACAGCGACGCGGACCGGTCGGCACCGCACGTTCGCGAGGCCGACACAGCGGTACGCATCGGTCCGCCGCCGGCAGCGGAGTCGTACCTGTCGATCACCGCCTTGCTCGAGGCGGCACACCGGTCGGGTGCCGAAGCCGTGCACCCCGGGTACGGGTTCCTCTCCGAACGGGGCCCCTTCGCCCGTGCGGTGACCGACGCCGGTATGACGTTCGTCGGCCCCTCGGCGGCCGTGCTGGAGCTGATGGGTCGCAAGGACGCAGCTCGTGAGGTGGCGCGCCGCGCCGGCGTACCCGTGGTCCCTTCCTTCGAGCTGTCGGCGACCGACGGTCGCCTCCCGACCCTGGTTCCGGCCGACTTCCCGGTCCTGGTCAAGGCGGCTGCCGGTGGTGGCGGAAAGGGGATGCGGGTCGTACGCGACCCGGCAGCGTTGGACGAGGCGGCCGCGGCCGCTCGGCGCGAAGCCCGGTCCGCGTTCGGTGACGACACAATCTTGCTGGAGCGCTTCATCGAGCGCGGCCGGCACATCGAGGTCCAGATCCTGGCCGACGCGCACGGCAACGTCCTGCATCTCTTCGAACGCGACTGCTCGGTTCAGCGGCGTCACCAGAAGGTCGTGGAGGAGGCGCCCGCGCCGACCATCTCCGAGGGGGTACGCAGCGCCGCAACGGAGGCGGCGGTGCGGCTGGCCCGTGAAGTGGGCTACGTCAACGCGGGGACCGTGGAGTTCCTGGTCGCCGGTGAGGACGTGTTCTTCCTGGAGATGAACGCCCGGCTGCAGGTCGAGCACCCCGTGACAGAGCTCATCACCGGGGTCGACCTGGTCCAGATGCAGTTCGCCATCGCGCAGGGACTGCCCCTGGCGTTCGGCCAGGACGATGTGACAGTGGACGGGCACGCCATCGAGGCACGGGTCTATGCCGAGGACGCGTTCCACGGCTTCCTGCCGCAAGCCGGCGTCGCGTCCCGGGTGCACTGGCCGGAGCATGCCCGAGTCGACGCCGCGCTCGAGTCCGGGCAGCGGGTGGAGACGTACTACGACCCCATGCTGGGCAAGATCATCGTGCATGCGCCAAACCGGGAGTCGGCGCGCCGGGCCTTGATGGGCGCGCTCGACGACACCGCGATCCTGGGTCTGAC
This sequence comes from Nocardioidaceae bacterium, assembly GCA_040002845.1. GTDB lineage: Bacteria > Actinomycetota > Actinomycetes > Propionibacteriales > Nocardioidaceae > JBDUDR01. The sequence goes on from JBDUDR010000027.1 coordinate 6,314, forward strand.
CACCAATCTCGGGTTCCTCCGTCAGCTCGCGGACGATCCGGCCTACCGCGCGGCGGAGGTCGACACCGGCTGGCTCGATCGCAACCCCGGCCACTTTCGCGACGACCCCGACGACCTGGCCGCGTGCATCGGGGCCTGGGCGCTGGCGGGAAAGCGGGTGGCGGCCAGCGGTGACGGCGATGCCCGAGACCCGTTCGGGGTCGGCGACGGTTGGCGAAGTGCAGGCCCGTCCGCCCCCGTGCTCGTCGAGCTCCGTGCCGGCGACCAGGTTAGGGTGCTCCGAGTCGACGAGCCGGCCGGCCGGGTTGCCAGCCAGGAGCAGGACTGGGCTGTGCACGCACTCGTCGAGAGCGACGACTTCTATCGCCTGGAGATCGACGGTGTCGTCCACGAGGCCTACGTGGAGATCGATGCCCACGGTGTAACGGTCGCGCATCGCGGGCGTACCTCTCGACTCGACAGACCCGACGTGTTCGGACCCACGCGTGGCATCGCAATCTCCGACGGCATGGTCACCGCGCCGATGCCGGGCACGATCTTGTCGCTGTCGGTGGCACCGGGTCAGGCGGTCAGCACCGGAGACACCCTCGGTGTGATGGAGGCCATGAAGATGGAGTTGGCGCTCAAAGCACCATTCGACGGCGTGGTGGCGGAGGTCAATGCAACCGAGGGTGAGCAGGTGCCGATGGGGGAGACCCTGTTCCGGGTCACCAGCGACCGGTCAGACTGAGGGCATGCGCCAACCGGCATCAGCACCGCCGACCGGTCAGACTGAGGGCATGCGCCAACCGCAACTGGAGCCGGCCGAAGGCCTGCCCGCGGAGGTGACGATCTACGAGGTCGGCCCCCGCGACGGTCTGCAGAACGAGTCCACGATCGTGCCGTTGGAGATCAAGGCCGAGTTCATCGCCCGGCTGATCACCGCCGGGCTACCTATCGTGGAAGTCACGAGCTTCGTACATCCACGCTGGGTGCCGCAGCTCGCCGACGCCGAGCAGCTGGTCGATCTGATCGACCTCGACGGCCCGACACCGCTGCCGGTGCTGGTGCCCAACGAGCGGGGCCTGGATCGCGCGCTGGAGGCTGGGGTTGCCCACATAGCCATCTTCGGCAGCGCGACCGAGTCGTTCGCGCAGCGCAACCTCAACCGCAGCCTCGACGAGCAGTTCACGATGTTCGAGCCGACCGTTGCCCGAGCCCGCGCCGCGGGCATCGATGTCCGCGCGTACGTCTCGATGGCCTTCGGCGACCCCTGGGAAGGCGACGTCTCGGTCGACCAGGTGGCCCGGGTGGGTCAGCGGTTGTTCGACCTCGGCGCGAGCCAGCTTTCCCTCGGCGACACCATCGGCGTGGCCACCCCAGGTCACGTCACCCGCTTGCTGGACGCGTTTGACGTCATGGGAATGCCGGTCGATCAGCTCGCCGTCCACTTTCACGACACCTACGGGCAGGCCCTGTCCAACGCGCTCACGGCGATGCGCCACGGCGTGACGACCATTGACGCGTCCGCCGGTGGGCTTGGGGGTTGCCCGTACGCCGAGAGCGCGACCGGCAACCTCGCCACCGAGGATCTGGTATGGCAGCTGCACGGGATGGGGGTCGACACGGGTGTCGACCTGTCCGCCCTGGTCGAGACCAGTGTTTGGATGGCCGAACAGCTCGGCCGGCCCAGCCCATCGCGGGTCGTGCAGGCGCTCGGCCGTGCGTAGGTAGCATGTGCCTGGCCCTTGGGAGCCGACACAGCGCCGTACGCACGGCTCTGGAGAGTGGAGGGCGGGCGCACCCATGCCGAGTACACGTGTTTTCGTCCACATCGGACCGCTGAAGACCGGGACCACGTTCCTCCAGTCGGTGCTGGTTCAAAACAAGCAGGCGTTAGCCGTCAACGGTGTGCTGTTCCCTCGACAAACCTATGCACTGCAGATCAAGTCGACCTTGGACCTGCTCCACAAGCGGATGCATCCCGAGTCCACGGGAAATCCCGGCCAATGGGACATCCTGTCCGAGGAGGTTCGGACCTGGCCGGGCGATACTGTGGTGATCTCGCAGGAGTTCTTGTGCGCTGCCTCGTCCGCGCAGGCCAAGCGCATGGTGGAGTCGCTCGCTCCCGCCGAGGTTCACATCGTCCATACGGCACGCGACCTCACCAAGGTCATCCCCGCCATGTGGCAGACCCACCTGCGAAACAAGCAACCCCTGTCGTGGGACGAGTACATCTCCTCCGCACGCCACCCGTCGGCCGGCGGTGCCCAGTGGGGCAGACGGCTATGGCGGCAGCAAGACCCCGCGCAGGTGCTGCCACCGTTTGAAGCCGTGGTGCCGCGCGAGCACGTACATGTCGTGACCGTGCCGCCGGCCGCCTCCAGCCCCGAGCTGTTGTGGGAGCGGTTCTGTTCGGTGGTGGGCCTCGAGCCGGGCGCGTACGACTCCGATGTGCCCCGGGCCAACACGTCGCTGGGCGCGGCTGAGGCCGAGGTGTTGCGGCGCGTCAACCAGGGCGTGGCCGGTCGCATCGACGGGCCAACGTACAGCCGACTGGTGAAGTTCATGTTGGCCCGCGACGTGCTCGAGCACAGCGGCAACGCGATAAAGCTCGAGCTGCCCGCGCAGGACTACGCATGGGTGACGGAGAAGGCGCACGAGATCGTGGAGTATCTGCGACGCAATGAGTACGAGATCACCGGTGACCTGAAGGAGATCCTGCCGGCACCCGGCGCCACCGGGAGCGAAACGCGACCTGACGACGTCGATCCCCTTGCCGTGTCAGAGGTCGCCAACGCCGCCCTCGTCGAGGTACTGGTAGCCAGCGCCCGGGGCCGAGGTCGAGGCAAGCGCAGAGGTCGGGGTCTCAAGGCGGGCCCGCTGGCCGGCCCGGTGGGGTCCAAGTCGGCCGGGCCGCGCGCCGGTTCCAACCGGGCGACGCGCGCCTTGCGGCGCCGGATGCGGCATCTGCGACACAGGTGAGGTCCTGCTTAGGTGACGATCATCTGTCTGCCGCGCTCGAGTGCTGACAGAATCGCCCAATGAGCGACGACCTCCCGGGAGCTCGGACAGTCTTTCTCCACGTCGGATCGCCGAAGACGGGCACGACATACCTGCAAGACGTGCTGCACAGGCACCGGAAGCGGCTGCGAGACGCCGGCATCCTCTACCCCGGCAAGGGAAATCGTGCGCACTTTCTCGCCGCGCTCGACCTGCGAGGGATCAAGTTCGCCGGGTACGACGACCCTGACGTGCCCGGCTCCTGGGAGCGACTTGCCGACCAGATTCGCTCGTGGCCCGGGGTCAGTCTGCTGTCGCACGAGATCTTGGCAGGTGCGGAGGAGAGCGAGATCGTCACCGCGGTCAGCTCGTTCAGCGACGCCGACGTGCAGGTGATCATCACCGCACGCGACCTCGCTCGCCAGATTCCTTCGATGTGGCAGGAGAGCATCAAGAACCGGCAGACGACTCCATGGTCCGACTACGTGAACATGCTGCGCGACGCGGTTGGCGAGGACGCGGCGCCCCGACAACCTACCCTCGGGCATCGGTTCTGGCGTTCGCAGGACGCAGCCGACATCGCTGCCCGCTGGGGCAAGCAGGTGGGTGCGGATCACGTGCACCTTGTCACAGTGCCCGGCGCGGATGGTGGCCCGGATGAGTTGTGGAGGCGGTTCGCCGGCGTGGTCGGGATCGACTCGACGGTGCTCGACGGGCGGATCGGCAAGCCGAATCCATCGCTGGGCGTCGTTGAAACGGAGCTGTTGCGCCGTCTCAACGAGCGGGTGGACGACACCATGGTGTGGCCCACCTACCGCTCGCAGATCAAGCACCGGCTGGCCGAGAGTGTGTTGGTGCGGACCCAGCTGCGCGGGCCGCTGCGCCTTCCGGCGGACCAGCGATCGTGGGCCGAGGACTGGTCACGAGACCTGCTGGCCCACATCAGCGACAGCGGGGTCAACGTCGTCGGCGACCTGCGGGACCTCCTGCCGGCGCGACCTGAGGAGCAGCAGGCGTACTCACCGGCGGAAATCACCGACGAGGACATCTTCGAGGCGGCCTCTCCCGCCATAATCGCTTCGGTCAAGGGCCTGGTCGGGATGGTCGCGGCCCGCAGAGTTGAGCACCGGGAGGCGTCTCCGCCGCCACTACGGACGCGCTTGATAGCCCGCGCGCGACGGGTCCGGGTGGCCGGGCTGAAGCTCTCAGGTCGGAAGAAGGCGGAGGCGCAACAGCCCCTCGGCCCACCGCCGAGGGTGTTCGTCCATGTGGGACTCCCCAAGACCGGCACCACCTACCTGCAGGCGATCATGTCCGCCAACCGGAAGGCGCTGCGCGGGGACGGGTTCTTGTATCCCGTGGGTCGCTTTGGCGGACACTTCTTCGCCGCGCTCGATGTCATGGACCGGAGTTTCCGCGGACACAAGTATCCGGCCGCCGAGGGCACCTGGCGCGACATGACCCAGCAGTTGCTGGCTTTCGGACGGGCCGGGCTCATCTCCCACGAGGTGCTGTTCGCCGCCACCGAGCACGACATCGTGCGGATCGCCCGCTCCCTGTCCGGCGCCGAGGTCCACGTCGTCATCACGGCCCGAGACCTGGGACGCCAGCTGCCGGCGGTGTGGCAGGAGCAGGTCAAGTTGGGGCACACCTACAGGTGGAAGGGTTTCATCGAGGCCGTCAAGGCGAGTCGTGACGATCCGGTCGACGAACGACCGGCCACTGAAGCAGGGGCAGGTCGCCAACCTGGGGAGTCGGGGGGCGGGGCAGCCAAGGACATCCCGGGGCGTCGGGACCTTCACCGCGTCACAGCCCAGTTCTGGCGGGGGCGCGACTGCTCGGCGGTGGCGAGGCGGTGGGCTACCGTCCTGCCACCCGAGCGCATCCACGTGGTCATGGTGCCGCCGGACGGGGCTGACGATCAGCTGCTCTGGCGGCGGTTCGCGGCAGTCCTCGGACTGGACCCCGATCGGTATGACCGGCCGGACCGCGGCGCCAACACATCGCTTGGACCGGCCGAGACCGAGCTGATTCGAAGGCTGAACCCCGAGCTACGCAGGACCCTCAGCTGGGAGGAGTACGAGCGCCATGCGAAGTGGGATCTCGCTGAACGCGTGCTGGCGGCCGGTCAGCAGTCGGGCCGGATGGGCCTGCCCGGTCGGCACGCCAAGTGGGTACTCGCTCGTTCGGAGCGCATCGTCGACGATCTTCGGGAGGGGGGTTACGCCATCGCCGGACAGCTCGACGATCTGCTGCCGGTGCGGAGGCCGAGATCCTCCTCCGCGCGCGAGCCCGACCAGACCGATGACTCCGAGATCTCTACAGCCGCTATCGACGCCCTGGTCGGGCTCGCCCGGCTGTACAGCCGGCGAAGCAGGCCCGCGCCCGCGACTCCCGCGGACGATGTACCCATCGGTGTCCGGGAGCGCTTTCGGGCTGCAAGGCGAGTCCGTTTCCCTGGGCGTGGCACTCTGGGTAGAGTCCGCCGCGCGTCCGCGTCGAGGTTCCAGAGTGGAGGATCGGGGGGATAAACGTGACCGGGCAAGTCGTCTACCTGCATGTCGGGGCTCCGAAGACCGGCACCACATACGTCCAGGATCTGCTCTTCCGCAACCGCGAACGCCTGGCCCAGGAGGGCCTGCTCTACGCCGCGGACCGTTTCGACGACTTCTTCATGGCGGCGCTGGACCTGCTGGAGCTCGAATGGGGCGGCATGGGCAGCCAGGCGGCTGGAGCGTGGGACCGGCTCGTCGAGCGGATCCGGGATTGGCCCGGCACCGTCGTGATCTCGCACGAGATCTTGGCGTCCGCGTCACCGGAGCAGGTCCAGCGGGCGCATCGGGACCTGGCACCGGCCGAGGTCCACATCATCTACTCTGCCCGCGACCTCGGCCGGCAGTTTCCCGCCGAGTGGCAGGAAACGGTCAAGCACCAGCGGTCCAACAGCTTCGCCACCTTCCTCGCCGAGGAGAAGGCTGACTACGAAGCCAGTGGTTCCGGCTGGTTCTGGCACGTCCAGACCTGGCCGGAGGTGCTGGAGCGCTGGGGTGGTCCGATAACACCGAGCCACGTGCACCTGGTGACCGTCCCGCCCGAGGGCGGTCGGCACGATCTGCTCTGGGACCGGTTCCGCGCGTTGCTCGGGATCGAGCCCGAATGGTGCACGGTGCCTTCCGACCGCACCAACCCGTCGCTTGGTTCAGCGGAGACGAAGGTGCTGCGCCAGATCAACGAGCGGGTACGAGGCAAGTTGAGCAACGCCGACTACAGGTACTTCGTGCGCGAGCAGCTCGCGCACCTGACGCTGGCCAAACGGGGTACGGACGTGCGGGCCACCCTGCCGCCCACCCTCTACGCCTGGACTCGTGACGTGACCGCGACCTGGCTGACCCGGCTACGGGACGCCGGTTACGACGTACGCGGCGATCTCGAGGAGCTTCAGCCGGCAGCTCCGCCCGATCCAGACGGCTGGCTGGATCCCGACGCACCCGACCCGGCGCGGTCGGTGGGGGCCGCAGTCGCCTGCATCGAGACGCTGCTGTTCGAGGCCGCGAGGATCAACGGGGAACGGCTCCGCACCGAGACCGAACGCGACGATACCCGCCGCGAGCTCGCGGCAGCCGAGCAACGTGCTCGCGATGGCGCCGCCGAGCTGCACGCCCACCTCGCCACTCCGGGCCGCGAACAGTTCAAGCGGTCCGTGGTTCAGCTGGGCAAGGAGCATCGCAGCCTCGAGGTCGCGCTGAACAGCTATCGCCGGCTGCGAAGACGGCGCGTCCTGCCGGCGGATAGCTCACTCGCTCTCGGCGGGCAGGCCGGAGACGGCGTCAGCGGATCGGCCGGGGACAGGGTCGGCGGACCGGTCGGCCAGCCGTTCGACGAAAGCAAGGATCGCCTCAACGGCGACGCCGAGCACAGCTGAGTCGTCCACCTGGTCTGGTGTGCGGCGAGCCGCTGACGACGGCGGAACCAGCTCGGCCAGGTCCCCGATGACCGGCACGCCCAGGGCGCGTACCTCATCGACCATGAGGCGAGCTCGCTCGCCTGCCCACTCCTGATCGTCCGCGCCCAACCCGAACGTGTCGTCGTCGAGCTTGGCGAGCACGTCCTTGGCCAGGAAATGCTTGAGGTGGCGCAGATAGACCGCCCGCGGAAGCCGGTTCTGGCTGGCCAGGCTGAGTCGCCGCATCAGCTCCGTGCCGGCTACTCCCAGCGACGTGTTCACGGTCCGCGGGTCGATCGGGTACCGAGTCGCGTCCAGCCCGGCGGCCTGGCAGAAGCGGATCCAGAGCAGGTCCGGATCGGCTCCCCGTTGCGGCACGGTCACCAGTGTCACGTGGTCGGTGCCCACGACGTCGACCCAGGTACGAAGGATTCGCGGCAGGTCGTGCTGGCGCCAGAACGCCCTGGCGGGCTCGGGATCGGCCCCCGGTCGATCACGAAGGGAGTCTGCGTAGGCGCGCCAGGACCAGTCTGCACGGTTCTGGATGCTTTCCTGCCACATTGTCGGGACCACCCGCGCGAGGTCGCGCACGGTCACGACCACCTCGACCTGGCGTGGCCGGAGCGAACCGGCGGCCCGTTCGACCTGCTCCTGGTCCGCGAACGACAAGAACTCCATGGAGACCAGCACGGCTTGGCCAGACCAGGACTCCGACTGGCCAGCCAGCCATTTCCAGGTCCGCGTCTTTCCTTCCGCGCCGCGCCCAAGATGGCTGGTGCCGATCAGGTCCCTGACCGCCGTCACCTGGGTGCGCCAGGACCGGCCGCCAGGGAACAGGACGCCATCCTCGACCAGAGCTTCGTGGTGATGCCGGATCTGGTGCTGGATGAAAGACGTGCCGGACTTGAGTAGTCCGATGTGCAGCACCGCACGTCCGGCTCGCTCAGGTGCCACTGGCTTCCCCACGCCCGTGGTGTGCTGGTGGACGGGCGAGCAGCTCGCGATCGGCGTACCTGCCGACCCGGTAGGTCGAGTAGGCGTCAGACACCGCGCCCACACCTCCGCCGAGCAGTGGGGTGCGCCTGCCGAAGCTGATTACCAGTCGGCGACCGGTCACCCGGGCCAGCAGCTCAGCGGTGACGAGACTGGCCACTTGCCGGTCCAGCTGCGGGTCATAGACCGGGGCGGTTGCGATCGCCATCGGCGTGGATGGCAGCGAACCTTGTTCCACCAGCGCATCCAGACTGTCCTCGCCCAGGAGGCAGGCCAGCACCGCGTTGCGGACACGGCGATCGTCGAGGGCGTACCCCCGCAGGTGTGCGATACCGGCTACCAGATGGCACTGCAGGATGGCGAGCCCGCTGATGTTGGCCGGCATGGTGAGCGCCAGGGTGACGATGCCACCGAGATTGGTCGCGAAACCCTGCACGCCGGCCATGCGTACGTGGCCCTCGATGAGATCGTGGATCGCCCGGTCGACGTCACCGTGGGCCCTGGTCAGCCGCCGGTCTGCGGCAGCGGCCGCTCCGGAGAGCGGCCCGAACCCGTCGATGGCGCGGTCGAGCACCTCGCGCACGAACCCAGCAGTCACCTGCGGCGCGATCTTGACCGCCGCCGGCGCCAGGCTTCTGGCCAGCGTCTTGCCGACACCCATGCGGTGACTCCTCACGTGGCCGGGTGTAACGACCCTACGACCCACCCTCACCGGCACCAACTCGTGGTGGACGCGGCTATCTTCGAGCGATGCCCATCGAACCACCGGCCAGCCCTTGGTCGTTCGCTCCGGAGGACGCAGGCGAGCGGGACCTCGTCGGAGCGGGCGCCGACCTGCAGCCGGGTACGGTGCTGAACGCGTACCGGCAGGGCGTCTTCCCGATGCCCGTCGACGATGGTCAGATGCTGTGGTGGTCCCCGGCCAGTCGGGCGATCCTGCCGGCGAACAGCCTGAAGATCTCACGGTCACTGGCCAGGTCGGTCCGGCGGTTCGAGATCCGGGTCGACACCGCTTTCGACGAGGTTCTCAGGGCATGCGCCGATCCGTCCCGAGAGGGCGGCTGGATCGACGGGCGCATGATTCGGGCGTACGCAGCGTTGCACCGACTCGGCTGGGTGCACTCGGTCGAGGCCTGGCGAGACGGGGAGTTGGCCGGTGGTCTGTACGGGGTGAGCGTCGGAGGGTTGTTCGCGGGGGAGTCGATGTTTCATCGTCGCACCGACGCATCCAAGGTAGCTCTGGTGGCGCTCGTCGAGATGCTGCGCGACCCGATTGTCGAACGACTGATGGACGTGCAGTGGCTGACCCCGCATCTCGCCTCGCTCGGGGCGGTGGCGATCCCGCGGCGGGAGTATCTGAAACTACTCCGGGATGCCCTCGATCAGCCGCCGCCCGACTGGCCTCTCGACGTGAGTTGAGACCGGGCGGCAGACTGGGAGGGTGCCAGAGCTCCCCGAGGTCGACGCGTTGGCCACCGACCTTGGCCGACGGCTGGAGGGTCGCGCCATCACGCGGGTGGACATCGTGGCCATCAGTGCCTTAAAGACATTCGACCCGCCCACCTACGCGCTGCACGGCATGTTCATCGATGGAGTGGGACGGCACGGAAAATTCCTCGACTTCAACGTGTCGGGCACGCATCTGATCCTCCACCTGTCCCGTGGCGGCTGGGTCCGCTGGCGGGACGAGGTGCCGACGCTGCCGCCGAAGCCGGGTAAGGGGCCGCTCGCCGCCAGGGTGGTCCTCGACGACGGCAGCGGGCTGGACATCACCGAGGCGGGGACCCGCAAGGGGTTGGCGATGTACGTCGTACGCGACCCCCGCGACGTGCCCGGCATCGCGAGGCTCGGTCCCGATCCGCTCGCGGCGGACTTCACGGAGTCGAGCCTGCAGGAGATCCTCACGAGATTGGGCAGGTCCCAGATCAAGGGTGTGCTCCGCGACCAGTCGGTGATCGCGGGGATCGGCAACGCGTACTCCGACGAGATCTTGCATGCCGCGAAGATGTCGCCCTTCAAACCGGCCAGCAGCCTCGCCCCAGCTGACGTCGCCACCCTGTATCAGGCAATGCACGAGATCCTGGGCGATGCGATCGCCCGGTCGCACGGGCTCGGCGCCAGCGATCTGAAAGGCGAGAAGAAGTCCGGGATGCGGGTGCACGGCCGGACAGGGCAGGCCTGCCCTGTCTGTGGTGACACTGTTCGCGAGGTCGCGTTCGCAGACTCGGCACTGCAGTACTGCCCGACCTGCCAGACCGGCGGCAAGCCGCTGGCTGACCGGCGCCTGTCCAGGCTGCTGAAATGACCAGGCTCCCCTGAGGCTGCGCAGCCCTTGGGACCCTGCCTATCGGCGGTGGCTCCAGGCATGTGCGATGTTGACGATCGCGATGCCGACCCAGGCGGTCACCAGACCGGGCAGGCCGGCTTGCCCGCCCGCAATGGCGGACAGCGGTATTCCGAGCACGAACGAGCCGATGGCGATGGGGATGCCGGTGTCTTCCCGCTGTGATTCCCGTTGCTTCTTCGACAGTGTCTTGAGCCGTTTCTTCATCTCGCCGTCGAGTCGTTCCAGAAAGGATGCGACGAGCTCGGGCTCGTACTCGGGGCCGAGCTCGCGCCTAGCCTCAACGGTCGCCTCGAGGTCCTTGCGCAGTTCCTCATGTGCCGCCACGCGTCCATTTAACGTCGTCGTGACAGGTCTCGGCTAGTGCTCTGCGTACTGAGTGCTGGTGTCTCTGCGGATCAGGGCGGGTCAGAATTGAAGGAGATGGAACACCTCAAAGGTCGCTGCATGTGTGACGCCTAGCCGGCTTCCAGCGGCACGCGACATGCCCTCCAGAAACTCCGCCGGGTCAAAGTCCCCCGATCCGAGTCCGCGCAAGTACGCCGCGTGAGCGCGCAGGGAGGCGACGCCCAGGTCGAAGCTGTCCGTCGTGTCCACGCCATGCCTTGCCTCGGGGGACCCGGCGGCCCAAACCTGGTGAGTTCCGGCCCACGGCTCCAAGCCCTCGTCGGCGAGCTCGGGGAAGATCCAGCGGTTCGCAGCATCGCGCACTGCGTCCAGGGTCGCGCGGCCGGTGACCATGTGATCGGCCTGATTCAGCGCCGTTGCGCCATCCCAGGTGGACCGGAAGTTGTTCGTCACCACGACGTCTGGGCGGTACCGTCGCACCTCACGAGCGATCCTCTTGCGCAGCGGTACGCCGTACTCGAGCACACCGTCTGGAAGGCCCAGGAACTCGACGGTGTCGACACCGACGAGAGCGGCGGACACTCGCTGCTCTTCCTCACGCACCTTTCGGGTCTCCTCCGGTGACATGGAGTCGATGCCGGCCTCGCCGCTGGTGACCATGCAGTACGTCACGTGCTTTCCCTGGGCGGTCCAGCGGGCGATCGCAGCGGCCGCCCCGAACTCGAGGTCGTCCGGGTGGGCTACCACCGCGAGTGCGCGTTCCCAGCTCTCATTCAGCGGTTCCAAGAGGGTTGGGGGTGTGTCGGCCGTCATCGGTCACCTCGTAGTCATGCGCTGCTGATCCATGCTGCCAGTTCGCGTTGCGCGGGCGACACGCGATAGCGCTCGATAGCCAAATCTAGGGCTGACCCTAGATTTGGCCATACATTCTGATCGTGGACCCAGTTCGCAACCCCTACGCCCCCGGCGCGGGCCAGCGACCTCCTGAGCTGGCCGGTCGCGATTTCGAGCTGCGGCAGTTCGAGGTGACCCTGGAGCGAGTGGCCGCGGGCCGGCCGGAGCGTTCGCTGGTGCTGAGCGGTTTGCGTGGCGTCGGAAAGACCGTGCTGCTCAACGCGCTCCGCTCGCTCGCGGTGCAACGCTACTGGGGGACAGGCAAGATCGAGGCTCGCCCCGACCAAGGTCTGCGGCTGCCGCTGGCTCAGGCCATGCATGCTGCCGTTCGCGAGGTCGCACATCGACACCGAAACCCGCAGGCTGTTGACGCCGTAGCGGGCACGATCAAGTCCTTTGCACTGCGATCCAGCCTGCAACATCGCAAGAGTGTGCGCTGGCATCCGCCAACTGAGGTCGCGGCGACCCGTGGCCGCGCGGACTCCGGCGACCTCGAGCTCGACCTGATCGAGCTGCTCACCGACATGGGGGGTCTCGCTACCGACCTGGGGGTCGGGATCGCGGTGTTCGTCGACGAGATGCAGGACGTTGCGCCCGAGGAGCTGGCCGCGTTGTGCGGCGCCTGTCACGAGATCAGCCAGCAGCGTGCGCCGATTGTGGTGGTCGGCGCGGGGCTGCCACATCTGCCGGTCGCCTTGAGCGCCAGCAAGTCGTACGCCGAACGGCTGTTCCGCTACGTCAGCGTGGACCGGCTGGCGCGGGACGCGGCTGATCAGGCGCTGCGGGTGCCGGCTTCGACCGAGGACGTGGACTTCCAATCCGCTGCGCTCGACGCTTTGTACGACCTCACCGGCGGATACCCCTACTTCGTCCAGGCATATGGCAAGGTCACCTGGGACACCGCGCCCTCCAGCCCGATCCGCGCCGAAGACGTCCGCGAGGCCGCTCCGCAGGCCGAGGCAGAGCTCGCCATCGGGTTCTTCGGAGCGCGGTACGACCGCGCGACCCCGGCCGAACGTGACTACATGCGCGCGATGGCCGATCTCGGAGCCGACTCGTCCAACCCACCCGTGCAGACGAGCGACGTGGCGAGTCTGCTGGGCCGCCGCCCGCAGAGCCTCTCACCGGCCCGGGACGGCCTGATCAAGAAGGGCCTCGTGTACGCCGCCGAGCGGGGGACGGTGTCCTTCACGGTTCCGCACTTCGGGACCTACCTGCGCACAAACGGCTGACCCGGGCTGCGGGGATGGGCTCTGCCACAAAATGTGACGGCAATGCTGTCTCTCAGCCGGGCTGGCTACCGGAACGTCGCATTTTGTGATGCACACGCGGTGCCACGAACTCGCGAGAGTCGGGAGGCCGGCCGTAGGGGAGTCGTGGTTCGGTAGGCTCGCTCGCGCTCGGGCAGTTCGACTCGTGCGTCGAGGAGCCGCCGTCATGCAGTGTCCACGATGTGGTCTGCAGAACTCACCAGCGGCGCCCTCGTGTGCGCGCTGCGCACTGCCCCTGAGTCAGGGCCGGTCACCCACCGGGGAGCTGTCTCAGCCGTCACCCCTTGGTTCAGCCAGCCAAGCACCCGCCGGCGCACCCTATGCCCCCGACCCGGACGCCACCTGGCCTGCCCAGCCGCTCCAGGCGGCTCCGCTGACGTACGCCCCTGCCAGGCCGACCCCGCCGCCGGTGCCCAGTATGTCCGAAGCGCCCACCATCCCGACCCTGCCCAGGATGCCCGGCATCGCGGAGCCGTCCCTGGCCCGCACGCTCAAGCCGTTCGCGTTGGCGATCGGTGCACTGGCCGGACTTGCCTACGCAGGATGGGCCGGTACAGCGAGGCGGTCGGCGTTCACCGACGCGGCACACAAGTCCCTCGACGAGCTCAGGTCGAGCGACCGACTCGATTCAGTTCTGCTGATCGTGTGCACCGCCCTGGTTGTGTTGGCTGTCGGGTGGATGTTTGTTGGCTGGAACCGGGCTGTCCCGACCCTGCGCGTCGCCGCGCTGGCCTGTCTCGGCGTGGCCGTGGTCGCCGCGGGGGTGGCGGGTTACCTGCTGGGCACCTGGGACCAAGATCCCGACACCGCGTCTCGCGGATATCTCACCCTGGCCGTCGCCTTCGCGCTCGCCTCGGTCGCGCTGGTGCTCGAGCTGGTCGCCTCGCGATCGGCGTCCGCCACCGGCTGAGGGCGTAAGGTGGTGCTCTAGCAGAAACGCGGGAGCTCACACGCGAGTGGGCTGAGAGGGTGGCATCCGGGCCACCGACCGCCAGAACCTGACCGGGTAATGCCGGCGTAGGGAGATGGTCCGATGGCCGTACACACAGTTTCAGACGATCAGACCGCGCGCCCGCAGGGCGTCGAAGCCCCGTTGGAACTCACGACGGACCTGCCCCGCACGTTGGGATGGTTCGACCAGACCACGATGTGGGGCAGCTTCGGGATCAGCCTCTTTGGCCCGGTCAGCGGGGCGTTGATCGTCGCCACCACCGGCGACCTCACGCTGGCTCTGGTGGCGACGGCCGTCGGTTGCGCGCTGGGTGGTGTCATTTTGGGGGCGTCTGCCGTGTTCGGATCGGTCACCGGGGCGCCAGCCATGGTCACCATGCGGGGGATGTTCGGCAGACGAGGCTCCGTGCTGCCGACCGTCATCAACATCACCCAGAACATCGGCTGGGCCACCATGGAGATCACACTGATCTCGACGGCCGCCTCGCAGGCCATGGGTGGCCAGAGCCGTCGCTGGGTGTACGTGCTGGTCGCGGGGGCGATCGCCACCACGATGGCGATCCGCCCGCTCGGGAGCGTGCGCCTGATTCGCAAGATCATGGTCTGGCTGGTGCTCGCCGCCACGGCATACCTGTTCTACCAGGTGTTCCAGCATCCACTGGGAGACATCCCCCAGGGCGGGGTGGTCGGGTTCTGGCCGGCGGTCGATCTCGGCATCGCGGGCATCGTCTCCTTCGCGCCGTTGGCCGCTGACTACAGCCGGCACTCGAACACCAACCGGGCAGCGTTCGGGTCCGCCTTCATCGGGTACGGCGGGGCAGCGCTGATCTACTACGCCCTGGGTGTGTTCGCAGTGGCGGCCCTCGCCACGAACTCCACCGACGTCGTCAAGGCGCTGGTCGCGCTACCGGCGGGTGCCGTGATGTTGGGCATCCTGGCCGTCGACGAGGTCGACGAGGCATTTGCGAACATCTACTCGACCACCATGTCGGCGCACAACCTGATCCCGAGGGTCGACCGGAGGGTTATCTCGGCAGCGATCGGCGTGGTTGCGACCTTGCTGGCCATTGTCGTCGACATCAACGGCTATGCCGACTTCCTCTTCCTCATCGGCTCCGTTTTCGTGCCGCTTTTCGCGGCCGCCGCCGTCGACTTCTTCGTAGTCTGCAAGATGCGCTGGGACGTGAGCGATCAGGCTCGGTTCCGCTGGGCGCCGGTGGTCGCTTGGCTGGGCGGTTTCGTCGCCTACCAGCTGGTCTACCCGGGCACCCTCGCGGGGTGGTCCGGGTTCTGGTACGACGTGCAGGGATGGCTGCACTTCACTCCGCCAAGCTGGCTCGGCTCATCGATCGCTTCGACGGTTGTGGCCGCAAGTTTGGCAATCGTTCTCGGTCTGGCCTCTGCCCGCCGGAGAAACGACGTGTCACCATGATGGCGTGCGTCGATCGCGAAAACGGCGGCCCGACAGCCAGCATTCACCCAGGTCAGAGCTGGTAGATCCTCCAACCGATCACCTCCCTCTCGGAAGGCCGCAGGTGATCGCCCATCGGGGGGCGGCGGAAACCAGGGCGGAGCACACCCTGAGCGCCTACGTCCAGGCGCTGGAGGACGGCTCGGACGGCCTGGAATGCGATGTCCGGCTCACCGCCGACCAGCACCTGGTGTGCGTCCATGACCGTCGACTCGAGCGCACGTCCAACGGCAGGGGCGTCCTCTCGTCGTTGCAGCTGGCCGAGCTGGAGCAGCTGGACTTCGGGTCTTGGAAGAACCCCTGGGCCGAGCTCGACGACGAGGCCGACGACCCGGACCCGTCCAGCAAGTCGATCCTGACGCTCGAGCGGCTGTTGGAAACGGTCCGCGACTGGGGGAAACCCGTCGACCTGGCCATCGAGGCCAAGCACCCGACGCGCTACGCCGGACAGGTCGAGCGGCGTCTGATCGACCTGCTGGACCGGTTCGGCTGGGCTCATCCTCCAGCCGGGCAGCACTCACCGGTACGGGTGATGAGCTTCTCGTGGATGTCGGTACGCCGGATCCGAGAGCTCGCACCGGGACTCGACACCGTGTACCTGATGGATCGGGTGCCGGTGCGATTTCGCGATGGGTCGCTGCCTGTGGGTGTCCCCATCGCGGGGCCGTTCATCAAGATCCTGCGCAAGCACCCGCGGTACGTCGAGCGGTGCCATCAGGCGGGCCACCCCGTGCACGTGTGGACCGTGAACAAGCTGGCCGACCTCATCCTGTGTCAGGACCTGGGAGTCGACGCGATCATCACCGACCGGCCGGCCAAGGCCATCGAGGTCCTGTCCCGAGCCCGTGACGTGCCGTAGTGTCAACGGCCGGGCGAGAACGGGATGGGAGCCGGCATGAGTAAGCGGGCGCGCGTGAAGGTTGCGACGAGCGTCGCACCGGCACCGCGGATGGCAGGCAAGGTAGGTCCTCGTGAGCCGTGTCCGTGCGGATCTGGTCGTCGCTACAAGGCGTGCCACGGTCGAGCTGACGGCAGGGTGCCCTTCGTGGTGCGTACCTTCGAAGGGCTCGCCTCCGAGTGCGACTTCGTCGCCCTGCGTGAGTTCGTGCCCGCTGCGACCTCGCCGCTCACCGTGCAGGCCGCAGGTGACCGCGTCGTCCTGTTGTGCACCTTGCTCCCGGCCGCACTTCCCGCCATGGTGCGCCAGGACGGCACCATGTTGTTGGGGGCCCAGGTCCAACAGGACTCCGGCGACGTGAGTCGTGACATCGGACACGCGCTCGAGCTCGCACTCGGAGCCGAACCAGGTAGCTCGATCAGGATCGCGGACCTGCCAGCCGCCGGACCCCGGCTTCAGGACCTGCTGGAAGTCTCGGTGCCGTTGGATGTGACGGTCCATGACGGGTTTGACTTCTGGGTCGACGACATCGACGACGACACCGGTCAGGTCGCTGCATCGCTCGAACAGGCCAACGCCGCGGCCGCGCCCACCAAGCGACTGGCCAGCGTCGAGGCGGCCTACTGGACGAACGCGGGCAGCAAGGAGCATCTGCGGTGGGTGATGCCGCAACCCGAGGAGCTTCTGTTGGATGCGCTGGCCCGGCTGCACGCCGACAATGCGGACGCGCTCGGCCTGGACAGCCGGCTGGTTGGCTCGTTTCGCGCGCACGGGCTGCTGGTTCCGGTCTGGGATCTGCCGGTCGGGACAGGGGCGGAGGCGCTGGAGACACCGGCGGCAGACTTCGCGCAGCGCCTGGCCGCGGCTCTCGACGACACGTCGCAGCTGTCCGCGGACCAGCGCGCGGCCCGGGCCGGGATGGCCAACCGGCAGGTGACGATCCGCTAAGGTCGCGTCATGGGGAGGAGTCTGTCCGTAGCATCCCGGCCGGTCGCTCGGCGCATGAGCGACTGAGTGAGCCTTTGTCTGGTTATCTCGGAACGCACTGACACGGCACCGCACGGTCGCGCAAATGTCCTATGGGTCGCGGTTGGGCGACAGCTACTCGCGGGGAGAAGACTGCAGCGCCACCAGCAGGGCCTTCATCCACGGACCCAAATCGGACGGGGTCCGGGCTGAAATGAGGGTGCCATCGACCACCGTTGCGTCGTCGACCCAGTCCACACCGGCGTTGACCATGTCGTCGCGGATGGCGCTGACGCTGGTCGCGCGCCGGCCCTTGACGATGTGCGCCGAGATCGGCACCCAACCGGCGTGACAGATGAACGCGATTGGCTTGCCGGCGGCGTCGAAGTCCCGCACCAAAGTGAGCACGGCCTCCGAGCGCCGCAGCTTGTCCGGGGCGAACCCGCCCGGGATGACCAGGCCGTCGAAGTCCGTCGCTGACAGGCGGTCAACCGTGGTGTCCACGGCCACCGGCCCGTGCCCTTTCTTGCCGGTCACCGGATGATCGTCGAGTCCTGCCACTGTCACCGCGACGCCTTCCTCACCCAGCCGGTAGAGCGGGTACAGCAACTCCATGTCCTCGAACAGGTCGGCGGCGAGCAGGAGGACCTTCTTTCCGGTGAGCGCCACAGCGCCATGCTACGCCCGCTCCGCCCCGCCCATCACTGCCGGATTCAGCCGCCGGGGCTCAAAGCAGTTGGAGTCGGCCGCGGATCCGCTACTGGCGCAGGTGCAGTCCTCCCCTACCGTGACGATCGTGGGTCGAGACGGCACGAGCGACGGTTTAGTGAGCCCTGCGAGGCTGAAGTTCTGCCATCCTTGCCCAGCCATCCCCAGGTGCCTCGACGTTTACGATCTCCGGCGTGTCCGAGATCGCGTCTGGCATCCACGCCATGGCTGTCTTGAAGTGGTCGGAGTCCACGTGCGCCTCGCCTGCTTGACGGTCCCTGAACGCCTCGACTAGGACGAACTGGTTGGGGTTGTCCACACTCCTGGACCACTCGAAGAAGATGTTGCCCGGCTCCGCGCGGGTGGCTGTGGTGAAGTCCGCGACAAGCGAGAGCCACTTATCGCTCCGGTCCGGACGTACGGGGAACTTGACAACAATAAAGATCACCTTGCTGTTCCTTTCGGGTTCGGGCACCTGCTGGATACGCGGCCGATCAACGGGCCGCGCCC
>JBDUDR010000028.1:0-24267 GCA_040002845.1 Nocardioidaceae bacterium
GGTTCTCCGCGAGCCCCGACCAAGGGCTGTCGGACGGCGCCGGCTGCGATCAGGACCGGGTAGATCCCTGCGGTGTAGTAGCCCTGCCCCGCCGTCACGGCGAACACGACGACGACCGTCAGCCAGGTCCACGGCAGCACCTTCGCCCAGTCGGCCGACCGCCACAGTCGCGCCAGCCCAGTGATCCACAACCACGCACCCACGGGACCGAACAGCAGGAGCTGCAAGGCGACGAAGCCCAGCCGTTCGCCGGCGGTGGAGTACTCCGACGAGATGTCGTGGGCCAGCTGAAGCTGCGGCCAGCCGTGGTCTGACTGCCAGAGCAGGTACGGCACCCAGATGGCGGCTGCGAGGGCAGCACCACCCCACAGCCACGGGCTCCGGAGCTGGGCGCGCACGGAAGGTACCATCAGACCGCCCACCAGCAGGCCGAGCGCCAGCACGGCCGGGAGCGCCTTGTTGAGCAGTCCGATCCCGATGACAAGACTCACGAGCAGCCACAGCCGCGGCTCGTCCGTGCGCAGGATGCGGATGACGAGGAAGACGGTGACTACCCAGACCGGGAAGTCGAGCGTGGCGGTGACCATCAGATGGCCGGTCAAGAGGGTGAATACGCCGGCGCCGACGACTAGAGCCGTCAGGCGACGAGTGAGCCAGGAGCGAGCTCGCCCATCAACCGGCCGAGGGCCGGAACCAGAGGTCCCTGGTCGGGGTACCCCCAGGCCAAGTGATGACCGGCCGCCAGGAAGTACAGCTCGTCACGGTGATAGCCGTACCGCGCGCTCAACGCGAACAGCGCCACCCCGACCGGCACGGCCACCAGGCCGATTGCCCGCCACGCGGGAGCGCCGACCGGAGCCGTTGTCATGGTCAGCCGACGAAAACCGCGACGGGCCGCGCATCCGGGCCATCTTGTTCGTACAACGCGAGGAACTCGCCAGCCGGCCCAAGCAGGGCGACCGGCCCCGCGGCCGGCAGCGTCTGCCCGCTGAGTACGGTCCCGAAAGCCACGGCTCGCGCTTGCACCTCGTCGAGCTGGCAGACCGGAAAGGCAGCGCGCGCGGCGGCGGCCAGGTCAATCACGGCGAGTGACGCGGACAGCGCGTCGAGCGTGTTGGCGCGGTCGAGACCGAACGGTCCGACCCGGGTGCGTCGCAACGCGGTCAGGTGCCCCCCGACGCCGAGCTGACCGCCCAGATCGCGCGCGAGCGCCCGGATGTAGGTGCCGCTGGAGCAGACCACGCTCACGTCGACATCCACCGACTTGGTCGCCCATCTGAACCGGTGCAGGTCGAACCGGTTCACCCGAACCGGCCTGGCTTCCAGCTCGACCGCCTCTCCCTGACGCACCCGCTGGTACGCCCGCCGGCCGCCGACTTTGATCGCGGACACCGAGCTGGGGATCTGCTGGAGCTCGCCGACGAACTCCAGAGCCGCGTGGCAGATCACCGGCTCTTCGAGGGCCGCGGCATCAGTCCTGGCGATGACCTCCCCCTCGGCGTCGTCGGTCGTGGTCGACTCGCCAAGCCGGATGGTGGCGTCGTACGCCTTGTCGGTGTTGGCCAGGTGACCCAGCAGTCGGGTGGCGCGTCCCAGACCGAGCACGAGCACGCCGGTCGCCATCGGGTCCAGACTGCCCGCGTGGCCGACCTTGCGGGTGCCCGCCAGTCGCCGTACCCAGGCGACGACATCGTGCGAGGTCCAACCGGCTGGCTTGTCGACGACCAGCAGACCGTCGGTCACGGTTGGTCGTCGTCTGGCTGACCGGGCGCGCGGTATGGGTCGGGGTCGCCGGCATACTGCGCGCCGGAGGCCGCGGCAGCGACCTCGGCGTCGGAGTCTCGAGCCTTGGAGAGCAGCTCCTCGATGTGTGCCGCGGACTCCGGCAGACCATCCAAGATGAACTCCAGGGTCGGGGTGTGGCGCAGCCCGAGCTGTTGACCCACCTCGGACCGGATCAGCCCCTTGGCGCTCTCCAGCGCGGCCGCACTGGCAACCCGCGAGTCATCGTCACCCAGCACCGTGTAGAACACGGTTGCGTGCTGAGTGTCCCCCGTGACCCGCACATCGGTCACGGTGACAAACCCCAGCCGCGGGTCCTTGATGCGTCGCTCCAGCATTTCGGCGACTGTCACCTTGACCCGGTCGGCGACCTTGCGGACTCGGGTGGAACTCATCGGCTCACTCGTTTCTGCTCGCAGGTTTGTGCGCCTCCGGAAACGCCTGCGTCCTCAACCTCGTGTGCTATCGACCACGCTATTGCGGATGCGAGCCCGGAGCCGGTCAGACTCGGGGGATCTCCCGCATCTCGAAGGTCTCGACCACGTCGCCCACCTTGATGTCGTTGTAACCGCGCAAGGTCAGACCACACTCGAAGCCCTCCCGGACCTCGGTGGCGTCGTCCTTGAACCGCTTCAATGACGAGATGTCGAGGTTGTCGGCAACCACGGCCCCGTCGCGCAGCAGACGCGCCTTGGCGTTGCGGCGGATGGTGCCACCGGTGACCATGCAGCCTGCGATGTTGCCGATCTTCGAGGACCGGAACACGTCGCGGATCTCGGCGGTGCCGAGTTGCGCTTCCTGGTACTCGGGCTTGAGCATGCCCTTCAGGGCCGCCTCGATCTCGTCGATCGCCTGGTAGATCACCGAGTAGTAGCGGATGTCGACGCCCTCGCGCTCGGCTACCTCTGTCGCCTTGCCCTGCGGGCGGACGTTGAACCCGATGATGATGGCGTCCGAAGCCGCCGCGAGCATCACGTTGGTCTCGGTGATCGCACCGACGCCGCGGTCGATCACGCGCAACGACACCTCGTCGCCGACGTCGATCTTCACCAGCGAGTCTTCGAGCGCTTCGACCGAACCGGACACGTCGCCCTTCAAGATCAGGAGCAACTCGTTGGTCTCGCCCTGTTCCATCGAGGCCATGAAGTCCTCGAGAGTGCGTCTGCCGGTGCGCTGCGCCAGCAGTGCGTTGCGTTCGCGCGCTTCTCGTTTCTCCGCGATCTGGCGCGCCATCCGATCGTCGTCGACCACCAAGAAGTTGTCTCCTGCCCCCGGTACGGCCGTGAGCCCCAGCACCAGGACCGGCCGCGACGGCGTCGCGGCACCAACGGAGTCGCCGTGCTCGTCGAGCATGGCTCGTACGCGACCGTGGGCAGGACCTGCGACCAGTGAGTCGCCGACCTGGAGGGTTCCGCGCTGAACGAGCATCGTGGCCACCGGCCCACGTCCGCGGTCGAGGTGGGCCTCGATCGCGAGACCCTGAGCAGCCTGGTTGGGGTTCGCTCGCAGGTCGAGTGAAGCGTCGGCGGTGAGGATGATGGCCTCGAGCAGGCCCTCGATGTTGATGTTCGCCTTTGCCGACACGTCGACGAACATCGTGTCGCCGCCGTACTCCTCAGGCACCAGGCCGTACTCGGTCAGCTGACCGCGAACCTTGGCGGGGTCTGCCGCCGGAACGTCGATCTTGTTCACCGCCACCACCACAGGCACGTTGGCTGCCTTGGCGTGGTTGAGCGCCTCGATCGTCTGCGGCATCACGCCGTCGTCGGCCGCCACCACGAGGATCGCGATGTCGGTGGACTGCGCACCTCGGGCGCGCATTGCCGTGAAGGCCTCGTGTCCGGGAGTGTCGATGAAGGTGATGGCACGCTCGTCGCCTTCAACCTCGGTGGTGACCTGGTAGGCGCCGATATGCTGCGTGATGCCGCCGGCTTCGCGGTCGACGACGTTGGCCTTCCGGATCGCGTCGAGCAAGCGTGTTTTGCCGTGGTCCACGTGACCCATCACGGTCACCACCGGCGGACGGATCTCGAGTGCGCTCTCCCCGCCCTCGTCCTCCCCGAACTCCAGGTCGAAGGACTCGAGCAGCTCGCGGTCCTCGTCCTCGGGAGAGACGATCTCGATCTTGTAGTCGAGCTCCTCCCCCAGCAGCATCAGGGTCTCGTCGTTGACCGACTGGGTCGCGGTGACCATCTCACCGAGGTGGAAGAGGACCTGCACAAGGGCGGCGGGCTCCACTCCGATCTTCTCGGCGAAGTCGGTCAGGGACGACCCACGCGACATGCGGACGATCTCACCGTCACCCTTGCGCAGCCGCACGCCACCGACCGATGGAGCCTGCATGTTGTCGAACTCCTGACGCCGTTGCCGCTTCGACTTACGGCCGCGGCGCGAGGGCCCACCCGGGCGACCAAACGCACCCTGCGTCGAGCCGCGTTGACCGCGACCGCCGGCACCCGGCCGACCACCACCGGCTGGTCCCGTCGAGGGCATTCCAGTCGACGGAAAGCCACCCGGCCGGCCGCCCGTTCGCCCCGACGGTGCTGGACGCCCAGTGGTGCGGGCTCCTCCGGGAGCCGCGGGGCCACCGCGCTCGGCCCGGGCATCGTCTCGACCGAGGATCGGCGAGGACTGCTTGGGCATCATCTGTGGATTGGGGCGAGGAGCTCCGGGCACGCCACCAGGTCGCGGCGCGCGGGTGTCACCGTCTCGCGCCGCTGGTGCGCGGGGTGAGAGCCCTGGGCCGGGGGTCCCGGGCCGCTGCATGCCTTGGGTCGAGGAGAACGGGTTGTTGCCTGGTCGGGGCGCACCGGGTCGAGGGGCTCTCGGCGTGGGAGCCGGTGCAGCCGGGGCCTCCGGGACAGGGCTCGGTGCGGCGGGAGCCACCGGGGCCTCCGACGGACCGGAGATCGGCGCAACTGGAGCCGTGCCGTTTGTCTCGGCGGCCGGAGCTACGGGAGCCGGGGGAACCTCCACGGGCGCGCTGACCTCGACCGGCGCCGCGGCGGGCTCGGCGGCCTTGGCCGCTGCCTTCTTGACCGGTTTGACGGCAGCCGCGCCCTGTGCTCGCAACTGTTCGCCGAAGGTTTCACTGAGCCGGCGTACGACGGGTGGTTCGACCGTCGACGACGCCGATCGGACGAACTCGCCCATGTCCTTGAGCGTGGCCAACACGACCTTGCTCTCGACGCCGTACTCCTTGGCGAGTTCGTAGACTCGGACCTTTGCCACTGCTCTCCTTCGAGGGATCGCGGCCTGGTCCTCGTCTGCGGACGCAGACCGCTAGTTCACGTGCATGCTCATTGGGAAGTACTCATCGAGAACTCATGAGCTCGTGCTCCGCTTCTGATCGGTTGTCTGGGTGGCGTTGTCGTCCCCACGCTGCTCGACATAGCTTCGCAGCACGCTGAGATCGAGCGGCCCCGGCAAGCGTAGTGCCCGCGGGAACGCCCGACGGCGCTCGGCAAGGTCGAGACACTCGGTCGTGGGGTGCATATGCGCTCCCCGACCGAGTGCCGTGCCGTGTGGATCCGGCCGGACCGCCATCGACTGGCCGTCCGCGATCGCTACGACACGCAGGAGGTCGGACTTGGTTGCTCGCTGGCGACATCCGACACAGGTGCGCTGTGGCGGTGTCTTAGGCGTAGAGCAACCCACCTGCAGTGAGTCTACCCGCAATCGGGGTCCGGCGCCGTACTCGTACCCCGGCCTCGGCCGTTTCCCCGCTGCACCCCCTCGCCGAAACGCCGGTTTCTCGGCACTTTTCGCGGCGTTCTTGGCGTCTCGGCGGCGGGCGGGGCCCGTCAGGAGTCGTTGGAGCTCCCCTCGGGTTCGTTGTCTGGCCGGATGTCGATGCGCCAACCGGTCAGCCGGGCCGCCAGTCTCGCGTTTTGTCCTTCTTTGCCGATAGCCAGCGACAGCTGGAAGTCCGGGACGATGACGCGGGCCGATCGGGCCTCGGCATCGACGATCTCGACGCTGCTCACCCGAGCCGGAGACAAGGCTTGCGCGACCATCTCAGCGGGGTCGTCCGAGTGGTCGACGATGTCGATCTTCTCCCCGTGCAGCTCGTGCATCACGTTGCGGACGCGTTGACCCATGGGACCGATGCAGGCGCCTTTGGCATTGAGACCAGGAATCGTGGAGCGGACGGCGATCTTAGTGCGATGGCCCGCCTCGCGCGCGATGGCCGCTATCTCGACGCTGCCGTCCGCGATCTCCGGGACCTCGAGAGCAAAGAGCTTCTTCACCAGGTTGGGGTGCGAGCGCGAGAGCAGCACCTGCGGACCGCGCATCCCCTTGCGGACGCTCACCACCAGGCACTTGATGCGGGTGCCGTGCTCGTAGCGCTCCCCAGGCACCCGCTCCGCCATCGGGAGCAGCGCCTCCATCTTCCCGATGTCGACCATCACGTCGTCGGGATTGTGACCCTGCTGGACGACACCAGAGATGATGTCGCCCTCCTTGCCCGAGAACTCCCCGAACCGCAGCTCGTCCTCGGCGTCGCGGAGCCGCTGCAAGATCACCTGGCGAGCCGTGGTGGCTGCGATGCGACCGAAGCCGTCGGGAGTGTCCTCCCATTCCGGTCCGAGCTCCCCGTCCTCGGTACGTTCCCGCGCCCAGACGGTCACATGACCGGTCTTCCGGTTGAGCTCGACCCGCGCCAGCGGCTGGGCACCCTCCGTGCGGTGGTAGGCGACCAGCAGCGCCTGCTCGATGGCGTCCACCACGACGTCGAACCCGATCTCCTTCTCGCGTTCGAGTGATCGCAGGACTGCGATGTCGATGTCCATGGCTTACTGGTCCTCCTCCCCGTCCGGTCGTGGAGCTGCGCTGCCGGGTCGTGGCCCCGCGCGCCGAGACTTGGGAGGCTTGCTGAATTCGACCTGGATCTGCGCCTTCTTGACGTCGGCGAAGTCGATGATCTCCTCGCCGCCTTCCACGTCGATGGTGGCGCTGCTCAGGTCGCTGCGCAGGATGCGGCCGGTGGACGTACCGCCGTCGACTCTGACCACACTCACCAGCCGGCCCACGTTGCGGCGCCAGTGGCGAGGCAAGGTCAGTGGACGGTCGATCCCGCGGGAGGACACCTCCAGCGTGTACGATGCCTCGCCCATCGCCTGGTGCGCGTCCATCGCTTGGGAGATGGCACGGGTCACAACTGCCACATCGTCGAGCGTGACGCCATCGTCGCCGTCTATGAGGACCCGGACCAACCTTCGGCGCCCCGCCGCACTCACCTCGACGTGGTCGAGGTCGAAGCCACACTCGCCCACGACGGACCCCAACAGCGACCCAAGCTGGTCCATAGCCGCATCGCTCTTCACGGCCGGCCTCCTCGGTGTGCTGTTGTCCGGTTCGTGCCGATGTGTTCAGTGCGTGCCGCATCCGACCACACCGTCCGGCGCTACCCGCAATACAGCCTATACGCCCGACAAATGCCCTGATTGAGTCTCGGGTAACCTCGCATGGGTGCGCTCGACAGTGACGCGCCGGCAGTTCCTGGCGGGCGCCACGGTCCTCGGGACCGCCGCGATGGCCAGCTGCTCGATGGGCTCCCCGTCACACGTCCCCGGCTCTGACGGGACCACACCATCAGCTGCCGCGGGGCCAGAGGACCCAGATCAGCTGCTGTTGCAGGCTGCGGTTGCGGACATGAGGGCTCTGCGGGCAGGCACCGACGCGACCACCCAGGCCCACCCTGCGCTGGACGAGCGAGTGCGACCGCTGGCCCGCGTGCTAAACCGGCAACTGACCGTGCTGGGGGCTGTGCAACCCGGCGAACAGCCCACCTCCAGGACGACACGGCCATCGAAGGCACACATCCCGGCCGATCCGGGCCGCGCACTGGCTGCTCTGCGTCACGACACCAGCCAGGCTGCCGCGGCCAGGCTCGATGACACGCTGGCGGCGAGGTCCGGACCGTTCGCCCGCGTGCTGTCCGCGATATCAGCCGGCCTCAACGAACAGGCCGTGAGGCTCGGAGGTTCCAGCCGCCTCGCATTTGTCCCTCCGGGCGGGCCCGTGGATCCCGCTGAGGCACGACGCCTGCAGCTGGCGTTGTCAGCCGAGCACGCGGCGGTTTATGCGTACGGCGTGATCGGTGCGCGTGGAGGCGGGCGGCGACTCGCTTCGTCTCGCCTCGGGTATGCCGTCCACCTCGGACGACGCGATGTGCTCATCTCGATGATCCAGGCATCGGGGGTGACACCCGTGGCGGCACGGCCCGGTTACGACCTGCCGGATCGGATCACCGGGCCCGCTGCCGTCGCGCATTTCGCCAGGACGGTCGAGCTTCGCTGCTGTCAGGTCTACGCACGGTCGGTGTCGGAGACCACCGCCGATGCGCGCGGCTTCTGCGCTGCAGCGCTGACGAGCTGCGGCAACTGGTCGGTGGCCTGGGGACACACCCCCCAGCCGTTCCCGGGAGCGCCGGAGCTGTGACCATCCCGTAATTGGGCACGGGTCAGCGTCAGATGATCTTGAGGTGCACGTTCCGACTCCCGGACACGACTTCGCTGACGACCTGGCTGTCGGTGGCTGTACTGCCGTCCTTGCCCCCCGTCTGCAGGATCGCCGTGAGCTCGTCGTTGCGTGGCGCGTTCGCGAGATTGGCCAGCAGCTCGTCGAACGACGACGCCTTCGGGCCGCGACCGAACGCACCACCTTGGACGTACAGCACTCCCGTCCCGGTCGCGGACTTGGGCAGCTTGACCGAGAGCAACACACGCTGGGAAGCTCCCGTCCCGCTGGTCGGAGCGAGGGTCACCCGCACCGGAATCTCGGAACCAGCCTTGACCTTGATGGCCGGGCGGGGCGACGTGATGGTGATCCAGTGTCCACCGACGTAGATCTCGAACTTGGCGATCTCGAGCGCGTGGAAACGCGGGTCGTATGTCGCGCGGTAGTTGATGTCGCTGATGCGCACGTGCTCGAACTTGTTGTGCAGGATCTGCGAGATCTGTCTGTACGACTCAAAGATCGACTCGAAGGAAATGTCGTAGCGGCTGGCGAACCGGTCCACCCGCGAGAAATCCCAGTCCGAACCGTTGTGGCGCGTGCCCTCGACGGTCCACCGGACCCGGGCGGAGCCGGAACCGATCTTGTCCAGGACGCGGTCGGCGTTTGACAGCAGGTGGATCGCTGACAGGTAGGGGATGTAGCGGCGAACGGTGATGACTGTCTCGCCGTCTCGCGAGTTGCCTTCAGTGGACTCCACGTGCGAGGTCACGTCTGTCGACAAGGGGAACTTGCCCAGCCGGCCACGCAGGCCAGCGAGCCGGTCCTGCGTGATCTGACCCGACGGCGCCGACGGGTTGGCCACCTTGAACGACCCGAAGACGGTGTCGCGTTGGATGTAGAGGGCCTCCGCGCCGTGCATGGACAGCGTGCTCGCACCTGACCACAGCAGAGGGTGGCCAAAGGCCAACACCTCGTTGTCGCAGACGGCTGTCGCAGTGCCTATGCCGGCATACGTGATGTCGCCGTACGAGAGGGACGCGACGAGGTTGCCGCCGGCGACAATGGCGGTCTGCTGCGCGTTGCCGGAGGTGCCGGCTCCGACCACCACGGGTCGCTTGATGCCGAACCGGTCGGCGATCTTCTGCAGATGCCGGTTGGAGAGACCCGAGACACTGAACGGCATGGGAAGATGGCGGAAACCATCGCTTGCCTGCTGGCGGGTCAAGTGGCCCTGAGTAACCATCCGGTGCGCAAGACGCTTGGGGATGGTGATCTGCCGGGCGGAGCGGGCAGTCTCGCGAGCTGTGGACCGTTGGCTCTGCAGCAGCTTCCGCATCTCTGCCCCGGGAGTCACACCGGCCACGTCGCTTGGGCCGAAGGACAGGCCGTACGCGACGGCGCCGAGAAGCCGGCCGTCCTCGGTGTAGACCGGCGAACCCGACATGCCGGCCCACACGCCCTTGTCGAGGCTACCGTCGGGGTAGGTGATCTGGGATCCCCTGAGCTGCACCATGATCAGGTCCAGGCCGGGCGCGATCCCGTCGTGCAGGACGCCGAGCACCTCACCGCCGAACTCCTCCGGCGTCGTACCGCTCGTCGTGGTCAGGCCGCTGATCGGCATGCCGGCAACGACATCGCCCACCGGGATCGCCGCCGGGCAGCTCGGATCTGCCGGAACGGACTGTGCCGGGACGACCGGCACAGTGGCGATGACCAAACCGGCGACTGCGGCGCCAGCCGCCGCTGCGCGTAGGCAGACCGATTTACGCACGTTTCCAGATAGCCATGACATGTAATTCCCCCTCCGCGCAGCACCTGTTACCACACCCTATTCGCCCAGGCGGGAATATGACACCATCGTTGTCGTTTCGATACGTCACGACCTGGTGACGCACCCCGTTCGGATGGCGCGCAATAAGTGTCGGATCGCGCGGAATAAGTGTCGGATCGGCGGGCTACCAGTCGGCCAGCCTCGCCGGAAGGTCCGCCAATCGCTGGATCACGGCATCGGGTTCGCCCTCTGTGTGCCCGCTCTGATAGTCGGGGATCTGACTGTGGGGCAGCAAGACTGCGCGCATACCGGCCTGGCGAGCCCCGAAAATGTCGTCGAACGGGCGGTCGCCGACGAAGACGCAGGCAGACGGGTCGGTGACTCCCAGCCCGGCCATCGCGGCTGCGAAGGCTTGCCGCGACGGTTTGGTCCACTCGATCTCGCTGGTGAACACCGCGGCGTCGATGAGGTCCAGCACGCCGTCCCGGCGGAAGATCTCCTCATGCCACTTCCGGGGCCACACGGTGTTGGAGAGAACTCCGACCCGGATGCCACGGTCCCGCAGCTCCATCAGCAACGGCGTCACGTCGGGATCCGTGAGTGTCGCCGGTTCCCAGAAGGCGCGGTACGCCGCGATCGCCTGATCTGTGGGCTGGACATTCGCCAGTGTGCATATCTCGGCGAAGGTGGCGCTGCGGTGGAGCTCCCGCGAGCGCGTCCACACCAGCTGGGCGGCATCGCACAACGCCCGTGTGACGGCCGCCGAGTCGTCGGGTGCCACCGCAGCCGCCAGGGTCGCCCACTCAGCGGTTGGTTCGATCGTCCGCCACGGCGTGAGCGTCCCACCCCAGTCGAAGATCACCGCCTCAACAGCCACCGCCGCGCACACCTCCCTCCAGCGACGGGCTATGCGGACGCAACGACGGCGCGCAGGTGCGCGACGACCTCGGCCAGCGGTACCTGGGCACGCTCGCCGGTCGCGCGGTCCTTGACCTCCACGACCCCATCGACCAAGCCCTTCCCGACCACGACGATGGTGGGAACGCCGACCAGCTCGGCGTCGGCGAACTTGACCCCCGGCGAGACCTTCAGTCGATCGTCGTACAGCACCGAAAGGCCGGCTGCCTCGAGGTCGGCGACAAGAGCTTCGGCCACCTCGAAAACCGACACGTCCTTGCCCGTAGCAACCACGTACACGTCCGCCGGCGAGACCTCGCGCGGCCAGATGATGCCGAGCTCGTCGTGGGAGTTCTCCACGATCGCGGCGACGGCACGCGAGACACCCACGCCGTACGACCCCATGGTCACCGTGACCAGCTTGCCGTTCTGGTCGAGCACCCTGAGGTCGAGCGCCTCCGCATACTTGCTGCCGAGCTGGAAGATGTGCCCCATCTCGATGCCACGTGCCGACTCCAGAGGATTGCCGCAGACCGGACAGGGGTCACCGTCGCGTACCTCGGCCGCCTCGATCCAGCCGTCCCCGGTGAAGTCGCGGCCCGCCACCAGGTCGAGCACGTGCCTGCCCGGCTCATCCGCGCCGGTAACCCAGCGGGTCCCGGACACGACCCGCGGGTCCAGCAGGTAACGGATGCCGGACGGGTGGTCGACGCCGAGCGCCCCGGGACCGAGGTAGCCCTTCGCCAGCGTTTGATGCCTGGTGAACTCCGCATCGTCGAAGGCGGCGATCTCCGCCGGCTCGACCTGAGCCCCCAGCCGCTTCTGGTCCACCTCACGGTCGCCGGGGATGCCGATGGCCAGCGGTTCGCGCCTGCCATCGGGGTGGACCACCATCACCAGGACGTTCTTCAGCGTGTCACCGGCATGCCAGGGCCGGTCCGACCGCGGGAACTTGTTGTTGAGATGGTCGACCAGCGTCTCGATGGTGGGGGTGTCGGGCGTGTCCTCCACGTGTGCCGCCGGCACGTCGACGTACGGGATCGCTGCCGGCACCGGCACTCGCACCGCCTCGACATTGGCTGCGTAGTCGCAGTTGGTGCAGCGGACGTAGGTGTCCTCGCCGTTCTCGGCGGTGGCCAGGAACTCCTCGCTGGCGGATCCACCCATCGCCCCGGACATGGCCGCGACGATCACGTAGTCGAGCCCGAGCCGGTCGAAGATCTTGATGTACGCGTCGCGGTGCGCGAAGTAGGAGGTCTTGAAGGACTGCTCGTCGACGTCGAACGAGTACGAGTCCTTCATCACGAACTCGCGACCGCGCAGGATGCCCGCCCGCGGCCTGGGCTCGTCGCGATACTTGGTCTGGATCTGGTAGAGCGAGAGCGGCAGGTCTTTGTACGACGAGTACAGGTCCTTCACCAATAGGGTGAACAGCTCCTCATGGGTTGGGCCCAGGAGGTACTCGGCGCCCTTGCGGTCCTCGAGCCGGAAGATGTTGTCGCCGTACTCGGTCCATCGTCCGGTCGCCTCGAACGGCTCACGGGGTATGAGCGCCGGGAAATGGACCTCCTGGGCCCCGATCGCATCCATCTCCTCGCGCACGATCCGCTCGACGTTGCGCAGAACCCGATAGCCAAGGGGCAGCCAGGAGTAGATTCCCGGCGCCGTCCTGCGGATGTAGCCCGCCCGAACGAGCAGCCGGTGACTGGGGACCTCGGCGTCTGCCGGATCCTCGCGCAGGGTGCGAAGGAACAGCGTCGACATCCGAAGTGCCACCAGAAACTCCTAGCTAAGGGAACGGCCGGGCCGCGAGTGCGAACACCGGGTAGCCGCTGAGGATATCTGCTCAGATGGGCCCGTTCGACCGAGATTCTGTCCCCGGTCGCGACGATCCATGGTCAGCCGCCGATCTTCCACTCGCCACCCACCTTGATCAGGCGGACGGTGGCCGTCTCCTTGCCGTTCGTGTCACTTCGGGTGGTGACCCTCACGGTGGCCCTGCTTCCGGTCTGCGTCATGGTCACGAGATCGACGATCGTGAAGCTCTCGCCGGGATACGGCTGCCAGCTGTCACAAAACGACTTCGGAGCGGACTTCGCCTTCGGGTCGCCCAGCTCCTGGCGTGCCGACGTGGACATGAGATCCCAGCCGGCTTGGCAGTCTCCATCGGCATAGGAGTTGACGAATGCCTCGGCGGTCTCGCGCGGGGTGCGGTCGTTGAGGAGCAAGAACGCGCCGCCGCCGATCACGCCGAGCACGACCAACACGGCCAGCCCGGCCAGCAACCAGATGACCGCCTTGCCGCCAGCCTGTCGCGGCGGTGAGGCCGGGTAACCGGACGGCTGTCCGTAGGGCGGGACCGGCTGGCCGGACGGCGCCTGAGGCTGAGCCGGCCAGGGCTGGCCGTAGGGCGGAGGCAGCGTCGTCATCGGCCCATCACCAATCCGTCCGCGCGTGCGTGGAGCAGGTTGACGTCGTCCTTGATGCGAGCCAGCGCCGCGCGCATCTGTGCTTTCTCATCTTCGCTGATGTCCGGGTCGTTCAGTTTCTCTGGAATGTTGAGCCAGCGCATCTGGGGATCGGCTGGGTCGTAGCCGGAGATGAAGGTCGGGATGAACTCTGTCTTCGTCACGTCAAACCGGCCACTGGGCCGCTCTGTGAAGGTGAACCTGGCGGTGATGCCCTCCCAGACACCGATCATGTCGGTCTCCTGCTGGGCTATCGCGTTCCCCAGTCCGTAGGCGACCCAGGTGCCGTGGATGCGGTCGAACGGCTGCACGACGTGAGCGTGATGCCCATAGATCAGGTCGATGTCATCGTCCTTGGCGAGCTGGCCGGCGATGTCGGTCTGGTAGGCGCTGGGGTCGTGAACGTACTCGTCGCCCCAATGCAGCGCGACGATCACCACCTGCGC
This sequence comes from Nocardioidaceae bacterium, assembly GCA_040002845.1. Lineage (GTDB taxonomy): Bacteria > Actinomycetota > Actinomycetes > Propionibacteriales > Nocardioidaceae > JBDUDR01. The sequence goes on from JBDUDR010000028.1 coordinate 13,827, forward strand.
GCCCTCCTGCCGGGCCAGCCGTGCACGCTGCTCGATGGTCTGGACATCGATGATGGGCACTGACCACGGCTCGTCAGCGGGAATCGGGATCCCGTTGGTGCCGTACGTCTCCGAGATCAACGCCACCCGGACCCCATCGGCGTCCAGCATCAGCGGCTGCTTGGAGTCCGCCTCGGTGGCAGCGCTGCCGGCATGTGCAAGCCCACCGGCGTCGAGCAGCCGCAACGTACGCTGCAAGCCGTCGAACCCTTGGTCGAGGGTGTGGTTCGACGCCGTGGTGCAGGCGTCGTAGCCTTCCCAGACCAGGGCGGGGACGATGGCCGGCGGCACCGCGAACACCGGGTAGCCGGAAAACGGCCCGCCCTTGGCGCCGAGTGGGGTTTCCAGATGACAGATCGCCAGATCGGCCCCCGAGATGTCCGGACGCATGTCAGCCAGGATGCGCCGAAAGTCCATGCCCTCTCGGCCTTCCAGCCGGGCATCGTTGCTGGCGGTAGCCCACAGACCCTCGTGCAACAGCACATCGCCGGACATCACGACCGTGAAGGTGCGCGGACCGCTGGTGCTTGTGGTGGCACTCGGGCCTTCCGACGAGGATTCGCCGGAAGGCGTAGGGGTGTCGCCGTCGACGTTGGACGATCCAGTGGCACACGCCGCCAGGCCGACGACCAGCACCGTGCAGGCGGCTGCGGAAACCCCCCGCATCACCGATGTCATCTTGTCCTCGATCACCCAATGTCATCGCAACGCCGTCAGGGGCCGCCCAGCGACGGCCGGTTCGAGCAGGTGGTCAGAAGAGTACGGTGTTGAACCGCGCGACCTCACAGAAACCCACTCGCTGGTAGGCCCGTCGAGCCGACTGGTTGTGTTCGTTGACGTACAGCGTCACGACTGGCGCGACGTGGCGCAGGGCGTAATCGACAACAGCGGCCATTCCGGGCGCGGCCAGGCCACGGCCGCGAAACTTCGGGTTCACCCAGACTCCTTGCACCTGACAGGCACTCGGCGTCACGGCCCCGATCTCGGCCTTGAACACCACCTGGTCGTGCTCGATCCGGGCCAGCGCAAGCTCGCGCTCGACAAGTTGGCGGACGCCCGACTCGTACTGCCCCCGGCCACCGGCTGCCTCGGGCGACACCCCGACCTCTTCGGTGAACATCGCCACGGCCGCCGGGTAGAGGATGTCGATCTGGTCCTTGCGGACCGGACGCACGGCGGGGTCGGCCGCGACCAGCGGTGGCCGGTCGATCTTCATGAACGGCTGCCCTTCGCGGACCAGGCGGGCGGGGCCCCACTGCCACCGAAGCCGTCTCCACAGCTCCGCCACCTGGTCGCTCAGCCCGACGATGGACGAGCAGCTGCGGCCCTTGGTCGCCGCCCGGGTTGCGAAGGTGTCCAGGGCATCGGGGTCCGCGTTGACAGGTACCAGGTTTGCTCCAGCGTGGCAGAGGGCGCGCAGGTGTCCATCTGACGAGTACCCCCAGACCTCACCACCGAGCCAGTGCGGGTTGAGCTTCGTCTGACGGGCGCGGTATTCGACGAAGACATTGCAGACCGGGTCCGCAGACAGGAGTGCGAGCACTTCGGGTAGGTCGTCAGGACCGAGCACTCGCAGACCGCTCTTGGTCCTCAGCATGTCAACCCCTTGGTGGCTCCTCCAGCATGCCAGAGAGTACGCCGTGGGTACGCAGCGGCGAGGTCCAGGCCACCAGCACCGCCACCACGCTCAGCGACGCCATCGTGACCATCGCCGGACGTACTCCGATCTGGTGACTGAGCACTCCTCCGGCCACCGCTCCCAACGTCCAACCGACGCCCCACGACAGCATGCGCCCCGCCGTGTTCACGCGACCGAGCAGCGGCTCTGGCGTCACCTGCTGGCGGTAGGAGATGGTGTTGACCACCACGAGCATGTACGCCGCGCCCCAACTGAGTAGCCCCACCGTTGCCAGCTGCCAGTTGGGCGCCAGGCCGACTGCCGCACCGAGGACCGTCGAGACCGGCACGGCATAGAGTGCGATGCGCGCTGCGGTCGCGACCTTCAGCAGCTGCGGGAGCATGGCCGAGGCGATGAGGGCGCCCACGCTCCACGACCCGAACACCAGACCGAACCGCAAGCCCTGGGTGCCGACGTGTAGGACTCGGTCGCACCACACGACCATCAACGCGACGAACCCTCCACCGGCCATGCATTGGACGGTTCCTATGATCGTCATCGTGCGTACGCCCGCATGGTGCACGAGATACGTCAGCCCCTCACCGATGTCACCCAGCAGCCCGCGCACACTCAGCGGCTTGCCGGCCCTGCTTCTGTCGTACAACGGACGCGTGATGCCGGCCACGCAGATGGCCGAGGCCGCGAAGCTCAACGCGTCGAGCACGAGCAGGTCGGCCGGGTAGATCACCGCGAGTGAGAACCCGACCAGGGACGGCAGGGCGATCTCGATCGCGGTCTGTGCGCCCCACACCGCCGCGTTGGCCTGCGCGACGCGACCACGCCCCACCAGCACCGGCAGGGCCCCGAAGTTGGCGCCGTCGAAAAAGGTCGCGATGGCTGGTCCGAGGAACGCCACGACCAACAGGTGAGGCACGGTCAGCAAGCCAACCCAGTAGGTGATCGGCACCGACGCCACCACGCATGCGCAGACCACGTCGGCGACCACCATCACCACCCGGCGGTCCCACCGGTCGGCGAGCGCACCTGCGAACAGGCCGAACAGCAGGTACGGGGCGGCCTCCAGACCGGTGACCAGAGCGGTCAGCAGGGCCGATCCACTCAACCGGTAGACCAGGACCGGCATTGCGACGAACGTGATGACGCTGCCGGACAGCGAAGTGACCCGGGACAGCCAGTACCGCCGGAAGTCCCCGTCGTCACGAAGCCGCTGGATCGACGGCGGCTCCGGAGGGGAGCCGGTGCGTTGGCGTGGTCCGGTCATGGCGAGTCGGGTGGTGGAGCAGGCCGAACGAGGGCCACGCTGTGCGAGCTCATCTGGCTACCTCCTCCGTACGCTCGAGATGTTGCTCCAGAGCGTGTTCCACGTACACGGACAGACTCTCCTTCGAGCTCTATCAGTGGCGCAAGTCCTGACCGGTGAGACCCCGGCTGGGATAGTCGGGGCATGTCTGCCCGATCCCTTTCCGGCCTAGACCTGGCGGAGGACTACTACCACCAGGTGGTGCAGCCCATAACTGAAGAGGTCGTTCAGGGTCGGCCGTACGCCGCGGCCCTGATCGGTCCGGGGTCTGAGGTCCAGGGGTTCGACACTGCTCGGTCGACCGATCACGCATGGGGGCCCAGGGTCATGATCCTGCTGCTGAGTCAGGACGTGCCCAGGGTCGGGCAGTCGCTCGATCAGGCGCTCAGTGATGCGTTGCCGGACTCCTTCCGGGGCTATCCCACCCGCTTCTCGCACCCCCGAGCACCCGACCCGGCCGGGCATTGTGTGGAGGTGACGGATCTGGCCCGCCTGAGCGCAACCATCCTGGGTTTCGACCCCCGGTCACAGGTGACGCAGTTCGACTGGCTGTCGACGTCGTGGCAGCGTCTGAGGGAGTTCACCGCAGGTCGCGTCTTCCACGACGCGGCTGGCGAGCTCACCGCGGCCCGCGGGCGGCTGGCTTGGTATCCCCCGGACCCGTGGGCGTACGTGCTGGCCTGTCAGTGGCGGCGCATCGCCCAAGAGGAGCCGTTCGTGGGGCGCTGCCTGGAGGGGGGCGACCGCGTGGGTGCCCGGCTAGTCGCCGACCGGCTGAGTCGTGACCTCATCCACCTCGGGATGCTGATGGACCGGCAGTATCCGCCGTACTCGAAATGGCTGGGTACCGCCTGGCACCGCGTCAGCGCGCCTGACCTCCGCCGCAGAGTCGACGCCGCTGTCGAGGATGCCGACCCGTTCGAAGCCGAGGGTAACTTGCGCGATGCGTACGTCGCCGCCTTGCGGATGCACAACACGCTGGGTATAACCGCTCTCCTGGATCCGACCATTCGCCAGTTCCACGACCGGCCATATTTCATCAGCGACGGCGACCGGGTTGCCGCCGCGCTGCGCGAGACGATCACCGACGCCGCCTTACGAACTCGACCGCTGGTCGGCTGCATAGATCAGTTCGTGGACAGTACCGACGTCCTGAGCCACCCCGGTCGGTGCCGTGACCTGCTGGCCCGCGACCTTCCGATCGACTGACCTGGCCATCGGAGCACCGTCACGCGATGGAGTGCGACCCGGCTCGCCTGAAGTCGGTCGCGGCTCGCCTGACGTCCGCAACCGCGTGCGCGATAGAGGCTGTTGCGTTTGAAGATTCCGCATCGACGGCGGCTGCTTGTTCGGGTCAGCACGTTCGCGATGTCTTGCGAGGTTGTGGCATCGACAGGCTATGAATTGCTGTATCCGGATGCTGCGAGCAGCAGAACACAGCCTGTCGATGCAGCGCGGATGCGTGGAACCCCAACGGCATCAGTTCGTGTGCACCACACAATGATGAGCGCGCTGCCGGACCGCCGACCCCGGCCGGGGCATCGCAAAGTGCGTACCCGTGGTCGGCCGGGTGGCGGTGACAGCATTACCGTCACAGTTTGTGGCAGAGCCAGCCCTGCAGCTCGGCGGGCGCCTCGAACGGGTCGCTGCGTCCGCACAGGAGTGGGCTATTAGCGCTCACCTCTGCGGACGTGACCGCCGACTGCCGGCCGGTCTGGTGGGGACGGTCTGCACACTGAGCGAGCCGGCTGTGCGGCCTGACACCCCAGGTGCCCCCTGGTGCTACGACCTGCCCGAGATTCCGGGCAGGTCGTAGCGCCCAGACTCCAACCTCGGTCCAGAGACGAATTCGGATGTCTCGTCAGGTATGCAGACTGAGACGATGGGCAACCAGCAGACCAAGATGGACGGCCTCAGCTGGCCACGATGGTGGAAGCGACTAACTGACCGAGACCGTGGGTTCTCCAGACTCGGTCGACTCGCCCATCTCCTCGGCGATCCGCATGGCCTCTTCGATGAGTGTCTCGACGATCTGCGACTCCGGGACCGTTTTGATCACCTCGCCTTTGACGAAGATCTGGCCCTTCCCGTTACCCGAGGCGACTCCCAGGTCGGCCTCCCGGGCCTCACCCGGGCCATTCACCACACAGCCCATCACGGCGACGCGCAGCGGAACCTCCATGCCCTCGAGTCCCGCGGTCACCTGATCCGCCAGCTTGTATACGTCGACTTGAGCGCGTCCACACGATGGGCAGGACACGATCTCCAGCCGCCGGGCACGGAGGTTCAATGACTCCAGGATCTGGAGCCCGACCTTGACCTCTTCGACGGGCGGCGCCGACAGCGACACCCTGATGGTGTCCCCGATGCCCTTGCTGAGAAGCGCGCCGAACGCCACCGAGGACTTGATGGTGCCCTGGAAAGCGGGGCCGGCCTCGGTGACTCCCAGGTGCAGCGGCCAGTCTCCTCGCTCGGCGAGCATTTCGTACGCCCGGACCATGATCACCGGATCGTTGTGCTTGACCGAGATCTTGAAGTCGTGAAATCCGTGCTCCTCGAACAGGCCTGCCTCCCAGACCGCAGACTCGACCAGCGCTTCGGGGGTGGCCTTTCCGAACTTGTGCAGCAACCGCGGGTCGAGCGACCCCGCGTTGACCCCGATCCGGATGGACACGCCCCGATCGGTGGCGGCCGCCGCGATCTGCTTCACCTGATCGTCGAACTTCCTGATGTTGCCCGGGTTGACCCGTACGGCGGCGCAGCCGGCGTCGATCGCGGCGAAGACGTACCTCGGCTGGAAGTGGATGTCCGCGATCACCGGGATCTGGCTGTGCGAGGCGATCTGCGGCAGGGCCTCCGCGTCGTCTTGGGTCGGGCACGCCACGCGCACGATGTCGCACCCCGAGGCGGTCAACTCGGCGATCTGCTGCAGCGTCGCATCCACCTCGGTGGTCGGCGTGGTTGTCATCGACTGCACCGAGACCGGGGCGTCGCCGCCGACCAGCACCTTGCCCACCGTGATCTGGCGTGAGCGCCGCCGCTCCGCCAGCACCGGAGGGGGTGGCGCCGGCATGCCCAGGTCGATCGAGGTCATGTTGAGCCCACCATCACCCGGGCGGCAGTTTCACTGGGTTCACCAGATCGGCGTAGACCAGAAGGACACCCATCACGATGATGACCGTGGCCGCCACATAAGCGACCGGGAGCAGCTTGGCGACGTCGACGAAACCCGGGTCCGGCCGCCCTCGCATGCGAGCGATGCCGCGCCGCGCCGCCTCGTACAGAGCGCCGGCGATGTGCCCGCCGTCCAGCGGTAGCAGCGGGATGAAGTTGAACAACGCAACGAACAAGTTCACCACGCCGAGCAACCCGAGCACGCTGGCGATCCGGTCAGAGACCGACAGCTGGTGTGTGGTGGCAAGCTCCCCCGCGACCCGGCTCGCGCCGACGACACTCATCGGCGACTGAGCATCGCGGGCCTGTCCGCCGAACGCAGCCTGGAAGACCCCGACCATCTTTGCCGGCATGTGAACGAGCACTCCGGCCGTCTTCTCGGTGTAGTCCCACATCGTCGCCGCGACGTAACCAGGTCCCTGCCGTTCGCGGACCTCGACCGGGCTCACTCCGAAGAAGCCGACCTCGACGAGCTTGCTGGGGTCGTTGAGGTCGCGGCGCTGCGACACCGTCGTACTGGTCTGAACCGCGTGGTAGACCCCGTCCCGCTTATAGACCAACGTCGCAGCATCGTTGCCGTTGGCCCTGATCAGCGTGGTGACCTGATCCCAGCTCGTGATGTTCTGACCGTTGAACGACACGATGCGGTCGCCGCTGCGCAGCCCCGCCAGCTTCGCCGGTGACACCGGGTCGCTGGGCTTGCATGTCCGGCCCGCGTCAGCGGCCGGGATCACGCAGTCGGAGACCTGCGCGATCACCGTCTTGGGTTCGTAGATGCCGAACCCCATAAAGACACCGCCGAGGATGACGACCGCCAGGATCACGTTGACCAGCGGCCCACCGGACATGATGATCAGCTTCTGCCACCACGGCTTGCGGTAGAACAGCCGGTTCTCGTCTCCTGGCTTGACCGACTCGTATTCAGCCGCCCGTGCATCGGCGATCAACGCGGTGAACAGTCCGGTGGTGGACTGGCGTACCGTGCCCTCAGGCTGGTCCTTCGCCGGCGGGAACATGCCGACCAGGCGCACATACCCACCGAGTGGGATCGCCTTGATGCCGTACTCGGTCTCTCCGCGCTTGACCGACCACAAGGTCCTGCCGAACCCGACGAAGTATTGCGAGACCTTCACCCCGAACCTCTTCGCGGGGAGCATGTGGCCGACCTCGTGCAGCGCGATCGACACCAGCACCCCGAGGGCAAACAGCACCACGCCAAGCGTGTAGGCAAGGCCAGTCACCGCTGCCTCATCTCCTGGTCGCCGGCGTGTTGGTCGTCGAGGCCGGTGATGCCACGCGCGCACTCCCTGGCCCAGGCATCCGCCTCGAGAACGTCGTCAATCGTGAGCGTCTGCTCCTTCGAGGGTACGTCGTGCCGCTGAATCACGGCGCCAACCGTGTCCACAATGTCGGTGAAAGCGAGCCGACGGGACAAGAAGGCCGCGACGCAGACCTCGTTTGCCGCATTGAAGACAGCGGGTGCGGTGGCTCCGGCCCGACCGGCAGCCGCGGCCAGCTGCACCGCCGGAAACGCGTCGTGGTCGACAGGCTCGAACTCCCATGCAGTGGCCCGCCTCCAGTCGCACGGCGAGGCAGCGTCGGCAAGCCGATCCGGCCAGGCCAGGGCGAGCGCGATCGGCAGCCGCATGTCCGGAGGCGAGGCCTGGACCATGGTGGAGCCATCGATGAACTCCACCATCGAGTGCACCACCGACTGCGGATGCACCACGACGTCGAGCCGATCGAAGTCGAGACCGAACAGCAGATGCGCCTCGATCAGCTCCAGGCCCTTGTTCACCAAGGTCGCGCAATTGACGGTGATCACCGGACCCATGTCCCAGGTCGGGTGGTCGAGGGCCTGCTCCGGGGTCACATCGGCAAGCTGGGCTCTCGTGCGTCCACGAAACGGCCCGCCGCTGGCGGTGAGCACGAGGCGGCGTACTTCATCCCGCCGACCCGCCCGCAGACATTGCGCCAACGCGGAGTGCTCGGAGTCCACCGGCACGATCTGGCCCGGGGCGGCGGCACGTGCGACAACATCGCCGCCCATGATGAGCGACTCCTTGTTGGCCAGCGCAAGAGTGGACCCAGCACCCAATGCCGCGAGGGTGGGATGCAGACCCATCGCTCCGGTGATCCCATTGAGGACGACATCGCACGGGAGTGCCGCAGCCTGGGTCGCCGCGTCGGCTCCCGACAGGATCTTCGGTACGCGATGTTCACCCGCGCTGTAACCCCGCGCCTGCGCGGCGGCGTATACCGCCAGTTGTACGTCCTGGACGGCCGTGGGCCGAGCAACCGCGACGACGTCGACGTCGAACTCGAGCGCCTGCCGAGCCAGCAGGGCCGGGTCGGATCCCCCCGCCGCGAGCGCGACCACACGGAACCGGTCCGGGTGGGCACGCACGACATCGAGAGCCTGGGTGCCGATGGATCCGGTGCTGCCAAGGATCACGACGTCGCGTGGGGTCGTCACGTCGTTCATTGTTTCATCGAAGGACCTTGCACCCAGCCGGCGCCCGTCCCGGCTGTCATCCATTGCGGAGGATGACGCCCGACTCCTACCGTGGGTGCATGACTACGCCTGCCACGTCACAGTCCGAAGTCCCTCAGGAGCGTCGTGTCGTAACCGAGATCCCCGGCCCTCGGTCTCGAGAGCTGCTGGCTCGGAAGCAGAACACGGTCGCGGACGGGGTCGGGACGACGCTGCCGGTGTTCGTCACGAGGGCCGGTGGCGGAGTCGTCGTCGACGTCGACGGCAACTCCCTCATCGACCTGGCAGCGGGCATCGCCGTGGTCAACGTCGGCAACTCGGCCCCGGCCGTCGTGCGCCGGGTCACCGACCAGGTGCAGGCATTCACCCACACCTGCTTCATGATTGCGCCGTACGAAGGCTACGTAGAGGTCTGTGAGCGGCTGGCCGAGGTGACCCCCGGTGACCACCACAAGAAGTCGGCATTGTTCAACTCAGGAGCCGAGGCCGTCGAGAACGCGGTCAAGATCGCGCGGGTGCACACTCGCCGAAGCGCGGTCGCGGTGTTCGACCACGCGTACCACGGGCGTACCAACCTGACGATGGCGATGACCGCCAAGAACATGCCCTACAAGCACGGTTTCGGACCATTTGCACCGGAGGTCTACCGCGTCCCCATGTCATATCCCTTCCGGGAGCCCACGCCGACCGACGGCGCGGCAGCTGCGGCGCGCGCGATCGACGTCATGGACAAGCAGATCGGCGCGGACAATCTCTCCTGCGTCGTGATCGAGCCCATCCAGGGCGAGGGCGGCTTTGTCGTGCCGGCAGAGGGGTTCCTCCCAGACGTGGCGAGGTGGTGCCAGCAGCAGGGTGTGGTCTTCATCGCCGACGAGATCCAAACCGGTTTCTGCCGGACCGGGGACTGGTTCGCCTGCGAGCACGAGGGCGTGGTTCCAGACCTGATCACGACCGCCAAGAGCCTCGCCGGGGGCTTACCGCTGGCAGCAGTCACCGGGCGCGCGGACATCGTCGACGCGGTGCACACCGGTGGGCTCGGCGGCACGTACGGAGGCAACCCGGTCGCCTGCGCGGCCGCGTTGGGAGCCCTCGAGACGATGCACGCGCAAGACCTCCCGGCCAAGGCCCGTCGGATCGGGGAGCTCATGCTGCCTCGGCTGCGGCAGCTGCAGCACGACCACCCGTTCATCGGAGATGTACGCGGGCGCGGAGCGATGCTGGCGATCGAGCTGGTCGAGCCGGGCACCCGGGTCCCCGCCCCGACTGCCGCGGCGGCGATCTCGGCGGCCTGCCACGCCGAGGGCGTGCTCACGTTGACGTGCGGTACGTTCGGCAACGTACTGCGGTTCCTGCCGCCGCTGGTCATGCCGGAGCACCTGCTCCTCGACGCACTCGACGTGCTCGACAAGGCCGTCCTCACAGCCGCGGGCACGGCCCCCGGCGCGTGACCGGCCGGGGTGCTGCTTGAGCTCGTGGCGTAGGACCGGACGACCCCAAGCCCCAACGGCCGGCAGGGGCTGGCTGTGCCACAAAGTGTGACGGTAATGCTGTCCCGCCACCGGGCCGACTACCGGAACGTCGCTTTTTGCGATGCTGTCGGTGGCGCCCACTCGCCAGGTAAGGCTTTCGCCCGCAGACCCGTGAGCAATATCGCAGGAGTTGCGGACGCAAGCCGATGGCCCGTGGTCGCGGCCGGGTGCGATACGTTCGACGGCGTCGCTGCCCGTCGTCGTACAAAGGAAGTTGATGTGGGCTCGCTTTGGCATCCGTTCTCGGACATGGGGGCAGTCGAGGA
>JBDUDR010000029.1:0-24132 GCA_040002845.1 Nocardioidaceae bacterium
TCATCGTGTGGTGCACGCGAACCGATGCCGTTGGGTTCCACGCATCCGCGCTGCAACGAACTCGCGAGACACCGCTCGGGTCCGCAGACCCGTTCGCAAAATGGCGCTCTCCCCTGCGGACGTTGCGAGAGCCGAGCCTCCTGACGACGCCGCGGCGCCGCGGCACCCAGCGGTCACCTAGGCTGGCTGAGACTCAGACACGCGGGAGGAATCCATGCCGGAAGCAGTCATCGTCTCGACAGCGCGTTCCCCCATCGGTCGCGCCGGCAAGGGGTCGCTGCGCGAGATGCGCCCTGACGATCTGGCCGCGTCAATGGTGCGGGCGGCACTCGACAAGCTGCCCGCACTCGACGCTGCCGACATCGACGACCTGATGCTCGGCTGCGGTCTGCCCGGAGGCGAGCAGGGATACAACATGGGGCGGGTCGTCGCCGTGCTGCTGGGTCTCGACCACCTGCCGGGCACGACCATCACCCGGTACTGCGCCTCTAGCGTGCAGACCACGCGGATGGCGTTCCATGCCATCAAGGCAGGCGAAGGAGACGTCTTCATCTCGGCCGGTGTCGAGACGGTTTCCCGATTCATCAAGGGCAGCTCTGACGGTTTGCCGGACACGCACAACCCGTTGTTCGCCGACGCGATCACGCGGACCTCAACGGCCGCAGAAGGCGGAGTCACCTGGCACGACCCGCGGGACGACGGGCTGCTGCCCGACATCTACCTGCCGATGGGCCAGACCGCCGAGAACCTCGCCCGGTCCCGTGGCATCAGCCGTCGCGAGCTCGACGAGTTCGGCGTACGCTCCCAGAACCTGGCCGAGGCCGCCATCAAGGCAGGGTTCTGGAAGCGTGAGATCACCCCCGTCAGCCTTCCGGACGGGACCGTGGTGTCGGCCGACGACGGACCGCGGCCCGGCGTCACGCTGGAGGGCGTGTCCGAGCTGAAGCCGGTGTTCCGGCCGGACGGGCTCGTCACCGCAGGCAACTGCTGCCCACTCAACGACGGTGCGGCGGCAGTGATCGTCATGTCTGAGACCAAGGCAACTGAACTCGGTCTTGCGCCGCTCGCCCGGATCGTGTCGACCGGCCTCACCGCCTTGTCACCGGAGATCATGGGCCTGGGCCCGGTCGAGGCGACCAGGCAAGCCCTCGCGCGGGCCGGCATGACCATCGCAGACATGGATCTGGTCGAGATCAACGAGGCGTTCGCCGCCCAGGTGGTGCCGTCGTACCAGGACCTCGGCATCGACATCGACAAGCTGAACATCAACGGCGGCGCCATCGCCGTGGGTCACCCGTTCGGGATGACGGGTGCTCGGCTGCAGGCAACGATGATCAACTCATTGTCCTTCCACGACAAGCAGCTCGGCCTGATCACGTTGTGCGTCGGTGGCGGGCAGGGCATGGCCTTGATCCTCGAACGCATGTCCTGACGCGAGGAGCGGGTTTCTCCCCCAGGGAGATGCCAACTGTCGCCGAATAGGATGGTTGCCATGGCTACGAGGACGCGGACCCGCTGGCTGTCTGCAGAGCAACAACGGGCGTGGCGCGCGTACCTCGTCGGAACAACGCTACTCACGGAGCGGTTGGACCGTGATCTCCGCGAACGGCACGATCTGTCCCTGCCTGAGTACGAGATCTTGGTGCGGTTGTCGGAGGCGCCTGACCGGCAGCTGCGGATGGCGGTCCTGGCGGACTCGCTGAGCCACTCGCGCAGCCGCGTCACTCACACGGTTGCGCGCATGGAGGTGGAGGGGCTCATCCTGCGGACGACGTGTCCCTCCGACCGGCGCGGGGTCATCGCGGAGATGACCGACAAGGGCTTCCTGGTCTTGAAGGAGGCGGCTCACACGCACGTCGCCGGCGTTCGCGAGTACCTCGTCGACATCGCGGACACCGGAGATTTCACCGCTGTAGGTCGCGTCTTCGACTCGGTAGCCGACAACCTCGTCGGGTCCAGCGAACATCCCGAGACCGACATCCGTTCACCACGCTGAGCGTGCCCCTGTGACATCGCCAAACCCGCAGGATGACTGTGCCAGCCCGCGTTGGGTCGCTTGGCATCGGCAGTACGCCGACCCGAGGCACGCCTTGAGTCGGCGGTTGCGAGACATCCAGGAGCAGATCGGCGCGTACCTCGATGCGGCTGCGCCGGGCGACCTGTCGGTCCTGAGTCTGTGTGCCGGGCAGGGCGATGACCTACTGGGGGTGCTGTCGACCCATCCAGCTCGCGCTCGGGTCCGGGCCCACCTGGTCGAGCTCGAGGCGGGCAACGTAGCGATCGCTCGCGACCGGATCTTTCAACTCGGCTTGGACCGGGTCGAAATTCACCAGGCGGATGCCGGATTCTCCGACACGTACGCGGCCCTGGTGCCGGCGGATCTGGTTCTTGCCTGTGGAGTCTTCGGCAATGTGACCGATGAGGCGGTGGCAGTCACGGTCGCCGCGCTTCCACAACTGTGCGCCGGCAACGCCACCGTGCTCTGGACCCGCCACCGGCGTCGCCCAGATCTCACTCCAAGCATCAACGAGTGGTTCGCCACGGCCGGGTTCGAGCAGCTGCGTCTCTACTCGCCGGACCGCAACGGGTTCGCGGTCGGGACGCACCGGCTGGTGGGCGATCCCCAACCACTCAGGTCCGGTGAGCGCTGGTTCAGCTTCGTCGACGAGACGGGTGTGGACGGGTCTCGGTGATGGTTCCACGTGGTCCGACACACCTCAGTCACGGGTCAGCTTGCGATAGGTGACACGATGCGGACGCGCCGCTTCGATGCCGAGGCGTTCAACCTTGTTGTTCTCGTAGTCCGCGAAGTTGCCTTCGAACCAGAACCACTTCGCCGGATCCTCGGCGTCGCCCTCCCAGGCCAGGATGTGGGTGGACACCCGGTCGAGGAACCACCGGTCGTGGGCGACAACCACGGCACAGCCCGGGAAGTCCAGCAGCGCGTCCTCCAGCGACTGCAGGGTCTCGACGTCGAGGTCGTTGGTGGGTTCGTCCAGCAGCAACAGGTTGCCGCCGATCTTGAGGGTGAGCGCCAAGTTGAGCCGGTTGCGTTCGCCTCCCGACAGCACACCGGCCGGCTTCTGCTGGTCAGGCCCCTTGAACCCGAACGAGGCGACGTACGCACGACTGGGCATCTCGAAGTTGGCGACCTTGATGTGGTCGAGACCGTCGGACACGGCGTTCCACACGGTCTTGGTGGGATCGATGGAGCCACGGCTCTGGTCCACATAGGCGATCTTGACTGTGTCGCCGACCCTCAACTCGCCCGAGTCGGGCTTCTCCTCGCCGGTGATCATGCGGAACAGCGTGGTCTTGCCCACCCCGTTGGGACCCACCACCCCCACGATGCCGGCCCGCGGCAGCGAAAAGCTGAGCCCGTCGATCAACGTGCGATCACCGAAACCCTTGACCAGCGCGTCGGCCTCCAGCACGACGGAGCCGAGCCGGGGACCGGCGGGAATATTAATCTCCTCGAAGTCGACCTTCCGGAATCGCTCGGCCTCGGACGCGAGCTGTTCGTACCGTTGCAACCGCGCGCGACTCTTGGCCTGGCGCGCCTTGGGGTTCGAGCGCACCCATTCGAGCTCGCGTTCCAAGATCCGCTGCCGTTTGGCGTCCTTGCGGCCCTCGACGACCAGCCGCTTCTGTTTCGTCTCCAGGTAGGTGGAGTAGTTGCCTTCGTACGGAAAGGTCCGGCCCCGATCGAGCTCGAGAATCCACTGAGCCACGTTGTCGAGGAAGTACCTGTCGTGTGTCACCGCCAGCACAGCGCCTGGGTATTTCGACAGATGGGTCTCGAGCCACTGAACGCTCTCGGCGTCGAGATGGTTCGTCGGCTCGTCGAGCAACAGCAGGTCAGGTTGCTGCAAGAGCAGCTTGCACAGCGCCACCCGCCGCCGCTCACCTCCCGACAACGTGTCGACGAGCACGTCGGCCGGCGGACAGCGCAGAGCGTCCATCGCCTGTTCGAGGCGGGAGTCCATGTCCCATGCCTCGGCGTGGTCGAGATCGGTCTGCAGGGTGCCCATCTCCGCCAGCAGGCTGTCGTAGTCGGCGTTCGGGTCGCCGAGCGCGACCGAGATCTCGTTGAACCTGGTGAGCTTGGCCTTGATCTCCGCGACCGCCTCCTCGACGTTGTCGAGCACTGTCCTGCCCTCGGTCAGCGGCGGTTCTTGCAGCAAGATGCCTACCGTGGCGTCGGGGGCCAGGTTGGCATCGCCGTTGCTGGGCTGATCGAGGCCGGCCATGATCCTCAGCAACGACGACTTCCCAGTGCCGTTGGGTCCTACGACACCGATCTTGGCGCCCGGGAGGAAAGCCAGCGTCACGTGGTCGAGGACGACCTTGCCCCCGTGGGCTTTCCGGACGTTGCGCAGCGTGAAAACGTACTCGGCCATGGTGTCCGAGCGTACGGGTTGCGGGCGGGGAATCCCGAATCGCCGAGGTCCGTGGCGACGCCCGACTCCGCGGGCAAAGCCTGGCGGTCACGTCCCCAAGCGGCGCCCGCGACAGCACTCTGGGTCAGGCGGCCACGTCGCCTCCAGATGCGTTGTCAGTGTCTTCTACGGTCACGGTTGACTGCTCGGCGGCGTCCAGCATCCGTGACATCTGGTCGGGCTCCTCCGCACGTTCCAGGGTCCGCGGCGTCTTGCGAAACACCGATGTCCCACGCGCCAGGTCATGGCACACAGTGATCGCGTCGACGAACTCACGTTCGCGCTTCTCACCGCTCTCGTCCTGCCAGGTGTTTAAGCGGCGCTTGCCGATCACCACCACCGGGTCGCCGACATGCACGGAGGTCTTGACGTTGCCGGCCAGCGCGCGCCAGCACGACACGGTGGTCCAGACGGTCTCGCCGTCGCGCCAACCGCCGTTGTTCTTGTCGTAGAGACGCGGGGTCGAGCCAACCCGGAAGGTCGCATGATCGCCGCGGGCGCCGCCTTCGGAGAAGGCGATCTCTCCGCCGACATATCCGAAGATGGTGGTTTGCACATCGCTCATGGTTGTTCCTTCGGTCGACGAAACGGGTCTGCCGACACCCTGGTCACGACCGCCGACAACGGAAGCGCCGCGAGCGGGCGTTGTGGACAGACCGGCCCACGCCGCCGGGTGTGGGAAAGATCGCGACCGAGCCGTTGGCGGCTCGAGGCTCAGCGTCTCAGCGCGGCCGCGAGGCCGTCGCGACACTGCCGGTACGTGTCGATCTCGGTCTCGATGGGCTCGATGACCAGTCGTTCGCACACCGGAGCAATGGCAGCTCGAAGCCGTTGGTCGGCCAGGGCGGCACTTCGCCGGCCGGACACCCCGGCGGCGATCCGGCAGCCGAACGCAACCGCGATGCCCAGCAGCACACCGACAAGCAGCATCCACGTGGGGACCGGGATGCCCAGATAGTCCGGAGTGTTGACGTCGGACAGCTGGAGGTACGACGAGAAGGCCAGCGCGCCGAGCCAGACGGCTCCCGCCAGGGCTGTCAGGAAGAGCAGCCACTGCAGCAGGCGTACGGCCGTCCACCACAAAGGAGTACGTGCCGCTCCCAGGTCGGTCCGTGCGACAGCCTCGTCGAGCGCGTCGCCCAGTTTGTCGAGACCGCCGACCGAGGCCCTTCGGGCGGCCTGTGCCCAACCCAACGGCAAGCCATGGGTCGCGCGGTCGACCAGCGCGCGCACGGTCGTGTCGACCCGCGCCCGCTGCACCTTGGTCGCCGTGGGCAGTGCCGATCGAGAGCTCTGTGTGTCGGCCGGGTCCAGATGCAGCCGCTTCAGCGGATCTCGTCTCAACTTGGTCAGCCATGTGGTGATCGGCCACCCGGTCGTGGCGCGAGCGCGGGCGAGCACGGACGCATGAACCGCATCGACCACCACCGGCACCGCCGCCGCTTCCGCGAATGCGTCGACAAGGTCGTTCTTTGCGCCGCGGGTCACATCGGCCGGATGAGCGTCCCCGGTGAGGTTCGCCATCTCCTCCGCCACCGACCTGATGTCGGCTGACACACGGTCCCGTACCGACCTCTTGGCGCCCACCCGCTTGACCATGAGCCGACGCAGGTCGTCAAGACCGTCACCCGTGATCGCCGAGGTAGCCAGCACGGGGACGTCCGGAAGCCCGTCGGCTGCCAGCAGCCTTCGGACGTCGGCGACGCACGGTCGGACCTGCTCTGGCGGCAGTAGGTCTATCTGGTTGAGCACCACAACCATCACCTGGGAGTGCGCCGCGAACGGCTTGAAGTATCGGTCGTGAATGGCGGCGTCGGCGTACTTCTGCGGGTCGAGGACCCACACCAGCACGTCTGCGAGCCGGACGAGCCGGTCTACCTCCAGGTGGTGCGACACCTCGGTCGAGTCATGGTCTGGCAGGTCGAGCAGGACCAACCCCCGCAGCTCGAGGTCCGACGGGTGCTCGTCGAGCATCGACATCCGAGAGACCTGGTGGCGCGGTGGGATCTCCAGCCAGTCGAGCAGCTCGTTGGCGCCGTCCGGGCCCCAGGCACAGGCCAGCGCCCAGGATGTGGTCGGGCGCTTGACTCCGACGCCCGCCAGATCGAGTCCGCACAGTGCGTTGAACAGGGATGACTTGCCCGAACCGGTGGCACCGGCGAGGCCTACCACGGTGTGCTCGCCTGAGAGTCGCAGGCGGGCTTCCGCCCGCTCGACGATGGTGTGGGCAGGCGCAACTACCGAGGCCGGGAGACGACCTTGCGCGGCCTCGACGGCCCGTTCGAGCCCAGCGACCCGGCTGGCAGTGTCGGTGCCTCCAGTGACGAGGCCCCGCACGGTCTCGACCAGGGCACTCATGCGACTCCATCCTCAATGCGCGCGTGCTCCACGCTGCGGGCCAATTCGATCAGGTTGGCCGCCTGACCAACCGCGGGTTGGTTGGCACCGAGCAGTATGGTGTATCGCGCCTCCTCTTGCTGCAACAACTGTTCCACTCGCGCATTGAGGTCCTTCCTCGCCCGCGCAGCGAGGCGCCTGATCGCCTGGTCACCGAACACGGCTTCCAAGATCTTCTGAGCCAGTACGGCCGTACCACCGGCGATCCCGACCTCCCCCCCGGTGATGCCGGCAGTCTGGGAGAAGACCACCATCATGAGGGCCACCCCGAGCCCGTTGACGCCATACGCCAGGAAGCGGGCCGTGTTGCGTTTCTCACCGCCCTCGTTGGCCACCATCTTCAAGATGTCTTGCTGCCACTCGCGAACCGTTCGTTCGGCCTTGTCGCGGAAGCCTCGCGATGCCCGACCCAGATCGCGGTCGCCGAGGTTCAGCAGCCCCTCCCCCGGCTGCATCGAACGCCAGGAAGCCTCGGCCCGTTCGGCCGCCGCTTCGCCATGCTCCAGCAGCAGGGTGAGCAGTCCTGACTCGACAGCGACCGTCAGCCGTTGCGTGGGAGCCGGCTTGCCGCGCAACGCCGTGACCACCCGGTCGCGGATGCGCCCCACGCTCTCTTCGAGACCCTTGAGAAGCTCCCCGGTTCCAACGAACTCCTGCCAGCGTGCCAGCACCTCGCCGCGCAACATGGTGCCGTCCTGCATGCCTTGGGAGATGTCCCGTACGGCCTGGGCGTAGCTCTTCTCTGCCTCGGCCCGCAGCCGAGCCGCGGCAGCCTCCTGCTCCTCGGCGGCCGGGGCGAGGCCGCGGCTCCGTCTGGCCAGCGACTGGACCGCACCATTGAGCGTCCGTTTGACCACCATCGACCGACCTTCCGCGTCAGCCGCTAGCAGCTGCAGCCACTCCCGGATGGGCGCGACCACCTCGTCGGGGAGCATGCCGCCTGCCCCGATATCCGCCTCTGGAACGGTGAAGAGCGGCGAGTCGCCGAGTCCACGGGAGGACAGCATCCGTGCGAGATGGCCGGCCACCTCACTCAGCGAGACGGGATCGGTGCGGTCGAGCACCACAGCGACCGCCATCGAACGGTCGGCGGCCGCCTTGAGGAAGTCCCACGGCACCTGGTCGGCGTACCGTGAAGCGGACGTGACGAACAACCAGAGGTCAGCGGCGGCCAGGAGCTGCGAGGCCAGAATGCGGTTCTGCTCCTCGACCGAGTCGATATCGGGTGCGTCCAAGATCGCCAGCCCTGGCGGGATCACCTCGTCTGCCACCAGCTGGACCGCGCCATGATCACCGCTGGCCCTGGTGGTCCGGGCCAGGTCAGGAAGGATCCGGTCCTCCTCGAACCAGGCCGCGTCTGCCGGGTTGTGCACCAGAACCGGCGACCGCGTGGTGGGCCGCAGCACCCCCGGCTCTGAGACCTGATCGCCGACGATGGAGTTGACCAGGGTCGACTTGCCGGCGCCGGTTGACCCGCCCACCACGGTGAGTAGCGGCGCGTCGATCTGGATGAGGCGCGGCAGGACGTAGTCCTCGAGCTGGTCCACCATCTCGTCGCGATCAGCCGTGGCCTGCTTGGCACTCGGGAGGTCCAGCGCGAACGACGCCTG
Source organism: Nocardioidaceae bacterium (assembly GCA_040002845.1). Taxonomy (GTDB): domain Bacteria; phylum Actinomycetota; class Actinomycetes; order Propionibacteriales; family Nocardioidaceae; genus JBDUDR01. Next base: position 8,447 of record JBDUDR010000029.1, read on the forward strand.
CGCCAGACCTTCGCGCAGGCGAAGAAGCGCCCCGAGCAGATCCTGTGGGGGACCGAGGTAGCTCATCGGCTCACCCCTTCGACGCCCTCGCGCATTCCACGACAGGGTCTATCTTGGTGGTCTTGGGCGGAAAACGCCCAATGCAGTCCCTGCGTCACCAGATCGACGATGCTGGAGCGTACGTTCCAGCAAACCCTGTGTCGACGATCGGAGCGAGCACTCGCAAGGATGCGAGCAACTCCGCTTCGCGGGCATGGGTGTTCCGCCCGGCCACCCCCCGGGCGATCTTGTCCCTGATGAAACCCAGCTCGCAGGCGACTCGTTGATAGGTGCGCACGTCTGCCAGGTCTGGCGATCCGAGGTGACGGGCCGAACGTCGGGCCGTCATCCGAGCCTTCATCGTCGATACACCGGCAACATGCCGGGGAGTCAGCCAGCCGTACGCGACATAGTCACTCAGCCGAGTGGCCAGGATGCGCTGTTCACGGCTGCGTACCCAGAGCGCGAACCCGACCAGGATGAGCAGCATCGGCAGCAGCACCGCCACATAGATCGGCCACAGGCCGTCGGTGCGGGCCGTGAACGACGCAGCCACGTTGTATCCCATGTGGCCGACCACGGCGCAGACGTACCCCGCCACCGGTGCGAGCACCCGGATCGCCGGCTGGCGGTAACGAACGGCGATGCCGATCCCGATGCCGGTCAGCATCGTGAACATCGGGTGTACGAACGGAGCCGCGACACCGCGCCACAGGAACAAGTGCTGTACCGCGTCGAGTGCCTTCTGGGTGCTCTGAGGGCTGGCCTGCACCCGGTCGAAGACGTTTCCGTAGTAGAGGATGTTCTCGGTGAAGGCAAAACCGATCCCGACCAGTCCTCCGAGCACGAGACCGTCGATGATGCCGTTGAACCGCTCCTTGCGCGCGTACGCGATCAGCAAGATCACCGCACCCTTGACAGCCTCCTCGACCCAGGGTGCGACGAACACCGCCGACCGGGCACTCGCGCCGTAGATGTCGCCGATCTGTTTGGCCACCAGCGTGTTGATCTGGAGGGCGGCGTACGTCGCCGCCAGGGCCCCCCAAAGCAGCGCCACCAGGAGCCAGCCCGGGGGCATCGGGTCGAACCGATCAAGCCAGAGCACACCGGCGGTCAGCGGAAGCACCGGCACGAAGGCGAAGGCCAGCCCCCAGGCCAACCCGTGGCCGTTGATGTTGTCGTTGATCTGCAGAAAAATGAGCCAGCCGCAGATCGCGAAGGCGGTGGCGGCAGCGACCCCGAACAACACCCAGGCGACGTCATTGCGCCGCGGCGCCACTCGTATGTCGGCCGGTGTCAGAACCGGCAACGTGGTCACGGTGGAACGGTACCTGTACCAGGGGGCGGGCCGGGCGGACTTGGTCCCTTCGGGGACGGGCCTGGCGAATCACCCCGCACCTGCGGTGGTGGAGCCCACGGAGCCGTGGCGCCGGGGGGCATCGGAGGTAGGGGTGAGTAGGTCATCGGGACCGGCGGCAGCAGGACGTACGGTCGCCACCCCATCAAGCGCGACCAGATCTCCTGGTGTCGTTGCTCGGCGTTGGCCGGCGCGTTCCCGCGCGACATTCGGTTGCGCAAGAACGCCAGCTCTGTCGATGCCTGCTGGTATTCCTTGACCGCACGTTTGCCAAGCTCGCCGCGATGTCGCTGGGCATATCTACGCGCCGCGCGCCGCCGGCCGAGATTGGTGAGCCACGGGATCTCGGCTTGGTGGAACCAGCCAAGTCGTGCACACTCCCCCAGTTCCTTGGTCAAGGTGCGTCCCTCGCGGTGGCGCACCCAGACCGCGAACACAACGGCACCGATGAACACCGGGACCATGGCGACCAGATAGACCAGGAAGAAGTAGTCACCGGCCTTGTAGGCGGTGAAGTTGAAGGCCCCGTGCATGGCCACGGCGGTGGCGAAGCCGAGCAGCGGTGCAACCAGCCGCAACCAGGCTCGACGTGTTGTGACGGCGACGCCCAGCCCGACCCCGGTGGCTGCAGTGAACAGCGGATGCGCGAATGGCGACATCAACGCACGCAGGAAGAACAGCACGCTGACCAGCACAGAGCCGCTCGGCGCGGCCGACCCGTCCGGCAGCCCCAGGTCGAAACTTCCGAGGTACGCCGCCATGAAGTACAGGATGTTCTCGGTGAAGGCGAAGCCGATCCCGACCATCCCTGCGTACACGATGCCGTCAAGTACGCCGTCGATCTGACGCCGCCTGGCGATCACGACAATTGCGACGAAAAGGGCCTTCGCGAACTCCTCGATCACCGGTGCCGCCACCGATGCCTGTGCCAGGTCGCCGAGACTCGTGAACGCGGCGACGGCCAGCTCACCTGCTGCGCTGCAGGCGGTGGCGACCACGGCTCCCCAGCCGAGCCCGATCATGAGATAGCGCAAGGGTTCGGGCTCGTACCTGTCGAGCCACAGGTAGCACGCGATGAGCGGGCCGACCGGCAACGCAGCCAACGCGACGGCGATGCCCGCGGCCTTCGGACCGCCCTGGAGCACGATGAAGACACCGAGTACGACCGCGCCGATCGCGAGCAACCCGCTAGCGAGCAGGACAAACCGACCGACCTTGGCAGGGCGTACCGCCGATGCGGGGAGCATCGGGGCGACGGCCGACGGGACTGCCATGCTTCGAGCGTACCGAGCGACCCGACCGGTCCGACGTGTATCACGTGGCCCCGGACTCGTTGCTCCGGCGGGTCGGCGGAGCGCGGTCCGGGGCTACCCTTGGGGCGACAATTCTCAGCGCTCGTAGCTCAGCTGGATAGAGCAACGGACTTCTAATCCGTCGGTCGCAGGTTCGAGTCCTGCCGGGCGCACCAAAGATTGTATTTTCGAACCTCGCCCCGGCTCAACGTGTTCGGGGTTCGTGGTGTTCATGACCATTTGTCGTTGGAACCTCGTCGCAGCGGCCAACCAACTCCAGTGCCCGGCTGAGCGTGTCCTCGATGCCTGACCCGCGGTCAGTGCATGCCCGCAACGGGTTGGCATACCTCGATTTGGCGATACAATCGAGGTATGAACAAGCAAACTATCGGCAAATTTATTGCCGGAGCATTATTCTTGGCAATAGCGATTTGGGATTTTTGTCCATGAGACATCAGGTGTCGGCACGGTCTTCTTAGTCTTTGCGGCCGTCTTCCGGGTCTCGCACTTTCAGATAAAGCTAGAAGGTAACGGGCAGCGACCACCCCAGCCAGGTTCGGTTCGATGATCCACAGGAAGAGGGGGGTGATCAGCGTATAGCCACCAAGCTGCTGGTTATGGCGCGCCGATGCGCTGACCGAAGGTGGGACGGGCGTGGGCGGCATGCTCTGGCTCACCGAGCCTCGGAAGGAAACGCGGCATCACTGACGCAGGTGTCGCCCACGAACCACTCTCGGCTGAGCCACACATTGTAGTGGGCCTAAGCAAACCACGAACCTTCGGCCAGTTGCCACTTGTCGGCCGCAACCACAGCGGCATAAACTACCCGACAGGAATTCGAACGGGTGCAAGGGTATTCACAGCCCTGGGCAATCTGCCACATTTCTGTGTGGAATTGGCCGTTCGAACGCCATACAATCAGGGGCACTTCGTGACACCTGATCTTGTTCTTTCGAACGGGTGCCATGGCCACGAGCAGCCCCTTGCGCCGGCTTGACCATGACGCGACGCCGCTTGCTGACGGACCGTTCGAGCTTGCGCTTATGCCGAAGAGCACGTGCCGCCTTTGCCGGTGCAGACGTCCGTCCAGCGGCGGCCCCGGTCCCAACTGGTCTTGCGCACACACTGTGGAGCGACGGATGCTGGATCCCGACCAGGAGGCGGTATGGAAGAGCACACGGACCCGATGAGGCAAGCAGCACGAGGTCTGGTGGCCTGGCAGCGTGGCGACCTGACCGCGCTGGCCGAGCTGCTCGACCCCGACGTCGAGCTGATGTGGTGGACACCCGGCGACTGGGACTGCCATGGGAAGGCCGAGGTGCTCGCGCTGCTGACCGAGCGTGTCAGCGCAGCGCCTCCGGCCGAGGTCGACCTCACCGACGTCGACGAGTCCAGGGTGCTGGTCGAACGCCGGCACCCAGCACTCGACGGCCCGGAGGCCGGTTTGCGTCCTGCGACGATGGTGCGGTTCCGGGCCGGCCTTGTCGTACAGATGCAGCAGTATCGCAGCCGCGACGACGCACTCGCCGACACCCGCCACGGCACGAGATGACCGCAACGACCCGGCCCCAAACCGATGACGCACGTTGGTCAGGTGAGCCCGTGCTGGTAGGCATAGGTGACTTAGGCCCGGTCGCGAACGCCGGTCTTGGCGAAGAGGTGGTTGATGTGGCTCTTTACGGTGGTTTCGCTGAGGACGAGTCGGTGGGCGATCTCCGCGTTCGATAATCCCTGGGCGATCAGTGAGAGCACCTCGGCTTCTCGTGGCGTCAGATAGATAGTGGGTCTGGGTTCGCGGCCACGGATCTACTCGTCGTCGCGGCCCGGGGATTGGGAAGCCCGCTGATCGCTCTTCGCAGGTTCAGGTGGCTGCCGCTCGGGCGCTAGCCCATGCGTGTCCGACTCCAGGAAGGCAGAACGTCATGGCCCCGGAAGTCCAGATCGAAGCGGGCGGTACGAGGCCCGCCGCGGCGCGGTGGAGGCAGCCAGAGAGATCCCAGGGCTCCAGTTCCCGTACTTGGTCTGGACCGTCCGCCATGGCTCGCAATGCGCGGACTATTCCACTGCCCGGTGTGCGGAACGCCGGTCGAACCAGCTGAGCGGGTGGCCACCAGTCGGTGGAACGGCGACTTCGATCCCCTTAACGAGGATGTGTTCTGGCCAGGAGATCTGCTGCTGCTTATCGAGTTCGATGCCTGGGCCGTCGCAGATGGATTGCTGGACTGGCTCAGGGAGTCGGACGCTGGCGTTCTCGCTCGGTGCCGACGGTTGAGCAGCACGCTCGCCAACGGCGCTAGCCGACTGGGTTGTAGGCGCAGGCACTCTTCGAAGGCTGGACGATCTTCGGCTTGTGCACACCGGGCGTCGCGGAGTCGAGGGCTTTCGACACGACAGAACGGATATAGGCAAAGTCGGGAGACGCCGGGTTGAAGTGGTCGTTGGGACGGAAGACCACGCTGCGCACTTTGGCGTCCTTGACCTTGAGTCCGAGATCAACGAGTGCCGGCAACAGACTCTGCGGAATGTCGGTCCGCGCGATCTTCTTGCCGGCGGCGGCGATCTGGTTGTAGCGCAGCAGGACGTTCTCCGGGTTCGCCTGGTTGATGACGGCGTCGATGACGCAGCGCTGGCGCTCCATCCGGTCGTAGTCGTCCGTGGTCCACCTGCCTCGTGCGAACCACAGGGCGTCGTGCCCGTCAAGGTGCCGGTTGGGACCTGGCTGGATGTATCCGGTAGGCGGGATGTTCAGATCATGGTTGCCGCCGATGGGCGCAGGCTGGTCGATGTTGACCGTGATGCCGCCGAGGGCGTTGACGAGCTGGACGAACCCCTGGAGGTTGATCAGCACGTAGTAGTTGATCTTGAGGCCCAGGATCTGGGAGATCGACATCTTCAGGGCGTCGGCCCCTTCGTTGTCGGTGGGGCCGAGCAGCCCTGGGTGTTCCTCCGGAACCAACGGGTAGATCGCGTTCAGCATCCAGTTGCCCTCGTCACCGGGGCCCTGGAAGCCGTCGGGGTACGCCGTGGCGAGCGGCGAGCCCGGCGGGAACGGGGCATTCTCGAGGTTGCGCGGAAGGCTGAACAACACCGTGTCGCCGGTGGCGGTGTCGATGCTCGCGACGATCATGGAGTCGGTCCGGACACCTTGCCGGTTTACGCTACCGTCACCGCCCAGGAGCAAGATGTTGACGCGGGGCTCGCCGGCCCACGGGTTGTCGGCCGACACGTTGTTCGGAGCCGTGTTGCTGAGGGGGTCCTTCGAGAAGACCTGGTTGATGAAATCCCGCGTGGTGTAGGCATAGCTGGCGCCGACGGCGAACGGCGTGGCAACGACGAAGCACATGGTCATCGCCACGCAACCCCCGATGACTCGTTGCATGCCGGTTGCCTCACTCGGCCGCAGCGCAAGATGGCTGAGCACGATGATCACAACCCAGGCCACGCCGACGACGACCAAGGTGATGATGAGCGCCATCAGCCGGGCCGGCTGGAGCACGGAGTGCAGGTAGAGCCGAGGGGTGAACAACCCGAACAGCAGTGCTGTGGCGAGCCCAGCTAGCGTGACAACGATGATCGCCGCGCCCAGGCGACGCCGGCCCGCAAACCAGAAGCCGCTCCCTGGCAGGATTGCCGCCACAACGGTGAGCCCGATCGAGGACGCAAAGGAGCGCTCAGTGAGCGCGCGATGCTCACATCCCCGGCTCACGGCTCGCGTTATCCCTACGTCCATCCACCCCTCCGGGGTGGAGTTTAGTGCGAGGCGACTGCGGCGAGCCAGTCGAGACCCGTACGAGACCCGAGCTGGGATACAGATTCACGAGCCGTACGAAACAAACCGAGAATTCTTTACGCGAGGGGCTGGCCCCTGAAGTCTGTCCAGCGTCACAAAATACGTGTGCAGCAGCAGGACCGCGATCGCCACCTCCGGCATCCGCGAGCAGAACAACACGACATCCTCGACGAGGTTCTGCGGGCTGGACGGCCGCAAGATGTGCAAGGCGACGACGGCCATCGCCAGGAAGCCCATCCAGGGACCCAGCAACTTCCACCGCCGAGCCTGGTCAGCCTCGAGCACGCTGCGGTCGACGAAGTCGAGGGCGACAGGGATGAGGACAAACGCCGCGAGGGTCTCTGCCTGACTCGTCACGGTGTCGTTTCCGCCGGCCACCGCGGCGACCATGATCGCCAGCGCCGGCAGCACCCAGGACCAGGTCGGCAGCGGACGCGCCAGCTCGAAGTAGCAAAACAGGACAGAGCAGGCGAACAGCGTCTCGTTCATCGTCGCCACCGAGCCCGGGGTGCCGACTTGAATCAGGAAACCGAGCGAAACGAAGACAACTGCCGCCGTCAGTGTGAAGTGCCAACGGCGGGGGGAGGCGGCGAGCCGCGGGCGGACGAAGTCAATCCAGCTCGCGAGCAGCAGCGCGAGGGCATAACCCTCGTCGTTCCGGATGATGTGCTTGCCGATCCCAGACGGTTCATCCAGCAGACCACTCATGATGGCGAGCACTAGTAGCCCTAGCCCGCCATAGAACAGACTCCGAAGCACGCGTACACGTGGCGTCATGGACTTCAGGCTAGAGGTGAGCTGCGCGACGTCGAGGGAGTGGCCGAACCGGATGTCCAGGTGGGGTGTCGCACGGTGAGATGCTGGGCGCATGACAGGTGAGCGCAATGTGCTCGGCGGGGAACTGCAGATCTGCGGCACCGACCCGGTCACCGGGTTCTATCGAGACGGGTGCTGCAACACGGGCCCAGAGGACGTGGGCAGCCACACGGTATGCGCGATCGTGTCTGCCGAGTTCCTGGCCCACCAGAAGGAGGTGGGCAACGACCTCATCACACCCAGACCGGAGTACCAGTTCGCTGGGCTCCGCCCCGGCGATGCCTGGTGCGTGGTGGCCCCGAGATGGCTGCAGGCGTACGAGGCCGGGCTCGCCGCTCCGGTCGTGCTCGCCGCGACTCACGAGCGGGCCCTGGAAATCGTCCCGTTGGAGGCACTGCGGGAACACGCAGTGGATGTCCCCGCCGACCCGAGCGCGCTGGGCTGACCCGTGCGGTCCCATGGCTAAGGGTGGATGGACGGGAAACAACTGTCGGATCGCGCGGAATAAGTGTCGGATCGCGGGCTCGAAGAACGGCGACTCCGTAGGCTCGGGCAATGGCGAGCTTCGAGCAGCGGGTGATGGAACGAGTCGATGAGCTGGCGACGGACCTGATCGCCGTTTCCCACCAGATCCACGACACGCCTGAGCTCGCGTACCAGGAACACGAGGCCGCCGCCCTCTGCGCGGACCGACTCGAGTCCGGTGGCTTCGAGGTCGAACGAGAGGCGTACGGGCTCGCGACCTCGTTCGCCGCCCGCACCGGCGAGAGCGGCCCCCACCTGGTCATCTGCGCTGAGTACGACGCCCTTCCCGGAGTCGGGCACGCCTGCGGCCACAACATCATCGCCGCCTCGGCGGTGGGGTCCGGACTTGCCCTGCTCCCCGTCGCCGAGGCAGCAAGCCTCCGGGTGACCGTGCTGGGTGCGCCCGCGGAGGAGTCCGGCGGCGGCAAGGTCGATCTGATCCTGGCGGGCGCCTTCGAGGGTGTGGACGCCGCGATGATGATCCACCCGACGCCGTTCGATGACTTTGCGACCACCGGACTGGCCGTCGAAGAGTGGTGCGTCACCGTACGGGGCCGGGCCTCGCACGCAAGCTCCGATCCACAGTTGGGCCGCAAGGCTCTCGACCGGCACAACCGTCGAGATCGAGAGCATCGGGCACGTCTTCGAGCCGCTCCGGCCGAACGCCGGACTGGTCATGGCGTTCGAGCGGGCCTGCGAATCCATCGGCCGGCCGTTCACACCGGACCCGAGGGGCCCCGAGGTGGGCGGCTCGACCGACTTCGGCAACGTCAGCCAGCTCGTGCCCGCCCTGCACACAGACCTGGCCGTGCATTCGTGGCCTGCCGTGAACCACCAGCACGAGTTCGCCGCGCACTCCGTCACTCCCGCGGGCGACCGTACGATGCTCGAGGGCGCAAACGCGATGGCGCTCACCGCCCTCGCGTACGCAGCCGATCCAGGCATCCTCAACCTTCCGTCATCGCAAAAAGCGACGTTCCGGTAGTCGGCCGGGTCAGCGGACAGCATCACCGTCACACTTTGTGGCAGAGCCAGCCCTGTAGGCCCGACCCTGCGGGACAGAGCGTCAGCGCACACTCCTCGGCAACGGTCTGGTGTCGGACTTCTTACGACATGGGGTCCGGGAGCTCGGTTGTCGGTGGCGTGGGTTAGCGTCGAGCGCATGACTCAGGAGACCCTGCGCAGCCGCGATGAGGTCGAGGCCTTCATCGCGGGCGTCTGCTTCAAGACCGGACCCCCACGACACATCGGCATCGAGTCGGAGTGGCTGGTCACCGACGTGAGACAACCGGGCAGGCATGTTCCGCCCAGCCACACCCAGTCCGCCTTGAGCAACACCCAGTTACCGAACAACAGCTCGCTGACGTTCGAGCCCGGCGGTCAGCTTGAGCTCTCCACCATCTGCCAACCATCCCTCGGTGAGGCGTGTCACGCCCTCCGACAGGATCTGAGCGCGGCCGGCAGATCCCTCTCAGCCGAGGGACTGGCGCTGCAAGGGCTCGGGGCAGATCCAGCCAGGCCACCGCGGCTCTTCAGCCGCGATCCGCGATATCAGGCGATGGCCACCTATTTCGGCCGTCGCGGCCCCGATGGCGTCGCCATGATGGCCTCCACGGCCGCCACCCAGGTCTGTCTCGACAGCGGCGCTGGCCCTTCCGAGATCGCGGTTCGCTGGCGACGGGCGCATGCCCTCGTTCCGTTGCTGTCTGCCGTCTTCGCCAATTCGCCCTGGTTGCACGGGCACCGCACTGGGTCCCGCTCGGCGCGCTTGGAGATCTGGTCGCGCATCGACACGGCACGCACCCAAGCCGTCGGTGGAGATGATCCGGTGGCCGCCTGGGCTGCGTACGCCCTGGCGGCGCCTGTGATGGTGATGCGATCGGTCGAGGGTCCATGGATGACGGACCCAGGCTTCACATTCGCGGAGTGGATGAAGCGGCCGAAGGGTCCGTCGCCAGACGACCTGGCCTACCACCTCTCGACACTGTTCCCGCCCGTACGCCCTCAAGCTTGGCTGGAGATCCGCTGCATCGACGCGCTCCCCCACCACCAGTGGCCGGTCGCCGTGGCGTTCGCCGCAGTGTTGCTCGATCATCCGCAGGCGAGCGACCTCGCCGAAGATGCCTGCCAACCCCTGCACGGCCTCCACCTCGAGGCCGCCCGGGAAGGCTTGGCCCACCCGGCGCTGGCTCAGGCCGCCAAGACATGCAGCGAGCTCGTGGTGAACCAGATGCACGACCTGGCGGTCGACCCGCTCACCGCCGCCCTGGTCGAGAGGTTCGTCGACTCGTTCACCATGCGAGGACGCTGTCCCGCCGATCTCGCGGCCCAACCCACACACAACGGTGTCGTCCGAGGCGCAGAGACCCGACGCATGCCCGACTCCTGGGCCAAGGAGGTCAGCGCATGATCCCCGTAGCCGCTCTGCACGACGACGAGCTCAAGGCAGCCATCGCCGATGCCCTGCTCGAGTCGCGGCGTCGCAGCCACCACCTCACCGTGGACTCACTGGACGGACCCGATCTGCTCGCTCAGCACTCGGCGCTGATGTCTCCGCTGGTCTGGGATCTCGCCCACGTCGGCAACTACGAGGAGCTCTGGCTGGTCCGGGAGGCTGCGGGGATGACCGCGATGCGTCCGGAGCTCGATGCGATCTACGACGCGTTCGAACATCCGCGGGCCGAGCGTCCGTCGCTTCCACTTCTCGCCCCGCGAGAGGCGACCGGATATATCGACCTCGTACGCCGCCGGGTGCTCGACTCGCTCGAACAGCTCCCTCTGACGTCGAAGAACCCGCTGCTCGACCGCGGCTTCGTCTACGGGATGGTCATCCAGCACGAGCATCAGCACGACGAGACCATGCTGGCGACTCATCAGCTGCGGCGCGGTGGCCGCGTGCTCGTGGACACTGATCCCCCTCCCCCGATCTCACCGCCAACGGCCCCCGAGGCGCTGATCCCTGCCGGGGTCTTCACGATGGGCACCAGCGACGACCCGTGGGCGCTCGACAACGAGCGTCCGGCCCACCGGGTTCCCCTCCCGTCGTTCTGGATCGACACCAGCCCCGTGACCAACGCGTCGTACGCCGCGTTTGTCGAGGCGGGCGGCTATGACGACGAGCGGCTGTGGGCACCGGGCGGCTGGCAATGGCGCAACCGCAGCGGCAAGACGACCCCGGCGTTCTGGCACCGGGCAGGCGGTCAGTGGTGGCGCCGGCGGTTCGGTGAGCTCGAACCCCTGCCGCCGGACCAACCTGTGCAGCACGTCTGCTGGTACGAAGCGGACGCCTACGCCCGCTGGACCGGCAGGCGGCTGCCCACCGAGGCCGAGTGGGAGAAGGCGGCCACCTGGGACCCGGCCACCCAAGCTAAGAGGCGCTTCCCGTGGGGCGACGATATCGAGCTGACCCGGTACGCCAACCTGGGTGAGCGCCACCACCAACCTGCTCCGGTGGGCGCCTATCCCCAAGGTGCATCCGCCTACGGAGTAACCCAGTTGCTGGGCGATGTGTGGGAGTGGACGTCGACGGACTTCACCGGCTATCCGGGGTTCGCGGTGTTCCCGTATGCCGAATACAGTGAGGTCTTCTTCGGCTCCGACTACAAGGTCCTCCGGGGCGGCTCGTGGGCCACAGCCGAGCAGGTCGCCCGGAGCACGTTCCGCAATTGGGACTACCCGATCCGGCGGCAGATCTTCGCTGGGTTCCGATGTGCCCGCGATGCCGGTCCGGATGACGGTGTGACCACCTGATGTGCCGCCATCTCGCGTACGCCGGGCCTGCCGTCAGCCTGTACGACCTGCTGTGGAAGCCCGAGTTCTCGCTGCTGGAGCAGGCGTCGGCGCCGCGCCGGCAGCGCTACGGGCGAGTGAACGCCGACGGCTACGGCGTGGGTTGGTACGCCCCCGGTCGCTCCGAGCCGGTGAGATATCGGCGCAACGTGCCGATGTGGGGAGACAGCTCCTTCGCGTCGGTCGCGGGCGCGACCACCAGCGAGTGTGTGGTCGCCGCCGTGCGCTCTGCGACCGTCGGCACTCCGGTGGACGAGTCCTGCGTCGCGCCGTTCACCTGGGGCCACCTGCTGTGGAGTCACAACGGCGTCGTGGCCGACCCGGTCGCGCTGCGCAAGAGCGTCTCGCACCTGCTGCCGGTGGATTGTCCCGACGCGTTCGCGCCGGTCGACTCCGCCCTGCTCTTCGGTCTCACTGTGGCCGCCGTCGCGGCCGGCGAGGCACTCCCGTCGGCGCTGGCGTCGACTGTCCGCTTGGGGCGCAGACATAGCGGCGGTCGCTTCAACCTGCTGGCCAGCGATGGCCAGCAGCTCGCCGCCACGGTCTGCGGCGACACGTTGTACGCCCGGTCCCGGCCGGCCGAGCTCGTCATCGCTTCCGAACCGTTCGACGACGCGACCGACTGGGAGCCGTTGCCCGATGAGTCGATCGTGACCGGCACGGCCAGCCATCTCGACGTACGCCCACTGGGCCACTGACTCCGGGATCCGCATGTACGCCATCGACAGGTACACCACCGACGACGACCTAGCGGCGAGCCTGCGGGCCGATGTCGCCGTCGGGCTGACCGCGTCTCCCAAGTGGTTGCCGCCGAAGTGGTTCTACGACGAGCGTGGCAGCGCGTTGTTCGAGCAGATCACCGAGCTCGATGTCTATTACCCGACCAGGCGCGAGTGGGAGATCTTGCACAGTCGGGCCGCCGAGATCGCTCAGGTGACCCGCGCACAGACGTTGGTCGAGCTGGGCTCTGGTTCGTCACGCAAGACCAGGGCGCTGCTCGATGCGTTGCGTCGCACTGGCACCTTGCAGGCGTACGTCCCCGTCGACGTCAGCGAATCGGCCCTGGTGGGAGCCGCAGATGGGCTGCGGCCCGACTATCCCGATCTCGACATCCACCCGGTGGTGGCCGATTTCGAGCACCATCTCGACCTGTTACCTCGTGACGGCCGCCGACTCATCGCCTTCCTGGGCGGCACGGTCGGCAATCTCGACCCCATGCAGCGGGCCAAGTTCTTCGCCGCCCTCCGAGCGTCGATGCATCCCGGTGACTCGCTGTTGCTGGGCACCGACCTGGTCAAGGACCCAGCCCGGCTGGTTGCTGCCTACGACGATCCTGAAGGCGTGACGGCGGAGTTCAATCGCAACGTGCTCCGCGTCATCAACCGCGAGCTCGGCGCCGACTTCGACGTCGGGGCGTTTGGCCATGTGGCGCTGTGGAACGCCGACGACGAACGCATCGAGATGTGGCTGCGTGCGCGCCGCGCGATGCGGGTGAACATCTCCGAGCTGCGGTTGGGGGTGGAGTTCGCTGCCGGTGAGGAGATGCGCACCGAACTGTCCGCGAAGTTCACCGCGAAGCGGGTACGCAGCGAGCTCGATCAGGCCGGATTAGTGCTCGAGCGATGGTGGACCGACAACGGAGTGGACTTCGCGCTCAGCCTGGCGATTCCGGCGGATTGCTAACGCTGAGCGGCCGACCCGATTCCCACAGTGTCCAATGGGGGCACGAAACGGTAGAATCGCTGTTTGACAAGGGTGAAGGCCCCGCAAAGTATGAGTTTGCGGGGCCTTCGGTTTGACCGGCTGTGACGCTTCCGATCTCACGGTCGGCCCGTGAACCCCAACCACCTCGTCACCGGTGGTTTCGGCGAGTTGCCCCGCCGAAAACGGAGTCTCGTTTTCCGGCCGATCCCGCCCACCTTGCGGAGGGCGTGAGAGATGTCTATATGAGTTCAGCCGACCGGCGCAAGGGGTTGGGCCCAAAATTCTTCTCCAATCTCATCGACCCCGGCGTGTCGCAGGTCTGTCGGTCACAGCGCCCCCCGGAGAGGCCGTCCGTGGCGCGGCGCCTAGGGGGCCGACGAGCTGCCGTCGGATGATCCGCCGCTGTTCACGGCCTCGGTCACGGCCTGCTGGAATGCCGCCGGAACGAGCGTCGTGTTGGAGTCGAGCATCGTGCCGTCCAGCACGGCGGTGGGCGTGCCGGTCACGCCGTCCTTGCTGGACTGGTCGGTGACGTTGGCCACCCAGTCCTTGTACTTCTGGTCATCGATGCAGGTCTGCACCGTCGACTTGTCGGCCCCTGCATGGACCGCGAGGTCGACGAGCTGACTGTCCGGCAGTCCGTCGCTGTTCTCCTCCGGCTGGTTGGCGTACAGCAGGTCGTGCATCTTGCCGGCTGCGACCGGTCCCGCCTCGCTCAAGACGCACACAGCCGCGTTCGCCGAACGGGTCGAGTAGTTGGTGCCGTTGGATTCCCGGTCCAGGATCGCGATCGGCCGGTATTCGACCTGCACGCTCCCCGCCGAGACCTGTTGCGCGAGGAAGCCCGCCTCGTCCTTCTCGAACTGGCCGCAGATCGGGCACATGAAGTCCTCGTACATCACCAAATGCACGGGCGCCGAGTCCTTGCCCCGGACGAATCCCTGTGCATCCACCAACCCCGACGGGACGGCCGCATTCGTGTCGCCGGTCGTGTCACGGCTGGAGTTGAGGTACACCGCGCCGGCGATGATCAGCGCCACCGCGCCGGCAACAGCGACCCCGAGCAGGATGTTGCGCCGCCGCTCCGTGGCGGCCTGCTGCCGCCGCATCTCGGCGACCTTGGCGGCCGCGGCTGCGCGCTGCCCCTTCTTGTTGCCGGACGGCTTGTTGCTCATCCGCGAATCTCCTCGGTCAGCTCGTCTGTGTCGATGTCCCTGCATCTTCGTGCGCTGCATCTTTCGTGCGCTGCATCTTCGTGCGCTGCGTCGTCGTAGTTGTGGGAGAACAGCAGCGTCTCCAGGTGCAGGCGGGTCCTCGGCCACAGGGCAATCGCCATCGATGTCAGTGCGAGTGCGACGTCTCGGGCGATGTCCCATGGGTACTTCGCGGTGGCATCAGTTGCGGTAGCGCCACCACCACCGAAGCATCCACACTCGATCTGGATGCCACGCGCCCAGGCCGCCGAGATCCCGATGATGAACGCTAGTTGCATCACGGCCGATACGGCTGCCGCGACTCGGGTGCCCAGCCCGACGACGAGCAGCACGCCGACCGCGATCTCGACCACCGGCAGCGCGTACCCGACAGTGGGCACGACTGCCTCGGGAAGGAGCTGGTACGAACGCACGGCGCGGACGCTCCCGGCAGGGTCGGGGAGCTTGAGCCAGCCGGCCACGATCCAGACGACGCCGACGATCAAGCGTGCGACGAGACCGAGCCACGGCCACCAGCGCCGAAGAGTCGCCACGGTCCTCCCGTTCGTCCGGTCCGTCTGGTTGAGGGCATACGCAATCGTCCTCCCAAGGCGCAAACGACCACGGCAGGGGGTGCGTTCCCGGTGTCGTAGGGTGAGTGCCCGTGAGCGACAGACTGGTGTGGATCGACTGTGAGATGACCGGCCTCGACCTCGAGGCCGACGCTCTCATCGAGGTCGCCGCCCTGGTCACCGACTTCGACCTCAACGTCCTCGGACAGGGAGTTGACGTGGTCGTCAAGCCCCCGGACGGCGCGCTGGAGCAGATGGAGGAGATCGTCCGGCGCATGCACACCGACTCCCAACTGCTGGCCGAGCTGGACTCCGGCATGACTCTCGAGGCGGCCGAGACGCTGGTCCTCGACTACGTCAAGACCCACGTTGCGGAATCCGGAAAGGCACCGCTAGCCGGCAACACGGTCGGCACCGACCGGATGTTCCTCGCGCGCGACATGCGCAAGCTCGAGTCGTACCTGCACTACCGGATCGTCGACGTGTCCTCGATCAAGGAGCTTTCGCGGCGGTGGTATCCCAAGGTCTATTTCGCGGCGCCGAAGAAGAGTGGAAACCACCGGGCGCTGGCCGACATCCGCGAGAGCATCGAGGAGCTGCGCTACTACC
>JBDUDR010000030.1:0-23116 GCA_040002845.1 Nocardioidaceae bacterium
TGAATCGGAACGGCCGGCCGCTGAGCACGATCAGCTCGTCCACGGGGTCGACCGTTGTGCCGGGGACCTCGTCGACGACCACCCGCTCCTCCCCCGCGATCTGGTT
Source organism: Nocardioidaceae bacterium (assembly GCA_040002845.1). Taxonomy (GTDB): domain Bacteria; phylum Actinomycetota; class Actinomycetes; order Propionibacteriales; family Nocardioidaceae; genus JBDUDR01. The sequence continues at coordinate 107 of JBDUDR010000030.1, forward strand.
GAGGGTGCTGGACTTGCCGACGTTGGGTTTGCCGACCACGGCGACCCGGCGCGGACCGGCGGCCGCGTCATCACGCTCGGGCGGAGCCGGCGGAAGGGCCGCGAGCACCGCGTCCAGGAGATCACCACTCCCCCGCCCGTGGAGTGCCGACACGGCGTAGGGCTCTCCAAGGCCGAGGTTCCACAGGCCGGCGGCGTCCGCCTCGCGCCGCACGTCGTCCACCTTGTTCGCAGCCAGTACGACAGGCTTGCCCGACCGGCGCAGGACCTTGACAACAGACTCGTCTGCGTCCGTGATGCCTACCGTTGCATCCACCACGAACAAGACGGCATCGGCTGCGTTGACCGCGACCTCAGCCTGGACCCGCACCCGCTCCGCGAGTCCCTGTGCATCGGGGTCCCAGCCGCCGGTGTCCACGACCGTGAAGAGGCGGCCGCCCCACTGCGCGTCATAGGGAACGCGATCACGAGTGACACCCGGTACGTCCTCGACCACCGCTTCCCGTCGGCCGAGGATGCGGTTGACGAGGGTGGACTTGCCGACATTGGGTCGACCGACCACAGCGAGCACGGGGATGGGTTCGTCCTGGTTCACCGCGCGCCCGCATTCGCCAACACGACGATCTCGTCGATCACCTGCGACAGGTCAAGCTCGGTGGTGTCGAGCCTGACGGCGTCGCGAGCGACGGCGAGTGGCGTGGTGTCTCGGGTCGAGTCGAGGTGGTCGCGGCGCGCCATCTCGGCCTGGGTCACATCGACGGGGGTCGAGCCGTCCAGCTCCGCGGTCCGACGGATTGCCCGAGCCTTGGCGGATGCGGTCAGGTAGACCTTCACGGCAGCGTCCGGCGCCACCGTCGTACCGATGTCGCGCCCCTCCACCACGATCCCGCCGGACCCGATCGCGGCCCGCTGCAAGTCCACGAGTCTGGCCCGCACCTGGGGTACGGCGCTCACCGCACTCACCGCATTGGTGACCTCGCGGCTCCTGATCGGCACCGCGACGTCGGCACCGTCAACGGTGATCGTGGGCGCATGCGGGTCGGTGCCTGCGACGATCTCGGGACCTCCGCACGCCTGTGCGACGGCCTCCGGGTCATGGATGTCGACTCCCTTGCAGAGCATCCACCAGGTCATGGCGCGGTACATCGCGCCAGTGTCGAGATAACGGAGGCCCAAGCGGTCGGCGACCCCACGTGCCGCGCTTGACTTGCCTGACCCCGACGGTCCGTCGACCGCGATCACCAACCCCGGCGCCGAGTCGCTCAAGACCCAGCTCTTCCTGCCATTCCCAGAGGCTATCGGTGCACCGCCCAGCCGCGTGCCTCCAGAGCCGCTCCCAACGGCTCCGCGCCCGACTCGGCCACCGAGAGCTCCATCAAACCCACCGGACGGCCGGGGTCGTGGTCGATGCGGAGGTCTTCGATGTTCACCCCTACCTCGCCGGCGGCCGCGAACAACCGCGCCAGAGCACCCGGTTGGTCGGGGACGTGGACGAACAACGTCGTGGTGGCCTGCAGGGGTTGCCCGTGCTTCCCCGGTATCGCGGCGGCGCCCTCGACACCACGCGACAAGAGCGCATTGAGCGCATCACCGCCGTACGGACTGAGGCCGCCGACCGCGGCCGCGGCCTCCAGCTCCCCGATGATGCTGTCCACGTCCTTGCGCACATCCCGCAGCAGGCTGGCCACCGCGTCAGCGTTCGCCGCCAGGATCTGCTCCCACAACTTGGGGTCACCACCCGCGATGCGGGTCACGTCGCGAAGTCCCTGGCCGCTCAGCGCCAGGTCAGCGGTAGGCGCGTCGACCAGCCGGTTGGCGGTCAGGACGGCCAGCACATGCGGGAGGTGAGAAACGCGGGCAACCGCCAGGTCGTGTTCTTCTGGCGAGAGCCGGACCAACGTCGCCCCACAGGCGCGGACCAGCGCCTCCACGTCCACGACTGCGGCCTCCTCGGCGCTTTCGTGAGCGGTGACCGCCCAGGCCCGCCCATCGAACAGGTCGGCAGCCGCCGCCAGTGGGCCGGACCGCTCGCTGCCGGCCATCGGATGGCTCCCGACATAGCGGGCGTACGGGACGCCCGACCGCTCGATCTCCCGCAGCGGCTTGACCTTGACGGATCCGACATCGGTCACGGCCGCCTTCGGCCAGCGGGCCAACGCATCGGCGGTGACGGCGCCGACGTGATCGGGAGGCACGGCCACCACGACCAGCCTTGGCGTGACCGTGGAATCCAGAGGATCCCCGGCGCCGACCGAGGTGGCGAGCCGCAAGGTGGCGTCGTCGTCGTCGGCCAGCGCGACCTCTACCCCGGCGCGGCGAAGCGCCAGGCCGATCGACGCCCCGATCAGGCCGGTTCCGATCACCAGCACGGGACCCGTGGGGATCACGGCTACCACCTCCTCACAGACCGAGGTCGTCTAGCAACGTACCTAACTCCGCTCTGGACAGCATCCGGTATTTTCCCGTTCGCAGGTGCCCGATGCGGATCGGCCCCAGCCCGGTGCGGGACAACTGCTGCACGGGATGCCCGACGTGTTCGAGCAGTCGCCGGACGATCCTGTTGCGACCCTCGTGGATCACCACCTCGACGATGGCCTTGTCGTCGTGTGCACCGATGACGCGGAACGCGTCCACAGACACCCGTCCGTCCTCGAGCGTCACGCCGTCCAGCAAACGGCGGCGGAGCTTGGGTGACACCGGTCCAGGCACCTGGGCGACATAAGTCTTGCGTACGCCGAACGACGGGTGGGCCAGCCGATGGGCGAACTCGCCGTCGTTGGTGAGGATCAGCAGACCGTCGGTGTCTGTGTCGAGCCGGCCGACATGGAACAGCCTCTCCGGGCGGTCGGTCACCAGGTCGCCCAGGTTAGGGCGCCCCTGCGGATCCGACATGGTGCTCACCACACCGCGCGGCTTGTTCAGCACGAGATAGACGTGCGCGGTCGCGGTGGGGATCCTGGCACCATCGACCCGGATGACATCGGTGGCCGGGTCCACTCGCGCCCCGAGGCGGGCCACGACTTCTCCGTTGACGCTGACGCGTCCCGCGGAGATCAGGGTCTCGCAGGCCCGCCGACTCGCCACCCCCGCCTCGGCCAGCACCTTTTGCAGCCTCGGCCCGGTGGGCTCCGCGTCATCATGAGCCGTCCGGATCATTCCTGTGACGGCTCGGCCCGGGCGTCGGCCTGCTCGAGCTCGGCCTCGATCTCGGCCAAGCCGGGCAGGAGCGGTGCGATATCGGGCAGCTGGTCCAGGCTCTCCAGGCCCATCCGCTCCAGGAAGTACGTGGTCGTGCGGTAGAGCACTGCACCGCTTGCCTGGTCGATCCCCGCTTCCTCGACGAGTCCGCGGGTCACCAGGGTCCGCACCACACCGTCGACGTTGACTCCCCGGATCGCCGACACCCGCGCTCGGCTCACCGGCTGCCGGTAGGCCACCACGGCCAACGTCTCGAGAGCGGCCTGGGTCAACCGGGCCTGTTGTCCGTCGACCACGAACCGCTCGATGATCGGGGCGAACTCCGCCCGGGTGTAGAAGCGCCAGCCACCCGCGACGTTGCGCAGGTCGAAACCGCGCCCCTGCTCGGTGTATGCCGCGGACATGGACAGCAGAGCCGCCTGCACAACCGCGGGAGGTTGGCCGACCGCCTGCGCCAGAGTCAGGTGGTTCAGTGGCTCGTCGGCAATCATCAGCACGGCTTCGAGCCTCGCTTCCACCGGCAGGTCGAGCAGCTGCTCGTCGTCGGTCGCCTCGCGGGGGGCTTCGGTCATTGGTCGCCCTCATGCTCGTCGAACTCGTCGGTGAGCTCGATCTCACCTTCCGCGCTGCCCGTCCAGCGGACGTTGAGCTCACCGAGCGCGGTGACCTGCTCGAACGCAACCGCGCCCTCGCCGAAGAGCTCCAGCAACGCCAGGAAGCGAGCCACCGTCGTCAGCGTGTCTGGTGAGTCGGCGCACAGAGCCCGAAACGTGGTCGTAGTCGACAACCTGAGCCGCGCGATCAGCAGGCGCGCTTGCTCGCGGACGCTCACCAGGGGCGCGTGCAGGTGCGCGAACCCGACCACGGGTTCCGGCCTGGGGGTCAGCGCCGCGGCTGCCAGCGCTGCCAGCTCGTCGACCCCGAGTCCGATCAGCACCTCGGGAAGCAGCGAGGCGTAGCGGTCCTCCAGGCAGACAGAACGGGGTACGCACCGTGCTTCGGCCGCCATCTGTTCGCGCAGGATCGCGGCCACCTGCTTGTACGCGCGGTATTGCAGCAACCTCGCGAACAACAGGTCCCGCGCCTCGAGCAGGGCCAGATCCTCCTCGTCCTCGACGGCTGCATGGGGCAGCAGCCGTGACGTCTTGAGGTCGAGCAAGGTGGAAGCCACCACCAAGAACTCGGTGGTCTGGTCGAGGTCCCAGTCAGGTCCGGCGGCCTTGATGTGGGCGATGAACTCGTCGGTGACACGCGACAGCGCAACCTCTGTGACGTCGAGCTTGTGTTTCGAGATCAATCCCAGCAGCAGATCGAACGGACCTTCGAAGTTCTCCAGATGAACGGCGAACTCGGTTGCCGCGACCGTCACTCGGGACGCATCCGGTCGACCAGGACGCTGCCCTCGCCGTTGACCTCCAGATCGGCGAGCACGATCGAGACCGCCTCCCGGATCAGGCGCCCACGATCGGTGGCGATCCCATGATGACGACGCAGCATGAGCCGGGCGTGTTCGACGTCCAGCAGCTCGTCCGCCGTGACGTAGACAGTGATCTTCTCGTCATGGCGAACGCGCCCGCTGGAGCGGCGCGGAGGCTCAGGCTCCGGCTCCGCCGCGTGGCGGGGCTCGATGTACTGGCTCGGTTCGATCCCCGACGGGAACTGTCCGGCAATCGACGAGGAGACCTCAGACGCATCCCCGTCGAGCGACGTGGTCCGGCGAAACAGTTCGTCAGCACCGGGCAGACTTATTCGGCGCGGCACCTGGCGAGCACCTCCTTGGCGAGTTGGCGGTACGCCTCCGCTCCGGTGGAGTTGGTGGCGTAAACGGTGATGGGCTCACCCGCGACCGTGGAGTCGGAGAACTTCACGGTTCGCCGGATCACCGTGTGGAAAACGGCCTCGCCCCATGCGTCCACGAGGCGTTGGAGCACCTCCCGGCCGTGCAGGGTGCGGCTGTCGTACATCGTGCCCAGCAGACCGACGATGCGGAGCCGGGGATTGAGCCTTTCAGTGACCTTGTCGATGGTGGTCTTGAGCAGCGCGACCCCGCGCAACGCGAAGTATTCGCACTCCAACGGCACGATGACTCCGTCGGCCGCGGTCAGCGCGTTGATCGTCAGCAGACCGAGCGACGGCTGGCAGTCGATCAAGATGATGTCGTAGTCGGGTAGCGCCGGCTTGAGCACGCGGGAGAGTGTCTGTTCGCGCGCGACCTCCTGGACCAGCTGAACCTCGGCAGCGGACAGGTCGATGTTGGAAGGCAGCAGCTCCAGACCATCGATCTCGGTCTTGTGGATGACCTCGTGCAAGGTCACCTGTCGCTCCAGAAGCAGGTTGTAGATGGTGAATTCCAGATCCTGCGGGTTGAAACCGAGACCAACCGACAGCGAACCCTGCGGGTCGAAGTCCACAAGCAGCACGCGACGGCCCAGCTCTGCCAGCGCGGCACCCAGGCTGATCGCGGTGGTAGTTTTGCCGACGCCACCCTTTTGGTTGCACATGGCGATCACTCGGGCCGGTCCGTGCGCGAGCACAGGTCCGGGGTCTGGGAGATCGGGCATCGGCCGATTCGTCGGCCCCATGTGGACGGATTTGGACCGGCTGGCTGGCCGGGTCTTGGTGGCGGCTCTTGGATCGAGGATGGATGCGTATTGTGGGTTTGTCGACTCGTTCACAACCCGCCTTACCTCTCCACCGATATCTCGGTAAAACCCCTGAGTCGCGAGCCTAAGCGCTCGACAAGAGACCCGACAAGAGACCGCCGGCCAGCCCCAACTTCTGTGTATGGGGTTACCCGCCGCGTACACAAGCACCCACAGGCTGGGGACAAGCCTGGGGAAGAAAATACCCCAGAATGGGACCGATCAGGACATGGCGCGCGGATGACTTGTAGCGTAGACCTCACGCAGCGTGTCCATGGTGACCAATGTGTACACCTGAGTGGTCGTAACAGAGGCGTGACCCAACAATTCCTGGACGACCCGGACGTCCGCGCCCCCGTCGAGCAAGTGGGTGGCGAACGAGTGCCGGAGAGTGTGCGGCGACACCTCGACCGTCAGGCCGGCTGCGATGGCCGTTTTGCGAAGCACCGTCCAGGCGCTCTGCCGGGACAACCGCCCGCCCCGGGAGTTCAAGAACAACGCTGACCGGCGCTGCAACGAGCGCGGAGCCGCGACCCTGACCAACGTCGGCCGGGCCCGAGTGAGGTAGGCAGCGACGGCCGCCGAAGCGTAGGAGCCCACCGGGACCATGCGCTCCTTGCTCCCCTTCCCACGCAGCAGGACCACACCGGACTCCAGGTCCAGGTCGTCCACGTCGAGGCCGACCGCCTCCGAGATACGAGCCCCGGTGCCGTACAGGAACTCGAGCAGCGCGCGATCTCGGAGGGCGAGGGCCGTTCCAGCCCGCCCGGCAACGTCCAGTAGACGCGCGACGTCGGACACCCCCAGGGCCTTCGGCAACCGTTTCGGTGGTGCTGGGGGCCGTACCGCCTTCGCCGGATCGGTCGTGCTCAGCCCTTCCCGCAGCACGAACCGGTGGAAGCCACGTGCTGCGACCACCGCGCGGGCCGCGCTGCCGGGGCCGAGCGCCACATGGTCAGCATCGCCTTCCCGCAAGCGCATCAAGAAGTCACTCACGTCGGCTTCTGCAACCCCGGCCGGATCGTCAATCCCCCGGTCGGCCAGGAAGGCCGCGTAGCGGCGAAGATCTCGCCGGTAGGACGACAACGTGTTGACGGCGAGACCGCGCTCCACTCGTAGATGGTCGAGGTAGGTCAGCACCGCCCGCGAGAGGGCGGTCGGCTCCGGTGTGTTCAGCGAAGAACCTCGTCCAAGGGGGTGGATGGCAGCTGGTGCGCCTCCGCGACAGGGGCATAGGTGACTGCTCCGTCGTGAGTGTTGAGACCGAGAGCCAGGGCGTGATCCTGCCGGAGCGCCTGCCGCCAGCCGTTGTCCGCGAGTGCGACGACGTAGGGCAGTGTGACGTTGGTGAGCGCGTAGGTCGACGTGTGAGGAACCGCTCCGGGCATGTTCGCAACGCAGTAGAAGATCGACTCGTGAACCTTGTAGGTCGGGTGGTCGTGCGTCGTCGGGCGTGAGTCCTCGAAACAACCACCCTGGTCGATGGAGATGTCGACCAACACAGAACCAGACTTCATCCGCTTGACCAGGTCGTTGCTGATCAGCGTCGGCGCCTTTGCTCCCGGGATCAGAACTGCACCGATCACCAAGTCGGCGTCGAGCACCGCGCGCTCGACCTCGTAGGCGTTCGAGGCAACGGTCTGCAGGTGACCCTGGTAGATCCGGTCCGCCTCGCGCAGGCGCTCGATGTTGCGGTCGAGCAGCAACACCTCTGCCTGCATCCCGAGTGCGATCACCGCGGCATTCATGCCGGAGACTCCCGCACCGATGACCACGACCTTGGCGGCGTACGCGCCGGACACGCCTCCCATCAGAACCCCGCGACCGCCGCCCTGACGCATCATGTGGTGCGCACCTGCCTGGGGAGCCAACCTGCCAGCGACCTCCGACATGGGAGCGAGCAGCGGCAGCGCGCCGTCTGGGGTCTGCACCGTCTCGTAGGCGATGCCCGTGACGCCACGTTCGACTAGAGCGTCGGTGCATTCACGAGAGGCAGCCAGGTGCAGGTAGGTGAACAGGACCTGCCCGGCTCGCATCCGGTGGTATTCGCTCTGTACCGGCTCCTTGACCTTCAAGATCAGGTCGCCGGTCTCCCACACGGCGTCGGCGTCGGGCAGGATCGTCGCCCCAGCCGTGACGAACTCGTCGTCGGGGATCGAGGACCCCGTCCCCGCGCTCGCCTCTACGAAGACCTCGTGACCCCGCACGCGGAGCTCGTGGACCCCAGCCGGGGTGATCGCCACCCGGTATTCGTGGTTCTTGACTTCACTGGGAACGCCGACCTTCATCGACCTTGCTCCTACTCATCCGCTCACACGGGCACACCGGATCGGTCACCGGCGTGGCGAAAGTAACACGCGGTCCTGATTGTAGTGATTTTCAGCGCTTGCCCAGATTCTCTCGCGCGCGCCACCCGGTGTCCGCCGGCCGCAGCCGATCCCATCCCCCGCTGGCGGCGGCCACCTGACAGGCCAGTGCGCCCATCACCAGGATCGGGTTGTGCAGGCCACCCGCCAGGATGTGGGAGACCACATCGGTCAACCGAGCCCAGCAGACCGGCATGTCCGCCTCCTCGTGAGTGCCCACATGCCGCTCTTCGACCGGAATCGCATGCAGCCCGCGGGCCAGGTAGAGCCGGATGGCCTCGTCGGTCATGCCCGGCGAGGTGAATGGGTCGACCAGGATCCGCCAGTCGTCGGCGCGCACCTGACCCTCCTCTGCCAACTCGCGGGCGGCGGCATGGTGAGCAGGCTCTCCGGGGATGTCGAGCAGTCCGGCCGGGGGCTCGAGCAGGCGGTGGCCCACCGGGTGCCGGTACTGGCTGACCAGCAGCATTCGGTCGTCGCCGTCGAGCGCGATGATTCCGACTGCCCCTGGATGGACGACCACATCCCGGTGAAAGGTCGACCCGTCTGCCGACTCGACCAGGTCGGTGCGTACGGAGATCACGCGGCCCGAGTCGAACGGGACAGTGCTTTCGCCTGTGCTCCAGCGCTCGAGATGATCCACCAGCTCCGCGCCTTCGAGCACCGACCCGGGCAGATCGTCCGCGCGGGGACGGCTCAAGTGCTGACCTCGACGACCTCGCGAGGGGACAGACCGTCGAGAGGTTCGACCGGCAGGCGAAGCTCGCGCTGGCGCTCGACAGCGGCTCTGACCAGACCGACGAACAGCGGGTGCGGACGCGTGGGGCGGGATCTGAGCTCCGGATGGGACTGGGTGGCGACGTAGTAGGGATGTACGTCAGAGTCGAGCTCGACGAACTCCACCAGGTTGCCGTCCGGTGAGAGACCCGAGAATCGAAGACCGGCGTCCTCCAGCTTCGAGCGGTAGGCGTTGTTGACCTCGTACCGGTGTCGATGGCGTTCCTCCACCAGCGCGCTGTCGTAGAGAGCGCGTACGAGGCTCGCCTCGGCCAACCGGGCGGGGTAGAGGCCGAGCCTCATGGTGCCGCCGAGGTCACCGCCGCCGCCGACGATGTGGCGTTGCTCATCCATGGTGGCGATGACGGGCTCGGGGGTGTCCGGATTGAACTCCGACGAGTCGGCCGCCGGCAATCCAGCCACCGAGCGGGCGTACTCGATCACCATGCATTGAAGCCCAAGGCACAGTCCGAGCGTCGGGATCAGCTGCTCGCGTGCGTAGGTGAGAGCGCCGATCTTCCCCTCGATGCCGCGAACGCCGAACCCGCCGGGGACGCACACGGCGTCGACATCGTGCAGAAACCGGGCGGCCCCCTGGCGCGTCTTGCACTCGTCGGACGGCACCCATCTGATGTTCACGCGAGCCTGGTTGGCGAAGCCGCCCGCACGGAGGGCCTCCGCAACCGAGAGGTACGCGTCAGGCAGGTCGATGTACTTGCCGACGAGAGCGACGGTCACGTCCTCGGTCGGCTCGTGGACGCGATGGAGCAGGTCATCCCAGCGGGTCCAGTCAACGTCACGGAAGGCGAGGTTGAGCCGTCGCACGACGTACGCGTCCAGGCCCTCGCTGTGAAGCACCTTGGGAATGTCGTAGATCGAGGTGGCGTCCACCGCCGCTACCACGGCCTCCTCGTCGACGTCGCACATCAGCGAGATCTTGCGTTTGACGCCTGATGGGATGGGCCGGTCGGCGCGGCACACGACTGCATCGGGCTGGATGCCGATCGAGCGCAACGCGGCCACCGAGTGTTGTGTCGGCTTGGTCTTCAGCTCGCCTGAGGGTCCGATGTAAGGGACCAGCGAGACATGCAGGAAGAAGCAGTTGTCGCGACCGACGTCGTGCCGCACCTGACGGGCAGCCTCTAAGAACGGCAGCGACTCGATGTCGCCAACGGTGCCGCCGATCTCTGTTATCACGATGTCGACGTCGGCTCCGGCCATCGCCCGGATGCGGTCCTTGATCTCATTCGTGATGTGAGGGATCACCTGGACGGTGTCTCCCAGGTAGTCGCCGCGCCGCTCCTTGGCGATGACCTGCGAGTAGACCTGCCCCGTCGTTACGTTCGCGATCTGGCTGAGATCGACGTCGAGAAAGCGCTCGTAGTGACCGATGTCGAGGTCGGTCTCGGCGCCGTCATTGGTGACGAACACCTCCCCGTGCTGGAATGGGTTCATCGTGCCGGGGTCGACGTTGAGATAGGGATCCAGCTTCTGCATCGTGACCCGAAGACCCCGCGACTTGAGCAATCTGCCGAGGCTCGACGCTGTCAAGCCCTTACCGAGCGACGACGCCACCCCACCCGTGACGAACAAATGCTTGGTGGTCGACCCGGCCAACGAATGCTCCCGTGGGATGAGGTATGCGGCGAGCAGGCCGCCCGTCCACGGGACTCCAGCCTACCGTGGACCTTTCGCCTGCTGGGAAGCCGCGCCGGATCGGGGCAAATCAGGTAGGTCGGTGCGGCGGACAGGGGGAGTCAGGCGGCCGGTGGGCGGCGTCCGAGCCGGTCCAGCCAGGTCGCCGCGGGGTGAGCGTCGATCCAGGCGCTGAAGCTGACCTTCTCGCTCGCCAGCGTCAGCGCCACGATTCCGGCCAGCGCGCCGAGTCGCACTCCTCGGCCGGTTCCAGCAACCAGGGCGCAACCCAGCGCCGCGCCGATGGCGTTGGCCCCGCAGTCCCCCAGCATCGCCTCCTCAGCGAGGTCTCCAGGCAAAGCCCCGGCGCTCGCGCCCACGACCGGGGCCGCCAGCGGGGCGACCGACGAGACGCTCGCTAGTGCGGCCACGGTGATGCCGACCTTCAGCGCCCGGCCGGGCCGCAGATCGAACAGGTTGACCAGGTTGGCGGCACCCGCTACTAAGGCTCCGTCGAGGGCCGTACCGACCATCGACCCGCCGGGCTTGATAGCCCGAGCAGCCGCGAGCCCGGTCAACCCGATGACACCGACCTTGACGGCGCCGCTGGTCACCTGCCCGGACCGCAGCGCGGACAGGTGGCCGCGCATACCCTTTGCCGTCGTCGAACCCCACAAGTCGTCGTAGCAGCCGACCACCGCCACCGCGGACACGGCCGCCGTGGTCGCCAATCTCGCCCGGAGGGTGGTCTGCCTGCTCATCAACGAACCAATCGCCAGCCCGGCGGCGACGGCCGGGCCTTCCAGCAAGGTCACCTGCTCACCACGATGGTTGGTGCGTGCCCACAGATCGCGACCCCCCGGGGGAGCCGTTTCGACCGCCCGCCGACCGAGCTGCACGATGGCGGCGGAGCCGACGGCAGTGACGGCGCGGTCGAGCCAGGTCACTGGCCGGGGCTGCCGGTCAGGGCAGGGATCGGTCCGTCCGTGTTCCCCACTGAGCCGTACTGGCCGGCCTTGCCCTGGCCCTGCTGCACGAGGGCGAAGACGGTGGCGATCCGGCCGCTCGGGTTGTCCACCGCGTCAACCGTCGAGAGCTCGCTCGATGCCGAGTCGTCGTTGCGTACGGCGTACACCACGCCACCCTCCTCGGCGGATGCCGGCGGGCCCGCGACCACCACCCCGTGGCTTGCCTCGTCCAGAGCCTTGGCGACGGCAATGACGATGCTGTCGCTGGCGGCCGTGGTCTGGTCGGTGCCGTTTGCGTCACCGGTTACGAGCACGACCAGCGAGTTGCGTCTCGCGAGCTCACCGTCGACACTGACCAGCTTGGCCGTGTCCAGCCCCGACAAGATGTTGCGCCCGGCGTCGTCCAGCGGGGAGCCGGCTGCTTCCTTGGTGACGAGTGCCCGCGCGAGGATGGCACCGAAGACGTCATAGGTGCCGGCGTCCTGGGACACATTCAGGTCGTTGACGCCGGCGCTCAGCTGGGTCGCGAGCGAGTCCACGAGTGTCTTGTTGGCCGGATCGAGCAGCTTGTCGTTGAGCTTGACGGTGTACGACACCTGCGCGCCGGCCTCCGTCAGGCTCGCCCGAACCGCATCGACGGTCACCGCGCTCGCATCCGGTGACTCCATCAAGACGACCCCGCGGTCGGGGAGCCGGTTGGCCAGCAGGGCGGGGGCTATCGCCTCCGTGAAGGCCACCTGGAAGTCGTCGGCCTGCTGCATGTGGGTGATCTGGACGCGCAGCTCACCCTTGTCCCGCCGATCTCTCTCGGCCTGCTGGATGTAGGACTTGTCCACCGTGCCTTTCAACGGCCCCGCCCCGAGGGCCACGCCGGTGGCAAGCGCGAGGAAGATCGCCACGATCGAGACGATGTGGTAGCGGAAGTCAATCACTGGAAGCGTCCTTGCAGCCAATACACGAAGTCATCAAACCTGGCGTCGAGAACCTCGAGCCAGGCCTGCCCGGTCGGGGTCGCCGCCACGGCGACGATCAAGGAGATGAGACCGGCCACGACCAGCATGACCAGCTGCCACGACCTGATCCGGTTCTGGTAGAGCCGGCTAACGCCCTTTGCGTCCACCAGCTTGGGACCGACGCGGAGGCGGGTCAGGAACGTACTGGCCATGCCGGAGCGACCCTTGTCCAAGAACTCCACCAAGGTCGCGTGGGAGCCGACGGCGACGATCAGGCTCGCACCCTTGGAGTCGGCGAGCAGCATGGCGACGTCCTCGCTGGTGCCGGTCGCCGGGAACAGGACACTTTTGACTCCGAGCCGTTCCAGCCTGTCCAGGCCGGGGGCGCGACCGTCCCGATACGCGTGCACCACGATCTCGGCACCGCAGCGGAGGGTCGCGTCGGATACGGAGTCCATGTCGCCGACGATGAGGTCTGGGGTGTAGCCGGCCTCCAGCAGGGCGTCTGCACCGCCGTCGACGCCGATCAGCACCGGGCGATATTCGCGGATGTAGTGGCGTAGGGTTTGGAGGTCCTCCTGGTAGTCATAGCCGCGGACCACGATGAGCACCTGACGGCCATCGAGGTTCGTATCGACGTCGGGCACCCCGACGCCATCCAGCAGCAGGTCTCGCTCCCGCCGGAGGTACTCCATGGTGTTAGCCGTGAAGGCCTCGAGCTGGGCTGACAAGCCGGCGCGGGAAGCCTCCATCGCGGTCGCGATGGACTCACGGTCCTGGATCTGCCCGGCCGCGACCGAGGTGGCTCCGCGATAGACGACGCCCTCGTCGATGCGGATGACGTCTCCCTCACTGACCAGCTTGAGGATGTCCTCCCCGACCCCGTCGATGAGAGGGATTCCAGCCGCCGCAAGGATCTCCGGTCCAAGGTTGGGGTAGCGACCCGAGATCGACTCGGCGACATTCACCACTGCCGCCACCTGGCGGTCAGCGAGCGCTTCCGCCGACACACGATCGAGGTCGACGTGGTCGATGAGCGCGATGTCGCCGGGTCGCAGCCGCTTCGTGAGGTTCTTGGTACGCCGATCCAGCCGGGCGATGCCGGTGATGCCGGGCAGCTCGGTCTCTCTGGTTCGCCGTAGCGTGGGGATTCGCATTGTCAGCAATCCTGCCACGGTTAGCCGGACAACCCAGACACACACGGTCCCGCGCGCGTGGCGGATTCGACAGCCTTCAGCGGTCGAGTCGGGAGCTGGCAAGCAGCTCCCGAGCGTGGGCCGCCGCGGTCGCGGAGTCCTCCTGTCCGGCCAGCATCCTCGACAGTTCCCGCACTCGGCCATCATCGTCAAGTGCCACCACACCTGCGCTGGTGACGGAGCCGTCGTCAGCCTTCACCACGACATAGTGATGATCTGCGAATGCAGCCACCTGCGGCAGGTGCGTGACCACCAAGACCTGGGCGGTGCGAGCCAGCCTGGCCAGCCGTCGACCGACCTCGACGGCGGCCTTGCCGCCGACCCCCGCATCGACCTCGTCGAAGACGAACGTGGGGGTGGCATCGGTCTCGGACAACACGACCTCCAACGCCAGCATGACGCGAGACAGCTCGCCTCCTGATGCTCCCCTGGCCAGCGGGCGAGCAGTCGCGCCGCTGCCCGACCTGAGGAGAAACTCCACCTCGTCGACGCCGTCTGCTCCGAACGCCAGCGTCTGTCCGTCGATCTGCAGCCCCGCCTCGTCGTCACGCTTGGTCACTGCCACGGTGAGTGCCGCGTGTGGCATCGCCAGTGCGGACAGCTCGTCGGTCACGCCGCCCGCCAACGCATCGGCAGCAAGGACGCGGAGTCTGGTGAGCTCCTTTGCCAGCGCGGACAGCTCGCCGCGCAGCTGTGAGACCTCCTTGCTCAGCCCGGCCTCGGTCTCCTCGCTCGCTTCGAGCTCCCGCAGTCGACCCTCGGCCTCCCGCGACCAGACGAGCACCTCGTCGACCGTCTCGCCGTACTTGCGCGTGAGCCCGCCGAGGGCCGCCCGGCGCCCCTGGACCCAGGCGAGTCGCTGCGGGTCCGACTCCAAGCCCTCGGCGTATGACGCGACCTCGGCGGAGGCGTCAGCGAGCAGGTAGCCGATCTCGGCAAGACGGTCGGAGAGTGTGCCCGCCTCGGTGTCGTGAAGCCTGGCCTCGTCGAGCGCGGCGCGGGCGTTGGCAACCATGAGCAGCGCGTCGCTGCCGTGCTCGGCCTCCCCCGATCCCGACAGTGCGTGCCGTGCGGACTCGGCCGAGACACGCAGCGTGTCGGCATGGCTCAGGCGGATGTCCTCCGCGAGAAGCGCGACGTCCTCCCCGGGTTGCGGCGCGACCGCCTGGATCTCGGTCAGCCCGTGATTGAGCTGATCCGTCTCCAGAGCCCGCTCGCGAGTGGCGGACACCGCGGAGGCAAGACGCCGCTCGGCGTCCCGGAGCCGTGTGTAGAGCCGCCGGTAGTCGGCGAGTAGGGCAGCGAACTCAGGGCCGGCGAAGTTGTCCAAGGCACGGCGTTGGGTTCCGCGCTGCCTGAGCAGCAGCTGATCCGCCTGTCCGTGCAGGGCGACCAAGGGCTGGCACAGCTGACTCAAGACGCTGACCGGGACGGAGGCGCCGCCGGCGAACGCACGCGAGCCACCCTGGCCGGCGATCGTGCGCGCCAGGATCAAGCCGTCCTCGTCGACGTCGCCGCCCGCGGTGTCGGTGAGCGATGCCACCTCATCGCGGATCGGCCCCGGAGGCAGCCTGATCCGACCCTCGATCCGCGCCCGGCGCGTACCTGCGCGTACGACTGCGACCTCTGCGCGGCCGCCCAGCAACAACTCGAGCCCCGTCACCACCATGGTTTTCCCGGCGCCGGTCTCTCCGGTGAGCACGCACAACCCGGGTCCGAGCTCGAGCACCGCTTCGTCGATCACGCCCAGACCGTGGATCCGCAGCTCCTCGATCACTGCTGCGCCTGCCCTCCTCTTCCGGCGGAGCCGTCATGGCGCTGCCATGCGCCGCGCCACCCTGTTGTCGGCAGGTCGAACTTCGCTACCAGCCGGTCGGTGAACGGTGCGATGTGTAGACGCGCCAAACGGACGGCGTACCGCCCGCGCCGCACCTCCACGCGAGCGCCGCGAGGCAGGTCGACGGTGCGCCGGCCGTCACACCACAGCACGGCGGAGCCGGTGGTGTCTGCCTGCACCTCGACGGCGAGAACGGAGTCCGGCGACACCACCAGGGGGCGCGCGAACAACGCGTGGGCGCTGATCGGTGCCAACAAGAGCGCTTCGACCTCGGGCCAGACGACCGGTCCCCCTGCGCTGAACGAGTAGGCGGTCGAGCCGGTGGGCGTTGCGCAGACGACTCCGTCACCGGCCCAACGGGACAACGGCCGGCCGTCTACCTCGACCACCAGGTCCACCATGCGCTCCCGCGCCGCCTTCTCGACGCTGGCGTCGTTGAGTGCCCAGCCCTCGGCGATCAGGTCCCCGTCCAGGTAGACCGACACATCGATCGTGAGGCGTTCCTCGACCTCGTAGGAGCGCTGGACGACGCGATCGACGGTTACGTCCAGATCGTCGCGCTCGGCCTCTGCCAGAAAACCGACGTGACCCAGATTGACCCCCAGCAGCGGTGTCTGTGTCGGCCTCGCGAGTTCTGCGCCACGCAGGATCGTCCCGTCGCCGCCGATCACCACGACGAGCTCGCAGTCCTGGGCGGGAAGGTCACCTTCGGCCACGATCTCCACTTCGGCGACGTCGATGTCGGCAGCCTCTTGCTTGCTGGCCCGAACGCCCAGGCCCGAGTCGAGCAACCGGCGGCACACCGTCCGCGCGGCGGCCATCGCTGCCGGGCGACCGGCATGAGCGACCACCAGGATGCGGCGCACCGGGGCCGCCGAGCTCGAATGCCTCACCGCTCAACCCTCTCATCCGACGCCGTCTCCGCGACGACCTGACCTGCCCGCTCGGGCGAGAGAGTGGCAACGCCGGCTCGAAGCCACAGGAAGTATTCGGCGTTCCCTGACCGGCCCGCCAGCTGGCTCGCCACGACCTCACGTACGCCCAAACCCGCCTCCAAAGCCGCCCTGGCGACGGTCCGGACTGCGCCTGCCCGCAGCTCCGCGGAGCGAACCACTCCCCCGCTGCCGACGCGCGTCCTGCCCACCTCGAACTGCGGCTTGACCAGCAATACCAGATCGCCCACGGGTGTTATCAAGCCGGCCAGCGCGGGAATCACCAGCGTCAGCGAGATGAACGAAAGATCGGCGACCACGACATCCACCGGTCCGCCGATGAGTTCGGGGGTCACGTGACGAACATTCGTCCGGTCCAGCACCTCAACCCGCGGGTCGCTGCGCAGGTCCCAGGCAAGCTGGCCGTAGCCGACGTCGACCGCAATCACCCGGCTCGCGCCGGCGCGCAGCAACACGTCGGTGAAACCCCCCGTCGACGCCCCCGCGTCGAGACACCGGCGACCCCTGGCCGACAACCCGAGCGGCCGGAAAGCTTCCAGGGCACCCGCCAGCTTGAGGCCACCGCGCGACGCGTACTGGGGACCCTCGCCATCGTCTCGCACGACGATCGCCGAGTCGGTGCCCACCTGCGTAGCGGACTTCCTCGCTTGGGCTCCCGACACGGTGACACGTCCGGAGCTGATCAAGTCGTGAGCCTGTTCGCGAGAGCGGGCCAGCCCACGGCGCACCAGTTCCGCGTCCAGACGGCGCCGAGCCATCGCCGCTAGGCGCCGGGGTCGGCGCTGTCCGGGGAGTCAGAGATGTCCTCCGGGGCAGAGTCACCCGCGGTCGCCATCACGGCTCGCAGTCTGGTGTCGACCTCGTCATAGACGTCTGCGTGCTCGTCCACGGGCAGGTCGTCCAAGGCGTCGAGCGGGGTCGTTGCCTCATCGACTTGAGGATCCCCGGTCTGCGGTCGTTCTCGTCCCGCGCCGGTCGGTGTGCTGGCGCTGTCTGTCACTGTGCGTCCTCCTAGGGCGTCGCTCGTGGTCGTCACCGTATCCGCTGGTCGCGACCCGGCTCCATGCCGAGCATCGGCAGCACCGCTCGAACGTCTGGCTCGCGATCCGCCGGGCGGGAGCCCTCTCCGTCACCGTGACTCATCCAGTCCCACGCCACCGCCACTGTGGCTCTCAGTCCGTCATCGGTTGCCCCAGCACCGGACAGCGAGATGGTGCCCGCCTGGTCCACAGAGGACCGCCATCCCCCGCACTCTGCGTACACCAGCGCATCCGAAGATGCCGATGCGGGCATCTCCACGCGAGTCTGGGGGGCAGCCAGCCCTGCCAGGTCCATGCTGAGATAGGTCGGTCGCTGGTGGGTGGGGGCGCTGGCCACCGCCTGCAAGTCGGTGACGCCGGTCATGACCAGCAGGCTGTGAGCCGCGCTGTTGTTGGCGCCCTCGATGTCCGTGTCGAGCCGGTCACCGACCACGAGCGGGCGTACGGCGCCAACCCTGAGAACGGTTTCGTCGAACAACGGAGGCAGCGGCTTGCCCGCGACATCAGGATTCCGTCCTGTCGCCACTGTGATGGCCGCCACCAACGTACCGTTCCCCGGAACCAGACCTCGTGCGGTCGGCAGCGTCAGATCGGTGTTGGACGCGACCCAGGGCAGCCCGCGGCCGACCGCGATCGCTCCCTCGGCGAGCTGGCGCCAGCTCAGGTCGGGATGGAACCCGGACACGACTCCTGCCGGATTGTCGTCTGCGGAACCCACGGTACGAAGGTCCTGCTCCGCCAGCGCCGCAGCCAGGCCTTCACCACCGACGACCAGCACGTTGGCGCCCGCAGGGACCAGACGAGCCATCATCCGGGCCGCGGCCTGCGCAGACGTGACCACATCAGTCCCCTCTGCGGGCACATTGAGGGCGCACAAGCGTTCGGCTACCTGGTCTGGCGTTCGAGATGCGTTGTTGGTGACGAACGCGAGGTGCATACCCGCCCGGCGAGCCGTCTCCAGGTGCTCCGCTGCACCGACGACGGCGTCACCGCCGATATAGACGACACCGTCGAGGTCGAGCAATGCAGTGTCGTATGCCTGCATCAGGGGTCGATCGCAGTCGAGCAGGCCTGGCCAACTGCTCGTCAGCTCGCCGACTTGCCCGCCAGGTGCCGGGATGCCTGACAACAAACGACTGGTCTCCTTAGCTGATCGCTACGATGCGGCGATGTCACCCGATGCGAACGACGGCCGTCCCCGGCTCGAGCTTCGCCCCTTTCGCGGCCTCCGGTATGTCGAGAGCGCCGTGTCGTCGTTGTGGAACGTCACCTCGCCCCCTGTCGACCTGCTCGCTGCAGATGCCATCCAGGCACTCAAACACGGTGACCAGCACAACATCGTCCGGCTCATCTTGCCACGAGGCAGTCGGGGCTACCTGCGACCGCGCGGCGGGACCGCCGAGTACGCCGGGGTCGATGAGCGCATCAGGCAGTGGCGTGTCGCCGGAGTGCTGACCCGTGACGAGCGGCCCGCTTTGTACGTCTACGAATACACGGACGGAGAACGCGTCGTGCAGGGGCTGATCGGCGAGATCGGGGTCCACGAGCCCGCCGACCGAGTCGTACACCCGCACGAGGCGGTGCGGCCCGAGATTGTGGCGGACTGCGTCGATCTCATGGTCAGCGCTCAAGCCAACCTCGAACCGATCTTGGCGGTGTACGACGGTGGAGGCCCGGCAGGCGAGATCCTCGCGCGGGCCACCCGCGCCGCGCCCAGGGTGTTGGCAACGAGCCCAGAGGGCTGGGAGCACCGCCTGTGGCTCATCGACGATCCGACGTGGCTGCGCGGTGTCGCCGCCGATCTGGCGGCCCGGGAGGCACTGATCGCCGACGGCCACCACCGGTACGCCGCCTACCGCCGCCTTCGACGCGAACGGGGCGACGAGTCCGCGCCAGCCAACCGGTGGAACTTCGGACTCGCCATGATGGTCGACCAACAGCGGTTCCCGCTGCGGCTCGGTCCGATCCACCGGAGCGTTCCACGCCTGAAACTTCCCGACCTGGCCAAGGCCCCGCTGGTCCTGCGGTCCATGGCGACCCGGGAAGCGGCCGAGCGCGCTCTTGCGGACGACCTGACCACACATCCCGGCAAGCGCACCGGCTTCTTGGTGAGTGACGGCACTGAGTGGGTGCTCGCCCAGCTGTCACCCGGCCGCGCGACCGACCCGCCAGCACCGGTGGCGGCTGCGATCCTGCACGACACCGTGTTGCCCGTGCTGGTGGTTGATGAGTCGACGATCGGGTACCACCACTCGGTTGACGCGGCCCTTCGCGCGGCGACTGAGACCCGCGGACTCGCCTTCATCGCGACCCCGCCTTCAGCAGAGCAGGTGATGAGCGCGGCGCGTCAGGGGATCACGTTGCCCCGCAAGACCACCTCATTCGGCCCGAAGCCACGCATCGGTTTCGTGCTTCGGCTGGTCGATTGACCGAGCGCCTTGACGGGCTGTTTCGAGTCAGCGTGGTCGCGTCGGAACGGTGTTGCGAGCTCCTCCGTGGGACGTGAGAACGTATACGGCGACAGGAGGGAACGCGATGACTGAGCACACGGTGGGAACACGCGAGGAGCGGCAAGTCGCGCGCGAGGCACTGCTGGAGCGCGAGAAGGAACTGACGCGCCGCAACGACGAACTCGCGCGCGAGCGGCGCGAACTGCCCTGGGTGCGGGTCGACGAGGAGTACACCTTCGAGACCGACGAGGGGGCGAAGACGCTGGCGGAGCTCTTCGATGGGCGCTCCCAGCTCCTCGTCTACCACTTCATGTTCGGCCCGAGGTACACGGCGGGCTGCCCGGTGTGCTCGTCGGCGGCGGACACGTTCGACGGCGCGGTTGAGCACCTGAAGGCGCGCGACGTGACGTTCCTTTGCATCTCACGCGCACCGATCGAGAGGCTGCAGGCTTACAGGCGGCGCATGGCTTGGTCGTTTCCCTGGGTCTCGTCGCGCGACAGCGACTTCAACTTCGACTTCAACGTCTCGGCCACGGAGGAGCAGATAGCGCCGTTCCTAGAAGGCGACGTCCCTCCCGTTCTCGCCCAGATGGCGACTGCGTGCGAGACAGACCCAGCTGGATATCTGACGGAGCAGCAAGGACTGAGCGCCTTCGCCCTTTCCGACGGCGTTGTGTACCACACCTACTCGTCCTACGCGCGCGGCGTCGAGATCGTCATGGGCTTCTATCCGCTGCTCGACCGGGCACCAAAGGGACGCGACGAGGGTGACTCCACAGAGTTTTGGGTCCGCCGCCACGACGAGTATTGATGCGATGATCCTCATCACAGGTGGCCTCGGCTTCATCGGCTCCCACACCGCCCGAGCACTCCTGGACCTCCGCGAATTTTTGCGAGCTCACCCAGTGGTCTCCCGTCGACCCGACTTCCTGCCCGACCCTATCGAGACCCTCCACGCGAACACCCAAGCCCTGCTGAACGCGCTCCAGGCCGCCAAGGAATGGGCCGCACCGGATCGGCATCGCCAGCACGATCGGGGTCTACATAGGCGTGAGGGCTTTGAGGTCGTGAACCTGCGAATCTCGACCATCTGGGGGCCGCTCGGCCCTACCGAATCGCCCTTCTTCGCGGTACCCCATCTTGTACATGCCGCGGTGAAGGGCCAGGTCCCCGATGTCTCGCCGCCGCGCCCGCCCGCGTACGCCGAGGACGGAGCCGACTTGTGCTACGTCAAGGACTGTGCCCGGGGCATCGCACTTCTCCAGCTCGCGCAGCAGCTGAACCACCGCACCTACAACGTCGCCGACGGACGGGCCACGAAGAACAGCGAGGTCGTCGACGCGATCAGGGCCGTCCTGCCATGGATGCAGCACAGGGCTCATCCGACCTTCTTGGCCAGCGTCACCTCCACCTCAACGCGGCTCACCGGACCCGACTCGCCACGCCTGAATCGTCTGCGCAACCGGCCCTGCACTTCAACCAGATCTCCGGGTTGCCACTTCTCCACTCGCCGCTGCTCCCGACGAGTCCAGGTGGCACAGTCGATCGTGTCCACCTGACGCCTTCCGGAGCCCTCACCTGTTTCGGGCGCGGCGCCCCTGGCGCGCTGCTGGCGGCCTGCGCGCCGGCCGATCCGGTCCACGATGACCCGAAAGGTGACCAGGCGGTCCCCGCTGGGCAGATCGAGCACTCGGGCCGACGCCGACAGGCGGCCCACCAGCCGGACCTCATTGTGATGCGGTGTCGCATCGTCTGCCTGACCGTCTGGTGACTGTGTGGTCCGCGCCATCCACGAACACCTCCTGGCGTCCATGCTGACGGAACAAGTCCGGTCCGAGAGCACCGAGCGACGACCTGTGGATGAGTACTCGAGTCGCAGACTCTGTGGATTTAGCCCGCGGGGTCATCGCTTGGCAAGCCGGCTCAGGGCTGATCAATCGGGGTCGTCGCCTGGCTCATCTGTATCGTCGCCCGTGCTCATGAGCTCGATCCCCTCCAACGCGGCAGCACGTGCCGCCGCGTCCGTCAGGCCCTCGCGATCGCTAGCGGCGGCCCGATGGAACCATTCGAGGGCATCGTCCTCACGACCCGCGGCCAGCAGCGCGTCTGCGTAGGCGTACCGCAGCCGCGCGGCAGGCGAGGTCTGGGATCGTGACCGTTTCGCGTGCGGCTCGAGGTAGAGCACCGCCGCCTCGACTTGCCCGAGGTCGATCCGCGCGCCGGCCGCCACGATGAGCATCTCGGTGCGGTTGGCCGTGTCCAGTGCGTTCACGGCCGGATCCTGAGCGATCTTCAGCGCTCGCTCGGGTCGGCCCAAGGCTCGCTCGCAATCGGCTATGACCGGCAGGAACGCAGGATCGCCGGTCATGCGGTGTACCGCGCGGAACTCGGTCAACGCCTCCAGGTAGTGACCAGCCGCGTAGGCGGCCTCCCCGCACGCCTCCCGGACGATCGAGAGTCGCGCGGCTCGCGAACGTGCAGCCAACGTGTGCTGATAGGCGGTCTCGGGGTCGGACTCGATCATGCGGCCCGCCGCCACCAGGTGCCGTGCGACCCGCGCCGCGAGCTTGTCGGGCAGCGAGCGAAGCTGCTGGCGCACCGACTTCCCGAGCTCGGAGGCGCTGACGTCCTCCGGGATGGTTGGACCGTCGTAGCGGGCCTGATCCGGCGTTCTGGTCGTCCCAGCCTCCCGTCCCGTGGGGACATCACGTCCCTGTCGGCCACGCGACGCACCACCGGCCGGTTCATCGCGCCGCTTCGTCCCGCCGCGCTGTGGCGGCCTCGACCGGCGGTCATTGCTCGCCACGTGCGCCTCCTGCCAGGACGGCGACAGCCGCGCCGTCTGAGTCGTGTGTGCACAAACAGTCAGGGGCCACCCCGGAGGGTGGCCCCTGACTGTTTGATGTCCGGCAACGTCCTACTCTCCCACGCGGTCCCCCACGCAGTACCATCGGCGCTGAAGGGCTTAACTTCCGGGTTCGGAATGGAGCCGGGTG
>JBDUDR010000031.1:0-22426 GCA_040002845.1 Nocardioidaceae bacterium
ACCAGGACCTCGCCCTGGCCGACAACCTCGACATCACCCAGAACATGTTCCTCGGCCGCGAGTCCCGTCGGATGAACACGTTCCTGGCCGACGGGGAGATGGAGAAGCAGGCGCGCGAGACGCTGGTCAGCCTCTCGGTGCGCACCGTCTCGTCGGTCCGACAGCTGGTGTCCAACCTGTCCGGTGGCCAACGACAGACCGTGGCCATCGCCAAGGCGGTGCTGTGGAACAGCAAGGTGGTCTTCCTCGACGAGCCCACGGCCGCCCTCGGCGTGGCCCAGACGCGCCAGGTCCTCGACCTGGTGCGGCGGCTAGCCGACCAGGGTCATGGGGTCGTACTGATCTCCCACAACATGAACGACGTCATGGAGGTCGCCGACCGCGTCTGCGCGCTCTACCTGGGTCGAGTGGCCGCCGAGGTGCCGAAGCAGGACACCAGCACCACCCAGATCGTCGAGCTGATCACGTCCGGACGAAGTGGTGACACGGGCCTGGCGCCCGCCACCGTCAACGAGAACATCTAGGGGACCGCAATGTCGACCAACACTCCCGAGACGAATCTCGAAGCCGGGAAGCCGCCTGAGCCCGAACGTGCCGTCGAGTTCTCGCTCGACATCGAGGAGCGCTCCATCGGTGACGCGGTCACGGGCTGGGTCAACCGGCTCCGGTCCGGTGACCCGGGTGCCCTGCCGTCGGTGCTCGGCCTCGTCGTCCTCGCCCTCATCTTCATGCAGGTGAGTGACCAATTCCTGTCGAAGTACAACATCGGCAACCTGCCCGGCCAGGGCGCCTACATCGCCATCATCGCCCTGGGCCTGGTCTTCGTGCTGCTGCTCGGCGAGATCGACCTCTCGGCCGGCACCGCCGGCGGCACCTGCGCGGCGATCGCCGCGCAGGGGGTCTTCTCCGGCAACCTCCACCACGCGCTGCCCGGGGCTCTGTACTGGGGGCTGGTGATCGGTCTCGTGGCCGCCATCGGGCTGGCCGTGTGGCTCAAGGCCTGGACGGGGGCGGCGGTCGTGGCGCTCGGCCTCCTGCTGGTCGCTACCAACCTCACCCAGCACCTGTTCCTGGCGCTCGTGGCCGCCGTCTGCATCGGTGCGGCCATCGGCGTCCTGAACGGCTACCTCGTGGCCAAGGTCGGCATCCCCAGCTTCGTCGTCACCCTGGCCCTCTTCCTGGCCTGGCAGGGCGTGCTGCAGTTCGCGCTGGCCGCCCAGCCGATCAACACGTCGAACTACGAGCTGTGGCACAACATGACGTACGGCAACCTGAGCCCGACGTGGAGCTGGGTGTTCTCGATCGTGGTGGTGTCCGGCTTCATCGCCTACACCGCAGCCAAGTCGGTGACGGCCAAGCGCGCCGGCCTGGCCCGCGACTCGCTCAGCCTGGTGCTGCTCCGTGGCGGCGTGCTTGCGGTGGTGGCCATCGTGCTCACCTCCCTTGCGAACCAGAACCGCAACACCAACCCGTACAAGGTCATCGCCGGCATCCCGTGGGCGGCGGTCATCGCGATCACCTTGATGATCCTGTGCACGATCGCGCTGACCAAGACCACCTGGGGCCGCCACCTGTACGCCACCGGCGGCAACGCCGAGGCGGCCCGTCGTGCCGGCATCGACGTCGTGCACATGCGGGTCACCGCCTTCATCCTGTGCTCGTCGTTCGGCGCGCTCGGTGGCGTCGCCCTGGCCTCGTCGCAGTCGTCGGCCTCGCTCGACCTCGGCTCCGGCAACGTGCTGCTGTTCTCGGTCGCTGCTGCGGTCATCGGCGGTACGTCGCTCTTCGGCGGCCGCGGCAAGCCACGCGACGCCATCATCGGTGCCCTCGTGATTGCGGTCATCCCCAACGGCCTCGGCCTGCGCCCGAGCCTGGGCCCGCAGTGGCAGCAGGTCATCACCGGCGTCGTACTGCTGCTCGCCGCCGCCGTCGACGCGATCTCGCGGCGCCGGTCGTCGCGCGGCTAGCCGGGGGCCTGTCGCGGTCGATCTGCCTGACGTACAACGTCGAGCTGACCACCGGCTGAGTCAGCCGCCGGCTACTGCCGGGATGATCGACACCTGCGCACCGTCGGGGATCACGGTTTCGAGACCCTCGGAGAAGCGCACGTCGTCGTTCCCCACGTACACGTTGACGAAGCGGCGCAGCCTGCCCTGCTCGTCGAGTACGCGTCCCTTGATGCCCGGGTACGTCGAGTCGAGCGAGTCCAAGACATCTGCCAAGGTGGAACCGTCGACGCTGACCTCCGACTCGCCCTTGGTGTAGGTACGCAAGATGGTGGGCACTCGTACGCTGGCGCTCATGATGACTCGAACTCCTTGGGTCGACCGGGGACTCAGACCAGGTTCGCTGCGCTGAAAGCATCGTAGGTCGGCGCGATGGTGGCGGCGGGGCCGACCCGGTCGGCCACCGCGTCGAGCGTCTTCAGCCCATCCCCCGTGTTGAACACGACGGTCTCGGCCTCGGGATCAAGCTGCCCGGTCCGCACGAGCTTTCGCAGCGTCGCGACCGTGACACCACCCGCCGTCTCGGCAAACACCCCCTCGGTGCGCGCCAGCAGCACGATGCCCTCGCGAACCTGCTCATCCGTGACGTCCTCGACGGCGCCGTGGGTGCGTCGACAAGCATCCAGGACATACGGTCCGTCCGCTGGATTTCCGATCGCGAGTGACTTGGCGATGGTGTCGGGTCTGACCGGGCGAACGACGTCATGACCGGCCTTGAAGGCGGCTGCCACCGGCGAGCAGCCCGTCGCCTGGGCGCCGAAGATCCGGCAGGGGCGATCCTCGACGAGTCCGAGCCCCACCAGTTCTGCGAACCCCTTCTCGACCTTCGTCAGCTGTGAGCCGGAAGCCACCGGGATCACCACCTGCTCAGGCAGTCGCCAGCCGAGCTGCTCCGCGACCTCGTACCCCAGGGTTTTGGAGCCTTCGGAGTAGTAAGGCCGCACGTTCACGTTGACGAAGGCCCAGCCCTCCTGCTCGCCTGCGATCTCCGAGGCCAGCTTGTTGACGTCGTCGTAGGTGCCGCTGACCGCGACGAGGGTCCCGCCGTAGACCGCCGTCGTGAGCACCTTGGGTTGCTCCAGGTCGTGCGGGATGAACACAACGGTTCGGATGCCCGCCCGGGCGCCGGCGGCAGCGACGGCATTGGCCAGGTTGCCGGTCGAGGGGCAGGCGAGGACGTCCATGCCGAGCTCACGGGCCGCCGAGAGCGCGACGGCGACCACCCGGTCCTTGAACGAGTGGGTGGGGTTTCCGGAGTCGTCCTTGACCCACAGGTTCTTGATGCCGAGCTCGCGGCCCAGGTTGTCGGCCCGGATGAGCCGGGTGAAACCAGGTTCCATGTTCGGGGAGCCGGTGATGTCGAACGGCACCGGCAGCAGGGACTGGTAACGCCAGATGTTGCCGGGGCCGGCCTCGATCTGTTCCCGGGTCACCGACGGGAAGTCGTACGCCACCTCCAGCGGCCCGAAACAGTCCGGACAGGCATAGAACGCTCCGAGGGGACTGGCATGTCCGCACTCGCGACAAACCAGTCCAGTGGCGTGCCCGAAGGCCCCTGGTCGCGGACGCGAGCTCACTCGGTTCGTCGCGATCGTCTGCTCTGCGGTCGCACCCACGAGGCGTCCTCCTCATCTTCCCTGTGTACGACACTCGCCACAGGACGGATGTAGCACCATGACGCCCGTGGCCTCGTGCACGAGAGATGTGCCGGAGTACGGACGGCGGTTGCCGGGGCTTCGCTGGGCCGTGTCCCTGCATCAGTTGAGGACAGACCAAGTCGCGCGCCAGCCAGACCGAGCGCCCCCTCTCGATGAGCTGCCCACCACACTAGCCATCCGTCTCACCTGATGTGCGGCCGTTTCGTCATCCGAGACGGATCACGCGAGGGCTCGAGCCGACGGCCGTTGGAGTGACTTACTTCAGTAGCGTCCCTGAAGCGCACATCACATCGGGCACCAAAACAATCCAGATTTACTGATCCGTGGACCCAGCCATGGCATGGTGGGCCCCGGGTGAACTGGCTGCGGTTTCCACCCCAGCAAGACTCGGTAACCCAGTGCTGCCTCTTCGAGACGGTAGGCGCTTTGGAAAGGCTTGCCACGATCGTGATCCCTCTCATCCTGACGAGCATGCCGGTGCAGTCCCCACAGTTCACGGTGACGCTTTGCGCGCTCGTGGTCGTCCTCGCGGCTGTGCAGTCGGTTTTTGGAGTGGGCCTTCTCGTTTTCGGGACACCTACGCTGCTCCTGCTTGGCGTGCCGTTCGAGGACGTGCTGGCCTACCTATTGCCCTGCTCCATCACCGTCAGCACGCTTCAGATCGCCACGTCGGGTGGCCTGACCCTGACACCGATTCGCCGGAAGTTCCTCTTCCTCACCGCACCCGCAGTCTTGGTCGGCACGCTGCTCGTGCTGGGGCTCGGAAAGGGGGCGGACCTCAAGCCATTCGTCGGCGCAATGCTTTTGGTGACCGCCGCCGTGCGAGTCGTGGGGCCGGTACGTGTAGTGGTGAATCAGTTCATCGAAAGACGACTCGGATTCTTCGCACTCGCACTAGGCCTCCTGCACGGCCTGACCAACCTCGGCGGTGGGGTCTTGACGTCCATTGTCAGCGCCGTCCACCAGGACAAGAGCGAGGTGCGACGACACATCGCCTTCTGCTACGGAATGATGGCAATGATCCAATTGACGACGCTACTGATCACCACCTCAGTGCAGGTGCAGCCGCTGCTGTGGGTGACACTTCCTGTTCTGGCAATCAGTTCGTTCACCATCGTCGGACGAGTGCTCTTCCGACTCGCCGGCCAGACCGCCTACCAGAACTTGCTGACCGCTCTTATTGCCTGCTTCGGCGTGCTGTTATTGTTCCCGCCCGCCTGAGGTGCCGCGTTGGCTGGGCTAGGGCCTCGGCAGTGCGTCGGCGATCGTACGCAGCAGGGCGACCACGCCGGGCGGGCCGTCGACCACCAGGTCGGACCGCTCGACCAAGGCATTCTGCTCGACCGAGCCGGAACAGACCAGCAGGCCGTACCCACCCTCGGCGCGAAACTCGTCGACCGCGTCGAAGGCGGCCACGTCCCCGAGGTCATCGCCGACGAACATGACGGTGCGGGCGCCCGACTCGCGCAAGAGCCCCCGCAAAGCCTCACCCTTGTCCATCCCCTCGGCCCGCAGCTCGAGCACGAGTCGTCCGGGCTCCAGCGAGAGGCCGCTGCGCGAAGCCAGCGCGGCCAGCGGCGCGTGCAGCTCGTGAAAGGCGCCTGCCGGGTCGTCCATCCTGCGCACGTGCACCGCGACCGCGATGCCCTTGTCCTCGATGTGCGCATCGGGCAGCCCGAGGACCTCCAACAGTCGGGGCAGCTGCGATCTGACCGTATCGAGCCCCGCAGTCGGCTCCGGGACCTGGGCGGTCTTCGAGTTGATGTCCCAGCGCTCGAAACCGTACTGGCCGAGCACCACCAGCCGCTCCAGGCCGGGTACGCCGGCGAATCCGCCGAGCTCCACGGCTTGCGAGGCCGGTCGGCCGGTCACCACGGCGATCAGGGCCACCCGGCCGGCAAGGGCAGCCAGCGCCGCCGGTGCGTCGGGGTGGCCATGCGCCGCGGTGGGTTCGTCGACGATTGGAGCCAGGGTCCCGTCGAAGTCGAAACCGAGCAGAGTGCCCTGCGGGTCACCCAGCAGGGCGGCAAGTCCCTCTCGTCCGTCCGGGGTCGACGGGGTCGGCAGCCCGGTCACAGGTGGCCGGTGAGGACGACGGTGAGCCGGTCGAAGCGCATCGGTGCCACCGCCGGATGGGTGCGTGGGATGCCGAGGTCCTTCGCCAGCAGGTTGCCCTGCGACTTGAGTTTGGCCGGGTAGTAAACGGTGTTGCTCGGGATGTTGCCGTACCAGTTGTCGGTGGCGACCACCTGCCAACCCACGTCTTGGAGAGCAGCTGCCGTCCGCGCCGCCAGGCCCTTGATGGCGGAGTTGTTGTAGACCTCGACGTAGGCATCCCGGTCCTGGGCGCCGGGCTGCGCTTGCGTGTGATGGTTCGGCGGTTTGGTGGCGTGGCCGACCGTGTGATGATGTGCCGGCTGCTGCGGCTGGATCGTGGGCGGGGGCCGCGTCGGACGGGTCTGCACGGGATCGGTCTGCACGGGATCGGTCTGGTGCGGAGGCGCCGATGGAGTGGCCGCGGGCTGGCTCGACCCGATGGCGGCAGCCTCGACCCGGTGGTCGCCGGTGGCGAGGAAGACGATGAGCGCCGCCAGGACCGCTACCAGGCTCACGACAGCCAGCAGGGAGGCTGCCGCGACACCGGACGCGTCGCGTCGCATTGGAGCGGGAACCTCTCGGCTGCCCTCGCTCGACGAGCCACTTCCTGAACGCATGGTGCCCCCGATCAGACCTCGATGCCGAGCCGGCGCGCGGACCGCGCGCGCTGGCGCGCGGAACGCATGCGGCGCAGTCGTTTGACCAGGAGCGGGTCGTACGCGATGGCCTCACCGCGATCGATCAGGGCATTGAGCACCTGGTAGTAACGAGTGGCAGACATCGAGAAGGACTCGCGGATGGCCTGTTCCTTCGCGCCGGCGTACTTCCACCACTGGCGCTCGAACGCCAGGATCTCGCGATCCCGCTCGGATAGGTCACCGGCGGCCCGGGCGGCGTCACCTGAGGTCACGACATTCGCGGCGTCCAAGACAATCGGCTCCTGAGTCTTCGCGGTCGGATCGAGGTGGCGGCCGGGCACGGCACACCCACCCGATTCGGCTCGCGCTCAGCGTACGCGACAAACGACAACCGTGTCATTTAGACCACCCGGCGTTTCCTGTACGACTCGTGGGATTCATGGGACTAGCGACCCTATCGGTCCGGCGGAACCGGTTGGGCGACAATCGGCTAGCCACTCCGATCAGCAACCGGTGACTGGTCGAGCCGTTCACTATGAGGGAGTCGTCCTTGACCATCAAACCCCTTGTCGGCTGGGGAATCCTCGGTACGGGTGAGATCGCGCGGTCTTTCGTTCGCGACCTGATGTTGTTGTCCGACGCGCGGATCGCCGCCGTCGGGTCTCGCTCCTTGGAGTCCGCACGGGCCTTTGCCGATGCCCATCCATGCGATGGCCACACCGCGCGCGCCTACGGTTCGTACGACGAGATGTCTGAGGATCCGGGTGTCGACATCGTGTATGTCGCGACGCCGCATTCGATGCATTTCGAGAACGTGCAGATGTGCCTGAACGCCGGGAAGCCGGTCCTCTGCGAGAAGGCCTTCGCGCTCAATGCGGCTCAGACTCAGCAGATGATACGGCTCGCTGCGGCCCAGGAACTGTTCCTGATGGAGGCCATGTGGATGCGCTGCAACCCGGTGATCCGTCAGTTGCGGGAGGTCTCGCTCGGTGGCGCGATAGGCGAGGTCCGTCAGGTCACGGCGGACCTCAGTTTCCTACCCGCCCACCCGGCCAAGAACCGGCTGTACGACCCTGAGCTCGGTGCCAGCGCCCTGCTGGACATCGGCATCTACCCGGTCACGTTTGCCGCGCTCATCCTTGGTGAACCAGCTGGCGTCGCGGCCTGGGCGGACGTGTCGGAGCGCGGTGTCGACGTCAACACCGGCGTCACCCTCGGCTACATATCCGGGGCGGTAGCCGCCCTGACCTGCTCGATGACGGCTCGGAGTTCCAACGTGGCAACCGTGTCCGGCACCCGTGGCCGCATCGACGTCCCGGCGCGGTTTCACCACCCGAGCCGGTTCACGCTCCACGAGGACGGCACGAGTAAGACGTACGAAACCCAGCTGCGAGGCGCCGGTCTCAGCTATGAGGCCGAGGAGGCCCAACGCTGCCTGCGGGAAGGACTTCGGGAGAGCCCGCTGGTGCCGCTCGCCGACACGTTGAGCGTCATGACGGTGCTCGACTCGATCCGAGCGGAGATCGGCGTCACCTACCAGGCGGACGTCGATGCGCCGACATGACGCCCGCGGTTCGAAGCGGACGGACTATGGTCGAAGTAACAAGGTCGGGGAGGTACCGAGACCGTGCCAGGACCATCGCCCGCATCGCCGCGGCGCAGCTCGTTCGTGGTCGTGGCCAACCGGTTGCCGGTGGACCGCGTCAACCAGGCCGACGGCTCGACCACGTGGCGCACGAGTCCGGGCGGACTCGTGACGGCCCTCAAGCCGGTGATGCGAGACAACGAGGGAGCCTGGATCGGGTGGCCGGGTTCTCCCGATGAGAAGCTCGAACCCTTCGACGAGAAGGGGATGGCTCTCATCCCGGTGACGTTGTCCGCGCAGGAGGTAGAGGAATACTACGAGGGCTTCTCCAACGGCACTCTGTGGCCGTTGTACCACGACGTGATCGTCGCGCCGGAGTTCCACCGGGAATGGTGGGACTCGTACGTGGAGGTGAACGCCCGGTTCGCCGAGTGCACGGCCGACGTGGCCAACAAGGGCGCGACTGCCTGGGTCCACGACTACCAGTTGCAGCTGGTGCCAGGGATGCTCCGCCAGCTGAGGCCGGACATGAAGATCGGCTTCTTCCTGCACATTCCCTTCCCGCCCACCGAGCTGTTCTTGCAGGTGCCGTGGCGGCGACAGCTGCTCGAAGGGTTGCTCGGCGCCGATCTGATCGGCTTCCAGCGCCCCGGTGCAGCTGCCAACTTCGTCCGCCTGGTGCGCCACAAGCTCGGTTACAAGACCCATCGCGACCGGATCTATCTGCCAGACGGCCGCATCGCCCGCGCAGCGGCGTACCCGATCTCGATCGACGTCGAGGGCCTGGAGAGCTTGGCGAGGAAGCCCGAGACGATTGCCAGGGCTGATGAGATCCGGGCTGGCGTCGGTCGGCCGGCCCGCGTCCTGCTGGGCGTTGATCGCCTCGACTACACCAAGGGAATCCGCCAGCGGCTGCGGGCCTTCGGAGAACTGCTACGAGACGGCCAGTGCAGTGTCGACGAGGCCGTGTTCATCCAGGTCGCGACGCCGTCCCGCGAGCGCGTCGAGCAGTACCGCGTGCTCCGCAACGAGATCGACCGCCTGGTCGGCCGGATCAACGGGGAGCAGGGCCGCATCGGCCGGCCCGCCATCCAGTATCTGCACTCGTCATTCCCCCGCAGCGAGATGGCTGCCTTGTTCACCGCGGCAGACGTGATGGTCGTGACCCCGTTGCGCGACGGGATGAACCTGGTCGCGAAGGAGTACGTGTCCTGCCGGTACGACAACAGGGGCGCCCTGGTGCTGAGCGAGTTCGCCGGCGCCGCCGACGAGCTCAAACAGGCCTTCACCGTTAATCCGTACGACATCAACGGACTCAAGGAGGCCTTGTTGACCGCAATGCGAGCGGACGAGCGTGACCTGGGCCGGCGGATGCGCGCGATGCGCCGCTACATCCGCGAGCACGACGTGAACCGCTGGGCTCGCGGCTTCCTGGCCGACCTGCGCACCCAGCCACCCCCCGACTAGTCGCCGATCCGACACTTATTCGCCGCGATCCGACACTTATTTCGTGTAGGCACTCGAAGTGGCGCGACAGCATCAGGAAGGCCCTGCAATCTCATACTTTGCAGGGCCGGAACCATTGGATCGCAAAGTGCCGGTGATCTCGTGGAGGACACGCCCGGCAATGACAGACCGATGGTGAAGCCCGTTGCCGGCCTCGCGACTGTTCCGCCACTGAACGCAGATGCGGCATGCTGTGCCGGGTGAATCCCAGGCCGTTGTCAGAGCTGATCGCCACGGACTGGGCGCAGGCCCTGACGCCGGTCGCTCCCGCGATCAGTGCCATGGGCGACTTCCTTCGCGCCGAGATCGCGGCGGGTCGCCAGTACCTGCCGGCCGGTCGGCACGTGCTGCGAGCGTTCGAGGGACCACTCGCCGACGTACGAGTCCTGATCGTGGGCCAGGATCCGTACCCGACGCCCGGCCATCCGGTCGGGCTGTCGTTCTCCGTGGCCCCCGACGTACACCCGATCCCGCGCAGCCTGCAGAACATCTATCGAGAGCTGTACGACGATCTCGGGATCCAGCCGGCTCGTTCGGGTGACCTGTCGCGGTGGGCGGACAACGGTATCCTGTTGCTGAACCGGGTGCTCACGGTACGACCCGGTGTGCCCGGGTCTCACCGTGGCAAAGGATGGGAGACGGTGACGGATTGGGCCATCGCCGCGCTCATCGAGCGAGGGACACCGCTGGTCGCCATCTTGTGGGGACGTGATGCCCAGACCCTGCGGCCGCGCCTGGCCGGTGCGCCCGCCATCGAGAGTGCGCACCCGAGTCCCATGTCCGCGGACCGGGGTTTCTTCGGGTCCAGACCATTCAGCCGAGCCAATGCCCTGCTGGAGCAGCAGGGCGGGCGGCCCGTCGACTGGCGTCTACACGACTGAGAGCGACCCCGGCGTTTGGCTCAGAGGTGTCGTCGTGTAATCATGTTTACATGAATACTTCAAAACACGATGAGGTCAGCGGCTGGCTCGCCGGCCGACTGCCGACCGACTGGTTCGAGGGCTCGCCCACGATCACGATCGACCGCGAAGAGATCCAGGTCATCGGCCGGATCCCAGCTCCCGAGCAGGCGGAGGATGCGTCCGACGCGGCCCGCGCCGCGGCGGTGGCTGGACGCATCAAGCAGTTCCGCGAGGACACCCGGCAGCGCCGGATCGAGATCGCTCGAGAGCTCGAGCACACCTCGCGGCGCAAGGTCGCGTGGGGCGTTGAGTGCGAGGACACCAAGACGGTGTTCAGCAACGTCTCCGTGCCTGTGATGACCCGTCTCCGGCAGCCCCAGCGGCTCATCCTGGACACGTTGGTCGAGGCCGGCGTTGCGCGTTCGCGCAGCCACGCCCTCGCCTGGTGCGTACGCCTGGTCGGCGAGCATTCGGCGGAGTGGTTGGCTGAGCTCAGGTCCGCGCTGGAGGAAGTGGAGCGGGTACGAGGCACGGGTCCCCGGGGTTCGACGCCCGGCGGCTCAACGCCACCCGCCGCAGAGTCCGAAGGCAACTGACAGCAGCCACGTCCACCTGAGCGTCGCGGGTCAGGGCGCGAGCTCGCCCGCGTGCACCGAAACGTCGAGTCGGTTGCCGGCCTGCGGCAGCGGACATGCCCAAGCCGGGTCATAAGCGCACGACGGGTTGTACGCATAGTTCAGGTCCACCACCAACCGACCGCCGACGCTCCCCAGATCAGCACCCTTGACGGTGTCGAGAACGTAGCGCCCGCCGCCGTAGGACTCGCGTCCGCAGGTGGGGTCCCACACGGGTAGGAACAACCCGCCCCCGTACGACGCAAGCCACCAAACATCGAGGCTGCCCAGACGGGGCAGGTCGACTCGCCCGATCCGCTGCAGCGGCACCACTCCGTCGGTTCCGGTGGCCAACTCGATCCGCTGCGGATCGGCTGCGAGCACTACGACCTCGAACCGCATCGATCTGTCGTGCGGTCGGTAGGTAGGCAGCGCGGCGCCCTCCCGGAGCGGGCTGTCCGGGTGATCCCGGAACAACGCGGCCCTACCCGAGCTCCACAGCTGCCAGCCCGACTCCGGGGAACCGGCGGCGCGTGCCGAGGCGTACAACTCCGTCATCCGGCGTCGCCAGTCCAGCAGTGTGAGGCTCACGGCCATGACCCGCGACCGATGAGCCCCAGCACGGACGCGGGGACAGGGATTCCGGGGCTGAGATCGGGCGATGCTCGGGCGGCGTCAACGGTGGTCGACATGGGCACCAGCCCGGCCCAGGAGGGGCCGGCGACGTCGTCCTCGGGGTCGTCGGGCCAGCCCATCGAGATCTTGAGAGACCACTCCACGATGGGAAATGACAAGACCAGCGTGGCCGCGAGCTCGCGAGCGGTGGGGCGCCGGATCTCGGCGACTCGACCAGGCAGGAACGCTTCGGTCAGGACGTCGAGAGCTCGCTCTTTGTCGCCTGGGGTCTTGACGGTCTCGCAGCTACCGAACAACACCGCGCTGCGATAGAGCATCGAGGACTCGAAGGCCGACCGCGCGACCACCAAACCCTCGAAGGTCGTTACCGCGAGTGATGCCGGAACTCCGCGGGCCAGCACTCGCATCCAGCCGGAGCCGGTTGAGCCGTGCGCCAAGATGCGGTCACCGTCACGCGCGATCGCCGTCGGCATCGCGACCGGTCGCTCCTCCACAGCGAACGCAAAGTGGCCGACCACGGCGTCATCGAGCAGCCGGTCGAGCTCGGCGCGGTCGGTGGATGCCAGGTGCGGCAACCGGGTCAGCGACGTTCTGTCCACGGGCGACATCAGGCATCCGACTTCGGTTTGTTTCCGACGCTGCGCAGCGAACCCAAGCGGTTGAGTACGTCGAACCAGAACGGCGCCCCAAGACAAGCGGCAGCCGCAGTGATGGCCAATCCAAGAATCCTGGACAGCCATCCCAAGCTGTCATCTGGCTTGTCGACGCCCCAGCCGACGGGCAGTCCCTGGGCGCCGAGGTCGTCCAGCTGCTGCGACACGCACTCCTTGGTCTTGGTCGGGTCGGTGGCCTGCTCGCACAGGGTGCCGTTGGTCGCGGCGGCCACGACCGCCTGACGCAGCGGTTGATCGTTGTAGAGCGAGTTGGCGATAGCGATCGAGTCGACCTGGAGCCCCACCGCGACGACCAGTGCAATGGCGATGGCCCAACGGCGAGCCCACCTGCGATATGCCCCCCCGATGGCGTCCATCTGGGCGTCGTACCAATCCTCGAGCAACTGCCGGAAGGCTTTAAAGTCGTCGCCTGCCGTCTTGAGCAAGCCGAGGAGGGCTCGCTTGAACGGCACCGATTCCGAGAGCGCGTCGACCGAGACGCGGACCTTGTCGATGGTGAGCTTGCCTTGACGATCGGGGACGATGAGGTCGAGAAGTGCAGCAGCGACAGCATTCGCCGGCAGGTACGCCGGGTTGCGCGTTTGCAGCCCCCCGGCGCGCGACTGCTTGAACGGGCGCAGCAGTGGATGGCCCAGCAGACGTACCGCCCAGGGTTGATCATCGGTGTCGAGCTCCGTGCTTGGCTGGCCGGCCGCCTTCTCGTCAGCAGATGCCGCGCCCTCGGCCGCCTTCGAAGCGGCATAGGCCACCTCGGGTGTCGCGGCCAGCGCGTCTCGGTAGAGCTGCTTCTCCCCCGTCACGCCCTGCCTCACGCCGGACCAGCGATCCCCCAGCCCGGCCGCTTCGGCTCCCGCGGGAGTGTCCAGCATGTCCCGCAGCCCACGGAGCAGATACTTGGCCCGCTTCTTGACGAGGTTCGCGATGAACTCCACCACCGCGGAGCAGAGCACGGCCACCAGGAAGAAGGTGAAGCCCAACCCGAGGGCGGTGTCGAGGACATTCGTTCCGGGCACGTCAACCCGCCTTCCTGGTCATCCGAGGCCGATGCCACGTCCGGACTGACGCTAGCGCCCCCCAGGCGACTCCGGCTTGGCTGGCTGCTTGCGTCCGCACACCCGTGAGCCATAGAGGCTGTTGCGTTTCGAGGGTGTGCATCGAGCGCGGCTGCTTGTTCGGGTCAGCCCGTACGCGATGTCTTGCGAGGGTGTGGGATCGACAGGCTATGAATTGCTGTATCCGGACGCCGCGAGCAGCAAAACACAGCCTGTCGATGCAGCGCGGACGCGTCGTACCCGCCCCGGACCGGTTCGTGTGCACCGCAAGCTGATGAGCGGCTGCCGGACCGCCGATCCCGTCGGGCATCGCAAAATGCGACGTACCGGTTGTCGGCCGGGTCACGGGACAGCATGACCGTCACAGTTTGTGGCGGAGCCAGCCCCGGCTGGCGGAATCTCTTCGCCACTGCCGTGTACACACGCGGCGCGATGACGCTGCAGGCTCTCCGTAACATCGTCGGAACCCACGACTTCTTCACGATCCTGCGCACCTGGACTCGCGAACGTCGCGACGGGTATGGCATGACTCGTCAGTTCCGCCTGTTGGCTGAGAACATAACGGGACGCGATCTGAAACGCCTCTTCACGGTCTTGCTCTACACGGATCAACGTCCAGCCAAGACCGCCGAGAACGGCTGGCCGCAGTAAGTTTCTATGCCCCTCGTCGCACAACCAACTTCCTTGTGTCATAATCGAACGCCTGTTCGACAGCCGTGAAGATAGGGCCGAAGGAGCTGACATGACCGAGCCGACCAACTCGCCGCCTGAGGCAGCCGTGGAGACCGACATGCCCGAAGAGTTCAACTGGTCGATGCTCTCCGTGCCGGACCCGATGGCCATGGTCCGCGGCCAGCTGGAGTTCTCCTGGATGGTGCTGCGAGATCGCCTCGTGGGGCTCAATGACGACGAATACGGTTGGGAACCTGCGCCCGGAGCGCTCAGCGTTCGACTTCGGTCCGACGCACGCACGTCCCGAGTTCTCGGTACGGGCGACTGGGTCGCCGAATGGCCAGACGGGCCAGACTCGCGAGGTCCGCGCACGATCGCGTGGCTGATCGCGCACCTGACCGAGGCGTTCTTCGAGCGGTGGGAGTGGACTTTCGGCTCGCGTCAGCGACGCCGTGACGACCTCGACCTCCCGGGTGAACGCAGCGAAGCCGTCGCCGAGCTGACTCGCTGGGTCAATGCTTGGCGGAGAGGCATCGCGGCCCTTCCGGTGGCCGAGGTGATGACCGTCGGGCTCAGCACCGCTTCCGACATCGACGCAGCGGCGCCGTTCGGTCACCTCGTGCTCCACATGAATCGCGAGCTCATACATCACGGTTCCGAGATTCTCGTGCTCCAAGACCTGTACGCCGCCCAGACCTGACCCTTCGGGGGAGGCGCATGTTTGACCGCGAAACGGGTACGGGCGCGGCATGACCACTTCACCGCAGGAGCCCATGCAGGACCCCGACGTCCAGCCACCACCCGAGCCGGACCTCCCCGGCCCGAGAGACGACCCTGACGTGCAGCCCGTTGATCCAGACGTCAGCCCACAGCCCCAAGAGCCCACCGACTGAAGAGCGCCTGACCAGCGACCTTCGGGGACGACACGTCGGCGCGCGGCGTTGGACCAGGCTGAGAGCCTGGCTGACGCCGCCGCACTACGCAACAACGAGGAGCAGACAGATGGCATTCGTGCTGTGGATCCTGGCCGTCATCTTGGTGATCTCGGGAATCGTCACGATTGTGCGCGGGGGGCTCTTGTTGGGGATTGTGCTCATCGTCGTGGGCCTGCTCGTCGGACCGGGCGGCGTCAGCCTCTTCACGAAGTAACTGCAGACGGGCGAGGTGCACGGTCGTCGCAGCCGAGGTCAACTCGTTGGCGGAGGTTCGTCGGCCTTGACCGCTCCCCGTGTACCGATCGGGCGCGGATCGCCCGTGGTCGTGTCTCGCACAGTCTGCGCCTCGGTCTCAGCGTTGATCTCGGCCCCGAGCAGCACGACGAGTGCGGTGATCCAGAACCAGATGAGCAGCACCGCGACACCGGCCAGCGCACCGTACGTCTTGCCATAGCTACCGAAGTTGTCGACGTAGAACGAGAAGCCGACGGACGCGGCGATCCAGATGACGGCTGCGATGACGGACCCGAGCGACAACCATCGCACCGCGGGCGCTTCTCGGTCCGGGCCGACCCGGTAGATGAGCCCCAGCGCAAGGATCACGGCTCCGGTCAGGACGGCCCAGCGCACGACCTGGGCGATGATCTCGACGACCAGGCCACTCCCCAACTGCGACAGCACGATCGGGAACACGGCCACCAGCGCCACGGCGACTGCCAGGAAGATCAGGAATCCGATCGTCAGCAGCAACGCCAGCCCACGCTTGACGACGAAGTTGCGCTCCTCAGCCTCGTCGTAGGCGATGTTGACCGCCTCGACGAGTCCCGCCATCCCGGCAGATGCGCTCCACAGGGCCAGCCCGATGCTGATTAGTAATCCCAGGCCGAAACCCCCCGAGCCGCCGGCGATGCTCTTCAGCTGTGTCGTGATGAGGGACTGCGCGTCGTTGGGCAGCCCGCCGGCCATGTCCTTGACCTGACTCTCCACCTGCGAGGGGTCGGTCACCAGGCCGTAGACCAAGACAGCCGCGATCAGTCCGGGAAACAACGCCAGGAACCACGAGTACGCCACACCACCGGCGATCAGCGTCAGATGATCGTTCCGAGCCTCCTTGAGACTTCGACGAAGGATCTGGAACCAGCCGCTTGGCGGGATCTCCCTGGGTTTCTCGGCTGCGTACCCAGGGACCTGCGCCGCATCGTCGGGCGAGCCGGACTGGGTTGGGGAAGCATCTCGTGACATATGAAACCTCTGGGTCCACAGAGACTTGACCGTAAGTCTTGCCGTGTTTCTCGGTCCTCCGTACCCATCTGGGAACGAACCCAATCAAGGAAATGCACATGAACCCAGAGCCGCCTGCGACGCGCGGTTGCGCCGTGGGCGCCTCACGGCGTCGATTGAGCGGCCGGCTCGTCGTGCATCCATGGCGCATGGGAGACGCCCACGATGGCCCCATCGGATGACAGGATCCGTACGATCGTCTGACCCCAAGGCTCCACCCTCACCGGGTGCAGCAGCGTCTCACCGTGGTCCTGCAGCTCCGCCGCGGCGGCCTCGACAGCTGCATGGTCCTCAACCTCGAACTCGATGCTCAGCTGTGGCACGCGATGCTCCGACGGCCACTCCGCCGTACCGAAGCAAGCCTCGGCGGCCTGGGACAACGGCCAGACGCCGAAGTGCTTGGTGCCCTCGATGTTCTCGCTGAAGCTGTATTCGTCTCCTTCCGGACTCTGCAGCGGCAGGTTGAAGACGTCGACATAGAGTCGGCGACTCTCGGCCGGATCGGCGGTGATGACGCTGACGCTCGAGATGAACTCCACCTTCATTGATCCTCCTCAGGCTCGGCGTGTACCTCAGCTCTGACTTTATGAGTTCACGCCGACCAGATCCTCGCTGATCGCCCAGAGACGTGCCGCGACATCTGCGCGTGCGGCTGGAAGATCTCGCGGAAGGGACCCGGTCGGGCCCGCAGGTCCGCGTACGTACCGCGGTCGGCCACCCTCCCATCGGCCAGCACGATGAGCTCGTCGAGCCGGTCGAGCCCGTTCTCCGAGTGCGTCATGAGCACCAGTGTGCGCGCGGGAGCCAGCGCGAGAAGGTCCTCGGTGAGCGATACGGCCATGTCGCGGTCAAGATGCTCCGTGGGCTCATCCAGGATGAGGACATCATGGTCGGCCAGCAACAGCCGGGCCAGCGCGAGCCGCTGTCGTTCCCCGCCGGACAGCTCGCGGCCGAACTCTCCGACAGGCGTGTCGAGTCGTTGTGGCAGCCCGAGGACGAACGCCGCAAGGCTGGCCTGCTCCAGGGCCAGCCACATCGCGTCGTCGTCCGCGGCAGGCCGCCCGACCCGGAGGTTCTCGCGGATGGTTGTGTCGAACACATGGGCGTGTTGGTCCAACAATCCCACTCGGCTGCGTACGTCGTTGCTCGACAGCTCTGTCACGTCCAGCCCATCGACGAACAACGCACCGGTCGGAGCGGGGATGAACCGTAACAGTGCGGCCGCCAGCGTGCTCTTGCCGCTCCCGCTCGCACCGACCACCCCGAGCCGTACACCGGAGGAAAGGTCGAGGCTGATGTCGTGCAGCACGGGGCAGTCCGGCGTCCAGCCGGTTGTCAGACCGTGCACGGCGACCGTGGTCCGCTCGGTGGGCAGGGGTGCCGGGCGCGCCGGCTCGACCACGGGGATCGGTTGCCCCATGAGCTCGGTGACCCGCCTCACCGCAGACGCGGCGCGGTCGCCCCGCCGGGCCGCCTCCGGGATCGACGCGAGCACTTCGTGCAGACCCAGCGGCGCCAGCACGATCAACGGCAGTAGCACCGGGTCCAGGGCACCTCGGGCGACGGCCCGCACTCCGACGATGGCCGTGAGGCACACCGCAGCGCCCATCAGCAGCAGGACGACTGCCTGCCCCAGCCCCGAGCCCCAGGCGGACCTCCGTTCCGCGGCCCGCAAGGATCCGGCGACCTCGCGCAATCGGTCGACCGCGGCGCCCGCAGCACCGTAGACGACGAGGTCAGGCGCCGACAGGACAGACTCGGAAACCTCGGCGGCGAGCTTTCCGTGGGTGGGGGCGATAGCGCGCTCAGCGGTACGACCGGTGGCGCGGACGAGTGCCGGCGTGATGACGAGCACGGCGACCACGGAGGCCGCCAGGACGATCCCGGCCGCGGGCAGAACCCCCATCACCAACAAGGTGACGCCACCCGACAGCGCGGCAGCGACGACCAGCGGGAGAATGGCGCGCAGCAGCAGGTCCTGGACCGCATCGACGTCTCCGACGAGTCGGCGCACCACGTCGCCGTGCCGACGGTCGGCGAGCCCCGCGGGTCCCACAGGTTCGACCTCCCGATAGACGGCGACTCGCACCGCAGTGAGAAGCCGGAAGGCCGCGTCGTGGGCTACCAGCCGCTCGGCGTACCTGAGAACGCCGCGGGCGATGCCGAAGGCGCGAACGGCGACGATCGCCACCATCAGATACATCACGGGCGGCTGCTGGGCGGCGCGGGCGATCAGCCAGGCCGACGTGAGGAGCAGGGCGGTGGCGCTCGCAGCGGCACCGACGCCCAGCAGCCCCGCCAGTGCCAGACGCGTGCTGAGGCCCCGCTCGGCGCGCACCCACCGCCAGACCTGGCGCAGCGGCCCGGGCGAGCCCGTCGAGCCGGTCACCTGTGTGCCTGTGCGGAGGAGGGCCGTAGCTGGACGACGCGGTCGGCGCGGGCGAACACCGACGGGCGGTGAGCAACGACGACGAGAATGACGCCGAGCTCGCGCAGACCGTCGAGAATGGCGCTCTCGCTGGCAGCGTCGAGACCGGCCGTCGGCTCGTCGAGCAACAGCAGCCGGGCCTGCCCGGTCTGAACCCGGAGCAGCGCGCGGGCCAGGCCCACCCGCCGCTGCTGGCCCGCGGACAGGCCGACACCCAGGTCACCGACCCGGCGCCCGGGGCTTAGGTCACCCGCACCGGCCGCGAACAGCGCCGCACACACGGAGTCCATGTCTGTCTCTGGCTGGCCGAGGGCGACGTTGTCAGCAACCGTGCCCGACAGCAGCGCGGGCCGCTGCGGCACCCAGGCGGTCTGGGCCCGCCAGGTCACCAGATCGATCTCGTCCAGCCCGAGTCGGCCGACCAACACTCGGCCCGAACTGGGTTCGACCAGGCCGAGGACAACGGCCAGCAGGGTGGACTTTCCGCATCCGCTAGGACCAGCCAGGACCACAGTCTCACCGGGACGTACGAGAAGGGACGCGTCTGCCAGTGCCGGCGCGGCTCGGCCCGGGTAGGAGACTGTGACGCCATCGACAACGATCTCTGCATCGCCGAGGTCCGGAGGCGGAAGGCCCTTTCTCACCGGGGGCGCGCCCGAGATGACTGCGAAGGCGTCCTGCGCGGCTGCGACGCCCTCCGCGCTGTCGTGGAAATGCGTGCCGACCAGCCGCAACGGAAGGTAGACCTCCGGAGCCAACAGCAACACGAACAGTGCGGAGCGCAGGTCCAGGTCACCGTGGACTAGCCGAAGACCTATTCCGACGGCCACCAGGGCGACGGACACCGTGGCCACCAATTCGAGGACGAACGCGGACAGAAAGGCCCAGCGCAGCGCCGCCATCGACTCCGAACGATGCTGCTCACCAACCCGGCGGAGACCTTCGACCTGACCCCTGGCCCGACCGAACACCTTCAGCGTCGTCAGCCCGGACAGGACGTCAGTGAAGTGGTGGGACAGCCGCTGCATGGCCCGCCACCGGCGCTCGGTCCGGTCGATTGTGACCAGGCCTATGAGGGCCATGAAGATCGGGATCAGCGGGATCGTCAACGCGATCGTCACCGCTGACGTGACGTCTGTCAGGAGCACCGCCACCCCCACGACCAATGGAACAACGACCGCCAGCACCAGCTGTGGCAGATAGCGCCCCAGATAGCCGTCCAGCGAGTCCAGCCCTGCCCCGAGCAAGGCGATCAACTGTCCGGTGGACTGGCCATTGCCGGCGGGCCGAGGTCCCAGTACGGCCGCCATCACGTCACAGCGCAGCTGGGCCTTGACCTGCGCGGACGTGCGCGCGGCGGCGACCTCGTGTGCCCAACCCAGCCCTGCCCTCGCGACGATGGCGGCCGCCACTCCAGCAAGCGGCCACCACAGCGGCCCGAGCCCGACGCCGGCGAAACCGTCGGCAAGCAGCCAAGCCAACCACCAGGCCTGGCCGACGACGGCGACAGCGGTCGCGGTGCCGAGTACGACGCAGATCGCCAGCTGCCGCCGCACGGGACGGGACCTGCGCAGCAGCTCCGGATCGACCGGCCGAGTCGATCCGGAGTGCGAGCCGAGGGCCGACACGGCCTGCGCGCTCATTGCGGGATGTGCTGGACGCCGATGCGCTTGCGGAACACCCAGTAGGTCCACCCCTGGTAGAGCAGCACCACGGGAGTGAACACCAGCGCCACCACGGTCATGATCTTCAACGTGTACGGCGTCGAGGAGGCCGTCGATGTGGTGAGGCTGTACGCCGCGTCGATGGTCGACGGCATGACGTCTGGGAATAGGGACACGAACAGCGCGGCCACCGTGGCGGCGATGGCAGCAGCCGTCCCCGCGAACGCCCAACCGTCCCTTCCCATCCTGGTAGCGCCTAGTCCCGCCACGAACGCCACCGCGGCGGCGACCGCGAACACACCGGCCGCGAAGCTGCCGTACTGGGCGATCGTCCAGCTGAGGAAGACGACGGCCAACAGCGCTGCGACCGGGCCGACCAGCGCAACGAACCGGCGTGACCGGACGCGGATGTCACCAGACGTCTTGAGCGCAAGGAAGATGGCGCCGTGGGTGAGAAACACTGTCAGCGTCGTCAGGCCGCCGAGCAGGGCGTACGGGTTCAGCAGCGTGAAGAAGCCACCGGTGTACTCCCCCTCGGCATCGATCGGTACGCCGCGCACGATGTTTGCAAGGGCGACGCCCCACAGAAGCGCCGGCAGGAACGAGCCGACCACGATCGCCAGGTCCCAGCGCTTGCGCCACCACCCCTCGGCCCTTGTTCCGCGGTATTCGAACGCCACCCCACGAACGATCAGCGCCACCAAGATGATCAGCAGCGGCAGATAGAACCCGCTGAACAAGGTGGCGTACCACTCGGGGAAGGCAGCGAAGGTCGCGCCGCCGGCGACTATCAACCACACCTCGTTGCCGTCCCAGACCGGACCGATCGTGTTGATGAGCACTCGGCGTTCGGTGTCGTCCCGGCCGATCACGGGCAGCAGCATGCCGACACCGAAGTCGAAGCCCTCGAGTACGA
Source organism: Nocardioidaceae bacterium (assembly GCA_040002845.1). Lineage (GTDB taxonomy): Bacteria > Actinomycetota > Actinomycetes > Propionibacteriales > Nocardioidaceae > JBDUDR01. The sequence continues at coordinate 21,265 of JBDUDR010000031.1, forward strand.
GGTAGCCGGTCCACAGGATGCCGATCAGCGTGAACCAGACCGTGGTGAGCTCCATGCAGCGTCTCCCTTCCCGGGACGAGTCTCAGTATGCGAAAGCCAGCGGGGTATCGGCGTCGTCGGGGCCTTCCTCGTCGCTCGCCAGGTCTGGGAGTCCGACTCGGATGAATCGGATCAACAACCCCACCTCGACCACGGCGAGCACGCCGTACAGGGCCGTGTAGACGAGCAGCGAGGTCAGCACCTCGCCGGAGGTGGTGCCCGGCGAAACGCCGGCGGAGGTCTGCATCAGGCCAAAGACGATCCAGGGCTGACGCCCCATCTCGGTGAAGATCCAGCCGAACGAGTTGCCTAGCAAGGGCAGTATCGGCAGAGCGATCCCGGAGACCAACAGCCATCGGGAGGTCGGCAGCCGTCCCCGACGCAGAGCCAACAGTGACCACAACCCGATCAGGGCCCCGAGTGCACCGACCCCGATCATCAGCCGGAACGCCCAGTAGGTCACGGGGATGTTCGGCGAGTAGTCGCCGGGACCGTACGTTTTCTCGTACTGGTTCTGGAGGTTGTTGATGCCCTGCACCTGGCCGTCGAGGTGACCCGTTGCCAGGAAGGAGAGCACCCGGGGGACCTTGAGCGCGAACACCTCTTTCGACCCGTTCAAGGTGCCGATGGTGAACAGCGAGAAGGATGCCGGCTGCTCGGTGGAGTACAGCGCCTCCGCGGCAGCCATCTTCATCGGCTGAACCTCGGTCATGATCTTGCCCTGGACGTCCCCCGAGATGGCCACGCCGACTCCGGCCACGATGAGGGTCACTGCCCCGAACCTGGTGGCCGTCCGGAAGGCGTCACGATCCTGCTCAGGCCGGCGGATCAGGTGCCACAGACCGACAGCAGCGATGAACGCGCCACCGACCATGTACGCAGCGAGGATCGTGTGCGGGAACGTCACGAGCACGACCTTGTTGCTCAGCACGGCCCCGAAGTCGGTGAGCTCGGCGCGGCCCGCGGCTTTGTCGTACGTGTAGCCCACCGGGTGCTGCATCCACGAGTTCGCAGCCAGGATGAAGTACGCCGACAACACCGTGCCAACGGCGACGAGCCAGATGGTGGCCAGGTGCAGGCGCTTGGACAGGCGGTCCCAGCCGAAGATCCACAGCCCGAGGAA
>JBDUDR010000032.1:0-21794 GCA_040002845.1 Nocardioidaceae bacterium
TATCTGCGCGGATGCTACGAGGGCTGGGTGCACTGGCTCGACAACACCGGCACCCGGGACTACTCCGCCGGACAGCTGTGGGGTTGCGTCGGCTCCTGGTACGCCGGGGCCTGGCGTGACCAGGCGGCTCGGGGCTATATCCATCGGGTCCGGACCGAGCTGCGCAACCGGACCTGGCTTCGGTCGGGCTGGGCCAGCAACAAACCGTTCTCATGACGTGGTGGGAGTCAGATGGTCAACGTTGCGCGCAGCACGAGTCCAGCCCCTACCAGGCAGACACCGCTGGCCGCGCCATAGGAGAGTCCGATGCGGGCCGTACGTGCCCACCGGCCGCTGCGCAATGACAACAACTCCACGCGTTGGGTGAGACCGGAGGCCATCAGCCCGACCAAGCAGAGCGTCAACGCCATGCCGACTCCGAACGCCAGCACGGCCACCGCACCAAACCAAGGGCGACCCGTTTCCACGGCCACTAGCAGCAGTATGAGGGCTGCCGGGCTGGGGACGAGACCCCCAGCGATGCCGAGGCTGAGCACGCTGCCTCGGCCGGGGGTGGTGTGCGCGGTGGAGGCGTGCTCGTTCGAGTGACCGTGCCCGTGCCCGTGCCCGTGCTCATGGTCGTGCGAGTGACCGTGACCGTGTCCGTGTCCGTGACCGTGCCCATGAGCGTGAGTCCCCCCGCGTAGCGCGCCGCGAAGCAAGGTGACCCCCAGGACGAGGATCAGCAGGCCGCTGAGGACCTTCAGCCATGGGTACAACGTGTCGGGGAAAACCGGTGAGCCGGCCGTCACCAAGAGACCCAGCGCTAGCACCGATGCGGTGTGTGAGAGCGTCACCGTTGAGCCGACGGCAGCCGCGGAACGCCACGAGCGCCGTCGCTGATCGACCAGGTAGAAGGCCATCACGGTCTTTCCGTGACCGGGCGCCAAGGCGTGAGCCGCCCCCAGCGCCACGGCGGCGACGAGCGTCAGCGTGGCCATGCCGATGCCGGGGTCGTCGAGCAGACCAGCCACCCGCTCGGTCAGGCCGTTCACGCCGCTGACTTGAGCCGTCGCGGTCGGGCCGATGACGGTCGATTCGAGTGACCCTGCCGGGCCGCCAGGACGTACGACGAGAGAGGCCGATCGCTGGTCCAGCGGCGAGCTGAGCAGGTCCTTGGGGTATGAGGACAGCCGCGCACTTATGGTGTCGGTCGCCACGTCGGAGCGGAGCAGCATGGTGCCGTCGGACCGGGCGGTCATCTCGTTCCAGCCGATCTGGCGACCGGCGGCTCGGTCGACGACGTTTATCTCGGTGTGGCCGGAAATGGTCCGGAAGTCGCCGCGCAGCAGACATTGGACGCCCAGCACGGGGAGTCCCGCCTGCCCGTCGCCGAGCTCCGCCTTCGAGTCCAGGACGCGCAATATGACGGTCTGGCTGCCCACCACGACGGCCAGGTCGTGCCTGGCGGTGTCGCATTCACGGGTTGCCAGAGCGGGCAGGTCATTGGTCTGATCGCCGAATTGCGCGGTTGGAATCTCCGCGAAGTCGAAGACGTGGTCGAGCAGGATGTGGTCGGGGGCGACGAGCGCGCCCGTGTATCTGTTTACGGTGAAGTTGCCCAACGGATGAGCGCCGGCGGAACCTATTCCGGGCCCCACCAGCAGTACGACGGTTGCCCCGAAGACTGCGCCAAGTCGCCCAAGCAGCCGCCGCCATCCGTTCATCGGTCCCCCTCCAGTGACCGCAGGACTGACCGCGCACGGTCGGCCTGCCACGGCGAGAGTCCGGGGTCTTGTTCGAGGCCAAGCCGCAGGTCCCTGAGGGCCACGGATCGCCGGCCGAGCGCTGCCTCGATCAGCCCGCGGTGGATGGAGAACATCGCCAGCGGGGTGCCCAGCCGGGTGGCACGATCGGACATCCGCAGTGCCGCCGCGTCGTGACCCGAAACGTGTTGGGCCCAGGCCAGGGCGTCGGCGACCTGGACGCTGTGGCGTCGCGACCACTCGGTACGTGCCGCGGACAGGGCAGCCGATGGAGATCCGTGGTCCGCCTCGAACAAAGCCGTCTCCAGGTCGACGCGAACGCCATTGGAACGCAGCAACTGCTTGGTGGCCTGCAGCACACTGAACTGCTGTTGTGCCAGCGCGGGTCGTCCGGTGGTTTCGTACAGCTCGCCACGCTCGAGGAGATACTCAGGAAGGGCGAGTCTGGAGGTGACGTCCCGCCAGGTGCGCAGCGCTTGAGCGAGGTCGTCTCGGGCCACTAGCAGCCGCGCGCGGCTTGCCAGGGCGGGAACGTAGTCGGGCGACGCGATCAGCGCCCGGCGGATGAGCCGGCCAGTTCGGTGGAGGTGACCGGCTCGCCGTTCGAGGTCGGCGAGGAGGGTCAGCAGGTACGCCTGGTCGGACGGCACAGTTGCGCCCCGCAGGCCCTGTCGAAGCAGCTCCATGGCTCGGTGGGTCCGCCCGCGCAGCTCTTCTGCGTACGAGTAGCGCGCGAACACCGGCACGCCAGGTTGACGGTGATCGGCCTGCCGGAGCGCGGTCAGCTGCGCGTCGTATCTGCCGAGCTCCGTGAGCGCGTCGACCCGGATCGCAAGTGCCTGCGCCTGGTACGGGTTGATGGCCAGCGAGGCCCGTGACTCGCGTAACGCGATGTTGAACTCGTGCCTTGCCGCGGCGAGCGCTGCCAGGCCTGCGAGAGCGAGGTCGTTGTCCGTGGGTTCGACCCGCAGGGAGCGGGCGAGGACGTGACCGGCCTTGGGGTAGTACGAGGGGTCCCCGGCCAGCCGAGCCATCTCCACATAGGACACGCCGAGCGTGGCCCAGCCGCGACCGTCTAGAGGTTGCGCGCGTAGATGGGTCTGCAACGCGGTCACCGCGCTCGCTAGATCTCCACCGCTCAGCTGGGTCAGTACGCCGGGGTCGACCGGGGTTACCGCAGAGGTGGCCCGGGGACCATGTGTATCCCGGATGACACCGACGGCTCCGGCGAGCACCAGGATGGTGGCTAGAGCGCCCACCAGCAGGCTTCGACGCATGTGGCTTCCCTCCGTGGTGGTTGCCCGCCCGCACGTGGGTCCGAACGGGCGGGCAACCTGACCGGTCAGGCCGTCTTGAGCTTGGGCCTGCGGATCACGCTCACTCCAGCCCCGGCCAAGGCGATCAGGCCCAGCGCGATCGCTGCTATGGGGGTGAATGGGAGGCCAGAGCCCGAGCCACCTGGATCGTTGCCGTCACCGCCAGGGAGCGGGGTGAACCCGCTCGCATGTGGAGCGGTCTTCGAACCCGATGCAGGCAGCGCCAGGTACGGGAACTTCGAGGAGAATCCGACGTCGTTGGCATTGACACCGTCTCCCAAGTCGTTCGCGTTACCAGTGAGCTCGCCCTCGACGACCTGCAGCGCAATGTCGACGACGTCGTCCTTCAGCCGTCGGCCGTTTGGATAGCCGGCGTTGTCGCCACCGATCACGCCAAGCCGGTTGGGGTTTTGGCTCGGTGGGATCGACATGTTCAGCCGGAGCTCTTCGCTCGGCGTCACGTGCGCGGGGTGGTTGAGTCCCGGTACGCCCGTCAGGAAGACCTGGACCAGGTCGTTGCGGGGCGTCTGGGGGGCCGGGATGCCGTAGATCGCCTCGATCAGCTTGGGCAGCTCCGGATGCGTCACATAGTTGAGGAACTGTGCGTCACCGCTCGGCGAGGATGCGTTGAAGCGATCCTTGTCCTTGGCCGCGATGACCACCTCGTTGACCAACGGGTTGCCCAGACGCGACACCTGGTGATAGCTGCCGCCGACACCGCGTCGACTGGTGGTCGACCAGATGCCGATGATGGGGTGCTTTTTCGCGTCCTGCTGGTTCGCCAGACCCCAGTTGCCGATCTGCAACGCGATGCTGTTCACGTTGAACCCGGCCAGGGTGTCATCGCCGACCTCGGAGAAGTCACCGCCGTAGAGCAGGTCGAAGACCCGAAGGTCGAGGAAGAACGGGTCTTCGGCCTGACCGGCGAAGGTGAGGGGAGCGGCCCCCGGCATGCCGACCTTCTTGATCGCGGCGTCGCGCAGCTTCGCGTAGTTGGGCATCGAGGCCTTGCCGACGTTCGACGGCGCGACCTTGACGTTCTTCGCCAGCACCTTGACGGTCCCGTTGCCCCGCACCCGTTCCAGCGTGTAGGTCTGGTAGAAGTTCAGGTTCGCGTCGTTGAGGCTGGTCACCGGTCCGGTGTTGTAGAGGAACGTGTTGCCGCTGCGGTAGTGGTTCTTGAACGTCCAGCGGAACGTGATGTCCGGCTTGGCGTCGCCGTCGTTGTCGATCTTGATGTTGTAGCGGGCGTCGGTGGCGAACGGGTAGAAGTTGGGTCCACCCGCCGGCTCCTCGAACGGGATCCAGTTGGCGATCAAGGTGACCCTCGAGGGCTTGTCGGGACTGACGAACGCATAGACGTCCGTGTTGTCGTACTGCGGGGCACCGGAGATGAGCGGCGCCTCGCGGTGGCTGGAGGCGACCGCCCCCGACGGCGCCAGACCGGCCAAACCACCGCAGACGAGAATGCCTCCGGTGGCTGTCAGGGCCGTCACTGACTTCCGCCAGCGAGTAGATGAGCGCATCGAACTAACCTTCCAGGAGAGTGCAGGCCGCACGGTCTCTCCGCGCGACGAGGCTCGGTCGATGGACCCCGGTGGTGTGGGCCGATCGGCCGCGACGTCGTTGCGGGTCGCACAACCCGTCGACGCTGAGCCCCTCCTCTCCGACCGGGGACCTCCACCCGGCGGCCTGAAACTGTGATACCCACCACCCTTCGTTCGGGGCCAGTGGGCCAGCGGATGGGAGCTACTTGGGTCAGGCCGCTGAAATCAGGCAGCCTTGAACCTTCACGAGGCGCTCGGGGCGATTCTGAGGATTGCTTCCCCGTTGGCGTCCAGCTCACCGGTGTCGACCAGGCCGATCGCTCCGGCCACGGCCATCGATGCGCGGTGGTCTGGGTGGATGTGCGCAGTGAGCTTGTGCACACCCTGAGCCTCCAGCCAACCTGCAACCGCACGGGTCGCCTCGGTGGCCAAGCCGCTGCGATGATGCGCGGTGCCGATGACCCAAGCGAGATCGGCGGACCCATCATCGCCGCTGCGCTCAACGGTGGCCTGCACGTAGCCGATCACTTCACCGGTGTCGTGGCGGCGTACCACCCAGTTCAACCAGACTTCGTGCCCTTGAGGCGACTGACCCGCCGCCAGGGATTCGTACCGTTTACGCAGCTCAGCTTGGGTGAGCGGGGAGCCTCCCGTGAAGGTGTGCAGACCGGGGTCGTTGAGGACGTCTGCCATCTCGGCCGCGTGCGCCACCCGCAATGGTTCCAAGGTCAGGCGGTCCGTGCGTAGCCGCCCCGCCTTGGGCCAGGGTTGATCTGCCATGGGCTGCAGTCTGGTCGACGCCGTTTTCGGCGGTCACGCGAACCTGACGACCGATGCGATGCCTGCAACGAGGCAGTAGATCGCGAAGGGAGTCAGCGTGCGGGTGGTGAAGTATCTGGTGAGGAACCGGACGCTCGCATAGGCCGCCACTCCGGCCACCAGCGCCCCGACGACGACCTGTCCGTGGATGTTGTCACAAGCCGGCACGAACAGCGACGGAATCTTCAGGACGCCTGCGGCGAGGATGACCGGGGTTGCCAGAAGGAACGAGGATTTGGCGGCGTCCTGATGATCCAGACCACGAATCAGACCGGCGACCATGGTGATCCCGGACCGGGAGATCCCGGCCAGCAGAGCGAGCGTCTGGAACAACCCGATGATGCCGGCCTCTCGGTAGTTCAGAGTCTCCAGCCTTCGGTCGGGCCCTCCGTACACGAGTGCACGACGCTCGTCCGGGGTGCCGTCGGGTCCAGGATGAGGCCATTGATGGTGAGGAACACTCCCGCCGCAACGGGCTTGGCGAAAAGCACGCGGAAGGCGTGCTCGAATGCTAGCCCGGCAATGCCCACGGGGATGGTGGCGATGATGATGAGCCAGGCGAGTCGCTCCGTCGAGCTTTCGACCGAGCGAGCGCGCAGGGTGCGAAAGGACGCGCCGATGATCGCTATCCAGTCCCGGCGGTAGAACCACAGGAGCGCTAGGGCCGTCGCAACGTGCAGGGCAACGATGACGGCTAGGTACGGCGACGTGCCGCTGTCGCTGCTCGCGGACTCGGTCACCAGATGGGACAGGCCCCCCCGATCCACTCCGGCACCAGGACGGAGTGCCCGAGGCTGGACACGGGAATGAGCTCCGTAACCCCTTGGATCAGGCCGATGACGATGGCCTGGACGTAGGTTAGATCGGTCATGTCGGCCCTGCCCTGTCGAGTCGCCGTTTGCTGAGGCTGACGATGGCGGTTATTACTACGGGGATAGTAGTAGATATGCGCCGCTCAGGCCGGCGAACCTGCGAAGGAGCGAGACCATAGGGGCAAGGACAACGACGAGGCGCCTCCGGCTGCGCGCCTTGACCGCAGGTGAGATCCTTGCGGCCCTCCGGACTCGGTGTCTTCCCGATGGCGGGCCTTGGCCGGCGGACGACCTGGGCGTACTGGCGTACCGCGCAGACCAGGTCGAGCGCCTGCGCGATCAGGCAGAGGCTGCCTTCCTGCTGTGGGTGGCAACGACGCCGCAGGGCGACTACGTGGGACGAGTCGGTTGCCATGCACCGCCATCGGCCGAGGGGGTGGTGGAGATCGGCTACTACGTCCGGGACGTCCATCGTGGTCAGGGCCTCGCGCGCGAAATGGTCAATGCGTTCATCTCCTGGTTGAGGGCTCACGACGTGCTCGGCGTGCGCGCCATGGTCCGCCCCGGCAACGACGCATCGATCGCAGTGTTGCGTAGCGGCGGTTTCCGGCCGACAGGCAGATCGCTCGTGGACCCAGAGGACGGACCCGAGGACGAGTACTGCCTGACCATGACCTCGGAGCCACTTGACGCTCCGTCGCCGACTGCGCTCGATAGGGGCTTGGAATGACGCTGGCAGGATTCACTGCTGATGTGCGGGCAAACGACCTAGAGGCCGCTCGGGCGTTCTATGCCGCAGCACTGGGGCGGCAGCCGGACCTCAATCCGGCGCCTGACATGGCGGAATGGATCTTGCATCAAGTGCCCCAGATCGCCCTGCGGATCCTGCATACTACGCAGCCGCCGGGGGGCGCGCGAATCGGCATCGGTGTCACCGATCTCGCGACTGAGCACGCCAGACTCCGAAGGGTTCTCCCAGCCGTTCCTGACCTGAAAGTGGTTCCCGGTGTGATCGCGCTGGTGGAGCTGGTCGACCCCGACGGCAACCTGCTGGTGTTCTGGGAGGACTTGCTGGAGCGGGCGCGGTGAACCGGGCGTTTGCGAGGAGTCCCGCATCCAGATATAGTTGAAGAATCAACTATTACTCGCCAATTTGGAGGCTCTCCATGACGGAGACCACACTTTCCCCGTCGCTCACCGGCGACTATGTCGTCGACCAAGTCCATTCCCATATCGGCTTCGTCGCCAGGCATGCGATGGTGACCAGGGTCCGCGGCACTTTCGACGACTTCGAGGCAACAGCTCACCTCGATGCGGAAGACCCCACAAGGTCAACTGTCAAGGTGGTCATCCAGGCGGCCAGCGTTCACACGCGCAACGACCAGCGGGACGAGCACCTGCGCAGCAACGACTTCTTCGACATGGCCAACTACCCCGAGATCACCTTCGAGAGCACGGCCGTGGAGAAGGTCGATGACGAGCACTACAAGCTCATCGGCGACCTGACGATCAGGGGTGTGACCAAGCCGGTCACCATCGACTTCGAGTTCCTGGGCGCTGCTACGGACCCGTTCGGCAACCTCCGGCTCGGTTTCGAAGGCAGCGTGCAGGTCAACCGCAAGGACTGGGGCGTCAACTGGAACGCCGCGTTGGAGGCTGGTGGCGTGCTGGTCAGCGAGAAGGCGACGCTCGAGTTCGAGATCTCCGCCATCAAGCAGGCTGGCTGACCCAAGAGCCCGGGCGGCTCATACCGACAAATTCGCCGAGACGCCAGGAAGTCGGCAAGACTCGCCGGTCCAGACGGCGAAGTTGGCTTCTCGGCGTTGAGCGGTCGACGGTTAGGAAATGTTGGGCGGCCTGCCATAGACCCGCACGATCGGGAGCCGGAGCACGAGCCGCCGGTCTGCGACCATGGCCGCACGATATTCGTCCCAGTCCGGGTGCTCGCCCTGCACGAGTCGGAACACGTCGATGAGCTCCTCAACGACAGCGCCGTGGGGATCGGCAGCGACCGGGGACAGCTCCGCGATCCCTTCGGCGACTACATACGCCCATCCGTCCTGGGTTGTCACGTGGAAGCTGGCCCGCGGGTCGCGGCGGAGGTTTCGTACCTTGGCTCGGTCATCGGTCACCGAGCCCCGGATCAGATCCTTGCCGGGGTCGTAGGTGTAGTTGATGTTGGACAGCTGAGGCCGCCCGTCTCGCTTGATCGTCGCGAGTACGCCCCTGTCGTGGGTCGCGAGCAGACCGCGAGACGGGTCGGCCGGAGAGGTTGTCATCTGGTCATTGTGACGCGCGACTCGACCAGCCCACTACGTCATTCGCGCATGAAGCTTCGACGCAATCGTGGCCATTGAGGTCAATGCGGGTGTGGGCCCTTGCGTAGCGGGCCGACCCGGGTCGTGCCGTCGCCGTTTGTGCAGACCGTGGTGTGGTACGGGAAAACCGTCGCTATCGCGCGCTTGGGCGCTGTCACCCTGAGCTTCGCAGTCGCGTGCGGCTTGCACTGCGACACCGGGAAGTTCCCGGCGTCCGGGATCGCTACCGCGGTGTGCGCGAAGCCTCCGGGCTTAAGCGTCAGCCGATGTACCGGTACACCGCTGAAGTTGTCATGTGACGACGGAGGGCCGACGCGCTTCCCTTTCGCCGTCCGGAACGACGTGTTCGGATAACCCTTGACCGTGCAGGCGGTGTTCCCGGTGTTCTGGAACTTGACGTTCTGATAGGTCGTCCCCGCAGTTCCTTCCGCGCGCCCCAGCGTGACGTGGAGGTCGGCCCCTGCACACGGTTGGACGGTGCGCGCACGCGCAGCGGATTCGTTTGACGTCGCAGCGATTGCCTGAGGTGTCGCCAGCAGTGCCGCGGTTGTTGCCGCCGACGCGATGGCGACCAGGAGGCGAGGGGATCTCATGTCTGCTCCCGGTTGCTGAGAATGGATCTTGACAATCCGAGGACGCCTGGGCGCAGACATTTGGTTGCCTGGATACGCTTAGCTGCCGCGCATGTGAGCGGCGCGTCGGCCTACCGCGCGTCAGCCACATACCTGTTGAGCTGGTCGCGTTCGAACTCCAGCTCACCCATCCGGGACTTGACCACATCACCGATGCTGACGATGCCGGTCAGAGCGCCGTCGACGACAACCGGCACGTGCCGGATGCGATGATCGGTCATCAGGCGCATCAGCTCGTTGACGCTGTCGTGAGGCTGGCAGCTGAGCACCTCAGCCGTCATGATCGCCGACACTGGAGAGTCGAGCGGGGACTCGTCTCGGTGCAGGCTGCGCACGACGTCGCGCTCGGAGACAATGCCAGACACCGTGGTGCCGTCTTCGCTCACGACCAGCGCCCCGATGTTGTGCTTGGCGAGCAATGCCACCAGCTCGCGTACGGTCGATCCCGGTGTGATGGTGACGACCTCGGCGCCCTTTCCGTGAAGGATTTCATTGATCCGCATCGCCCTGCCTCCTAGCACCCGATGGCAGTACACCGCGCTTGGTCGCCCTCAGGTGCCCGCGGTGACTCCTCCCGTCAGGTTATCCGCAAATTCGCGGAAGACGGTAGGACCGACTGACCGCGAGCGAACGGGCGGCGGCGCTCAAGGGCGCAGCGCGGCTGAATAAGTGTCGGATCGCGCCGAATAAGTGTCGGATCGGCGGGTAAGTCAGTCGTCGGTGTCGACCGCGCGCCTGCGGCGGGCCCCCAGATCGTGCAGGCTTCCGCGCGACGGCTGCTCGTCCTGCTCCACCGGGTCGGGAAACTGCCCGAGGAAGGCCATCGCCTGGTCGTGCAGGGCCCCGTTGGTGCTCAGCGCGTTGGTCCCGTGTGGCCCCTGTGCACCGTCTAGACCGGTGAATCGACCGCCTGCCTCCTCCACCACGACCGCGAGCGCCGCCATGTCGTAGAGCTTCAGCTCGGGCTCGGCGGCGATGTCGACAGTGCCCTCGGCCACCATCACATGCGACCAGAAGTCGCCGTACGCGCGGGTTCGCCAGCATCTGCGGCTCAAGGCCAGGAAGTCATCCAGCTTGCCGCTTTCGTCCCAGCCGCCCAGGCTGGAGTACGACAGCGACGCGTCCTCCACCCGGGTCACGTCAGAGACCTGGCATCGAGCGGCGGAGTACAAGGACTTGCCGGTCCACGTACCATCCCCGCGCGAAGCCCACCAACGCCGACCCAGCGCTGGCGCGGATACCAGCCCGACGACTACCTGGTCCTCGACCATCAGCGCGATCAAGGTGGCCCAGACAGGCACCCCCCTGATGTAGTTCTTGGTTCCGTCGATGGGATCGATCACCCAGCGTCGAGAGCCCCAACCGCTGCTGCCCTGCTCCTCGCCCACGACGGCATCCCGAGGCCGTGCTCGACCCAGCGTGCGCCGCATGGCCTCCTCGACGGACTGGTCCGACTCGCTGACTGGGGAGAGATCGGGTTTGGTCGTCACATGCAGATCGAGTGCCTTGAACCGATCCATCGTGAGCGAGTCGGCGTCATCGGCCAGGACATGTGCCAGGCGTAGATCATCTGTATGCGGCGATGCCATGGCATGAGGCTAAGGCCAACGTGTCTTCATCAGTAGGTCCCCAGCCGTGGGGGAGCCGGATTCTTTTGTACCCATTCGGGTGGCCATCCAGGTTTTCCGGCAACCCACCCGTGCTCGGAGCCAGCTGATCAGTGCCAAGACAGGACGGGCCCTCGGCCTGCTTCCGCCGGGATGAGAGGGAACCCAGGCCCGCCGATCGACGTATGAGGCTGGGGGAGTCGCCAGGGGTCGGATCGACCAGGATGTGCGCATCTGGCCAGATCAGTTGCGGGAGTGGCTTGGCTCACCCGGACCGAAGGAGGAACCAAGTGTCGGATGGGCGGGAACAGGTGTCGGATCGACGGAAGGGGGCTGAACCTGCGAGATCTGCGGTGCGTTCGTTACTGTGCACCCGCTGGAGCAGCCGGTCGCGTCCAACGATCTCTCAGAGGAGCCCCGATGTTCAATGAGATCAATGGTCTGCCTGCGCACGTACTCATCATCCATGCGGCCGTGGTGTTCACACCGCTGGCGGCCCTCTGTGCGATCGCCTTCGCAGTGCTCCCCGGGTGGCGTTGGCTGTTGCGCTGGCCGCTTCTCGCGACCACGGTAGTCGCCTTGGGGTCGGTCCTCGCGGCCGTGCGCAGTGGCGTGATCTTCAAGCAGAACCTGGGCATCTCGCAGGCTCTGATCGCGACTCACGAACACCGGGGAAAGCAGCTTCAGGTCCTGATGTGGGTGTTCACCGCTGTCGTACTCCTCGCCGTGGTGACGCTCGGAGGCCCCACGGCCCTGGCCTCAGGCAAGGGAGCCCGCGAAGGGCTGGCCAGCCGATCCCTGCAGTACCTGATATCCGCGGTTGTGGTCCTCGGAGCCCTCCTGGTCATCGTTCAGGTGGTTCGCACCGGGGACGCGGGGTCTCGTGCGTTGTGGGCTCCGAGCTAGCGCCCGGGTTGGTCGCCGCCCTCGCGGCTGCCGAGTAGGCGACGGTACGACTCGACGCGAGCGCGCTCCGTGCGCCCGTCGGAGATCGCGTCGTCGAGCCCGCACTCCGGTTCGCCAGCAGCGTGCGTACATCCCCGTGGGCAGCTTGCAGTCAACTCTGCGAGGTCTGGGAACGCCTCGATCAGGTGCGACGGATCCACGTGGGCCAGTCCGAACGACCGGATTCCCGGCGTATCGATCACCCATCCACCTCGCGGAAGACGGAGCGCGAGCAGCGATGTTGAGGTGTGGCGACCGCGCCCGGTGACTATGTTGACGCTGCCGATCGCACGGTCTGTACCTGGGACAAGCCCGTTGACCAGGGTTGACTTTCCCACACCCGAATGACCGACCAGCACGCTAACTCGGTCGGCCAGCCGAGTCTGGAGCTCGGCCAGCGCGCTGTCCCGCTCTGTCACGACGTAGGGCACGCCAAGCGGGCGGTAGATGTCCAAGAGCGGGTCAGGGGGTGCGAGGTCGGGCTTGGTCAGGCACAGCAACGGGTCCAGTCCTGCGTCGTACGCGGCCACCAAGCACCTGTCGATCAATCTGGGACTGGGTTCAGGATCTGCCAGCGCCGCCACGATCACCAGCTGATCGGCGTTGGCGACCACGACCCGCTCCACCGGATCGTCGTCGTCCGCGGTGCGTCGCAACACGGTGCTGCGGTCCTCGACCTCCACGATCCGGGCGAGGCTGCCCGCGACCGCCGACACGTCGCCGACCATGCGCACGCGATCACCGACGACGACACCCTGGCGGCCCAACGGGCGGGACTTCATCGCCGTAACGACTCGCGGAGAGCCGTCCTCCTCTTCGCCTTCGATGACGCACGTGTAGCGCCCGCGGTCAACCGTGATGACGAAGCCAGACACTGCGTCCGGATATCTGGGACGTTCCTTGGTGCGTGGTCGGGTACGGCGACGAGGCCGGTCGAACTGCTCGTGGTCGTCCACGTCGAAGCCGCGCCCTGTCATCGTACGAACTGCTCCCAGGCGCCGGGAAAGTCGACGTATGTCTTCGACGTGGTCGTGATGTTCTCCACGGTCACGCCGGGGACCGCCAGACCGAGTACGACCCCGGCGTGAGCCATGCGGTGGTCGTTGTAGGTCCGGACGGTCGCCGGGTGCAAAGGCCGTGGGCGGATGTCAAGCCCGTCGGGTGTCTCCGTCACGTCACCGCCGAGGCGGTTGAGCTCAGTGGCCAAGGCCCGCAGGCGGTCAGTTTCATGACCGCGCAGATGGGCGATTCCCCGGAGATGCGAAGGGCCGCTCGCCAGGGCGCACAGGGCCGCAATCACGGGAGTCAACTCGCCCACCTCATGCAGGTCGACATCCACGGGGGCGATCCGCCCCTCGGAGGTGATCGTGAGTCCATGGGCACTCAACTCGTGGTGCGCGCCCATCAACGCCAGAACGGAGGGCAGCGCGGCGCCGGCCTGGTACGTGTGGTCTGGCCAGTCGAGTATCGAGACCCTGCCGCCGGCGACCAGTGCCGCTCCCAGGAAGGGTGCCGCGTTCGACAGGTCGGGCTCGATCAGGCAATCCACGGCCTTGATCGGACCGGGCCGGACCACCCAACGGTTCGGCTCGTCGTCGTCGACCTCGACACCCCGGTCGCGTAAGAGCCCCACCGTCATGTCGATATGCGGCCTGGAAGGGATGGGCTTCCCGTCGTGCAGGATGTCGACGCCCGACTCATAGCGGGCCCCGGCCAGCAACAGCCCCGAGACGAACTGGCTCGAGGCGGACGCGTCGATCGTTACCCGGCCGCCAGGTAGTCGACCTGTGCCGTACACCGTGAACGGCAGTCGTGGCGCTCCGGAATACTCGAGATCGGCGCCGAGGCCGCGAAGGGCCGCGAGGAGTGCGTCGATCGGACGCTCACGCAGCCGGGGATCGCCGTCGAAGCGGACTTCGCCGTCCGCCAGCCCAGCGATAGGTGGCACGAACCTCAGCAAAGTGCCGGCCAGTCCACAGTCGACGTCGGCGGGCCCGCGCAACGGTCGTGGACTGACCTCCCAGTCCTCGCCGGACCCATCGATATGCACGCCGAGGCTCCGCAGCGCCGCAACCATGAGCAGGGTGTCGCGGGCGCGCAGCGGGCGGGCTATGCGCGACGATCCATCGGCCACCGCCGCCAGGACGAGCGCCCGGTTGGTGAGCGACTTCGAACCTGGCAGGGCGACGCTGGCCGACAGCGGAGCGGTTGCCACGGGCGCGGGCCAGGGTTGACTCGTCACACCGCCGAAGCCTATCGGGCGCGCCGACATCGCTCCGCCGCCTGAGGGACGCTCGCCATGTGCCGCGGACGAACGCGAGGGTCTCGCCGGGAGCCGGCCTGACTTCTGGTGCCTTTCAGCCGGAGGGGAGTCGCTTGCGGGCCAGCTTGGCCTCGCGCCCGGCCGCGCGGCGAGCATGCCTGGCCTCTCGGCGAGCATCCTTCGCGACATGCTGGGCACGCCAGGCCAGGCCAGGCTTGCCTGCGGTGTCCACTCCGGCGAGCAGCAGCCCGCCGGTCATTGACACGTTCTTCAAGAAGTGAGCCCGCTCGTCGGCCTTGGTGCTCGGGTCGGACTCCTCCCAGAACCGATGGGCGGTCAAGCTGGGGAGGGTCGAAGCGGCCAGCGTCAGGGACGCAAGGCGTGGTGCCTTGCCCGTGGCCAGCGCAAGCCCGGCGACGACCTGCACCACGCCGGTGAGCCGCACCAGCGTGACGGTGTCTTCCGGTATCGGAGCCGACGGTAGGACTCGCTTGGCAAGCGGCACCAACTTGTCGGTCACCGGCTGAACTCGAGGGGCGAGCGCCGACGGATTCCGGATCGCGTTGTAGCCGCCAACGACGAACATCGAGGCCAGCATGGGGCGTGCGACCAGTCTCATCAGGGTCATGGCACATTCATACCCCCTGTTGCCCCAGACCGCACGCCCGACCCGCGCGCTCAACCGACGTCAAGGGGAGAGCCGGTGCAGGTCGCGAGGGAACAGCGTCACCTCGCGAATGTTGTCAGCCCCCACCAGCCGGGCCACCCACCGCTCGAGACCAATGGCGAAGCCCCCATGCGGTGGCATGCCGTGCCGGAAGGCCTGCAGATAACTGTCGTAAGGTTCTCGAGCCTGCCCGGACGCCTCCAGGGCGGCGACGTAGTCGCCATATCGGTGGAGTCGCTGACCGCCGGTGGTGAGTTCCATTCCGCGAAACAGCAGGTCGAAAGAGTTGGACCACCGCGGATCGGACGGTTGCGGGTGCGTGTAGAACGGCCGCTTGCGCATCGGGTACCCCTCGACTGCGACGAACTCGCTAGCGTGTTCGGCCGCAGCCCAGGCGCTGATCGCGCGCTCATGGGCGGGAGCGAGGTCGGGCTCGTCTTCCGGTGCACCAGCCAGCGCCAGAGCCTTGCTGAAGTGGATGACCGGAATCGCCGCCGGCACCACAGGCAGGGTGATTCCGAGCTTCTCGGTGGCCTCGCGGGCATGTACGGCGATCCCAGTGACCATGCCGGCGACCACCTCGCGAAGCACGTCGATGACGTCGCGGTGATCCTTGATGAACCCGAGCTCGACGTCGAGCGAGACGTACTCCGCAAGGTGTCTCACGGTGTCATGCGGCTCCGCCCGAAAGACCGGCCCTATCTCGTACACGCGCTCGAAGACGCCCACCATGATCTGCTTGTAGAACTGCGGTGACTGAGCGAGGTACGCGGATCGGCCGAAGTAGTCGACCTCGAACACGGTTGCACCGGACTCGGTGGACGTGTTGACCAGCTTGGGCGTCTGGATCTCGGTGAAGCCACGCCCGTCCAGCGCCTGACGAAAGCCATTCATCGAGGCAGCAGCCAGCGTCCATCGAGCCTGCGCCGTGGGGTGTCTCAAGCTCACCGCCGCCGTGTCGAGCCGGGTGGCCAAGCCGGCACCGACTGTCGGTCGCCACAACTCGATCGGCGGCGTGGCCGCCTCGTCGGTCAGCGGGGTGACGACCGGTTCGACGAGCTCGGCACCGCCGGGTGCCTGCTCATTGAGAACCACGAGGCCGATCACCTCGACAACTGTTTCCTCCCCGAGCGCGTCGACGGAGGCGCGGACCGAAGATTCTTTGACGACGACCTGCGCGAGGCCGCTCCGATCTCTCAGGACGATGAACGTCATCGCCGCAAGCCGTCTGCGTCGATGTACCCATCCCGCAAGGCTCACGATCTCGTCGGCGTGCGACGCCAGGTCCCTGGCGAGCACGCGCGAAACCGATGTGGGTGCATGCATGGCGAGGTGGCACCTCCTCGTTCGTTCCGACCCCGGAAGTGTGGGCGAAGGGGAACTCGCGGTGCCACCACACCTTCACCGTCGTGACGACGGCCTCGTTGACCCGCGGCTCGGGAGGGTCTTCGTCACCGGTCCCGACGCCGCCCTCTCAGCCGATGAGGCGGCTCTCTGTGCTCTGGTTTCCGATGCCTACTTGGCTCCGTCTCAGCCGTTGGTACGAGCGTACCGAGTGCGGGTGTCGGCGACAAAGTCATCTGGGCCGGAGCGCCGTCGCGGACGCCGACTACTGCAGGGAGTCGGTAGAGGTGTTGTTGTCGGGATTCGGGTCGTTGTTGTGCGCGGCTCCGACGGTAGAGGTGACCGGCTGGCCGGGCTGGAAGACAACCGTCCCGTAGACATTGCCATGCGCAGCATTCCCTGCCGTGGTGCATCTCCAGGTCTGCGACGCGTCAGACGCCGTGCATGACCAGCCTTCACCGCTGATGTCGAAGCTTGGCAGCGTCAGTGAGATCGTGAGGGAGATCGTCCCCACCGTCCCGCCGCCTTGGCCGACGTCGACCACCACGTCCGCGAACGATCCCGCGCCGCCGCGAGCATGCAGCGAGGTGTTGACCGACAGATCGACTGTCGTCGGAGGCAGGGTGGTCGGGGGCTGGGTGCTGGTCTGGGTCGGACCCGGCTGACTCGGCGTCTGAGTCGGCGTCGTCGGGGCGGTGGTTGGGTTGGTGGTCGGGTTGGTGGTCGGGTTACTGCTCGGTCCGCCGGTCGACGTGCCGGTGGTGGCCGTCGAAGAAGCGGCGGGGGCTGGCGAGTCGGTGGTCTGCGCCGGCGAGCTGGCCGATTCGGCGGGCGTACCGCTGGGTTGGCTCGTGGTCTGCGGCGTCGAACCGGGCCCGCCGGCTGCGGGGCTGTTGTCGGAGCCCACCACGAGGCCCTGGCTGTCTGCGAGACCGCCGCCGCTGCCTCCGGTCAGAGCCATCGCGGCGACCACACCGGCCACCGCAACGGCCGCGGCAATGGCGGCGGCCACCGCCGGGCCTGGTCCTGAAGAGACGCTGTTCTTGAGGCGAGTCAGCCATCCCAGCAAGCTTCCTGCTGCCACGCCGTGGCCGCCCGCGACGTACGCTGCGGCGGAACCGCCGAGCACGGCAGGGCCAAGCAGCGCCGCGAGGTTCGAGTTGATCTCGGACAGCTCGAGGTACAGCCCAGTGCAACGGTGGCACTCGTCCAGATGCTCCGCGACCTTCACACTGTCTCGTCGGGAGAGTCCGTCGCGGACGTGCGCACCCAGGTGCTCGGTTGTCCAGCGGCACTTCTCCCCGGCGCCGTCCGCGCGGTGCATCTGCAGGTAGGCCTGACGTAAGCCCTCCCGAGCTCGGTAGGCCAGCGCCGAGATACTGTTGGCCCCGAGGCCGAGCAGGGGGGCGATCTCCGCCGGCTTCTGTCCCTCCACTTCGAGATGCCACAAGACCAGCTGCCAGCGTTCGGGCAGGGACGAGAACGCCCGGGCGGCCGCCGACCGTTCGAATCCGTCGACGGCCGGATCCTCGAAGGCTCTTGCTGCGTCAAACCGCTCCAGGTCGTCACTGGGCTCCACCCGCGCGGCTTCTCGCATCCGGTCGATGTGGAGCCGCCGAACGGCGGTGAGCACGTAGGCGCGGAAAGCGATGTCTGGGCCGCCACCGTTCCGCAGAACGGATAGGACCTTGGTGAACGCCTCGGCCACGAGGTCGTCGCTGTCTGGGCCCCTGGACAGCTGACGGGCGAGGCGATGCGCTGCCTCGCGATGCCGGTCGAACAAGATGCCGTAAGCCGGCAGGTCGCCACCGCGGACCCGGGTGATCAGCTCGGCGTCACTCGGCGTCGAGTCGGTGGCGAAAGTGGTCATGTCATCCGGAGGACGCTGGTAGGGGTCGGCGTGACGCGGTTTGAACTGGTTTCCGAGCCCGTTCCTGCCTACGACGACGCCCTAACCGTAATTGATTCCGGAACTCACGTCATGGGTTGAACCGAACTTCGTTACAACACCGAGCAATCTGTCTCTGCGTGAGGAGGGGACGCGTGAGCATGTTTGCCGTATTCGGCCGCCGTCACGCGCCCGATCCGACCACCGACGTGGACATCCCCGCTGTACCGAAGGGCTTCGAACCACTCGGCGAGACGTTGGTCTCAGGGGGAAATGTCACGTTAGTCTGTTCGGAAATCGGGCGTGCATTCGCAACCGATGGGGCTGCGCTGAGTGACGTGCTGGAGGGGCTGGCGGAGACCTACCGGCGGGTCGATGGCGGTGAACCGGCGTTCGCGGCTGCCAGTGCCCTGACGGTGTCGTGGTCGGAGGCCGCCCTGCAGTACCTGCACGCGCTCTCATGTGAAGACCCGCTGACCGGGTTGGCAAGCTTGACCCATCTTCGTTCGCGACTGGCGGAGGTCTACCGCGCCGAGAGTGTTCGGGGCACACCGTCCGGCACGACGCACGCCCTCGTGGTGGTCGAGCTCGTCGAGCGAGCCGGGGCGCTGCACCGCGCGGCCAACGCGTTCGCTCGCTTCGACCGGGTGCTACGCCTGACGGACGCGGCCGAGTGCCTTCGCCTCGTCTACTCCGGAGGCGAGACCATCGGTCAGGCCGGCAATCGGCGTGCCGTCGCAATCGTCGCCAGAAACGAACGCTTGGTCGAGTCCATCCCGGTCCTGCGCCGGCTGCTCACCGACTGGCATCGCGAGCGGGGCCGGGCTGTTCCACGAGTTTGGATCGAGGGACTGCCGCCCAGTCAGGTTGCGGCGTCGCAACTGCTGGACGAACTGGCCCACTAACGTCCCGTCGTCCCGGGCTGGGGGAGACGTGTGCGACGCTGGAACGGTGTGTGGCAGGTATGCGTCCAGCCGACGACCGGAAGACCTCGTCGAGGAGTTCGAGGTCGAGCGGGTCGACGTTCGCGAGGATCTCGAGCCAGATTTCAACGTCGCGCCCACCAAGTCGGTCTATGGCGTTCTCGACAGGCGTCGTCGCGATGCGCAAGACATCGTGGTCCGTCGTCTCGCCGTGCTCCGGTGGGGCTTGATCCCGTCTTGGGCCAAGCAGGCATCGATCGGTAGCCGGCTGATCAACGCGCGGATGGAGACCGTCGCCGACAAGCCCGCCTTCCGCAGAGCCTTCGCCAGCCGACGCTGCTTGCTGCCCGCCGACGGCTACTACGAGTGGTACGACACAAGTGCAACCACCGCGAAGGGCAAACCCGTCAAGCAGCCCTTCTACATCACGCCGGGAGACGGCGGGGTGCTCGCGATGGCGGGGTTGTACGAGATCTGGCGCGATCCGGATGTCGCCGATGGTGAGCCGGACGCCTTTCGATGGACGTGCACAGTGCTGACTACCAGGGCAGAGGACTCGTTGGGTCACATTCATGACCGGATGCCCTTGCTGGTGGAGCCCGACCGGTACGCCGCCTGGCTCGACCCGATGGAGTCCGACCGATCCAAGCTCGTCGACCTGCTGGTTCCGGCCGCTCCGGGCCGACTCGATGCCTACCCCGTGTCGACTATGGTCAACAACGTCAACAACAACGGGCCGGAACTGGCCCAACCGCTGGCGGTCGAGGCAGCCCCCGGCAACCCCACCTGACTCCCACCTGACTCATGGTGGCTCGAAGGACTGTCGCGACTCCCCAAGGCGCTGCCGGCTTACTCGTGAGTCGAGCCCGCAGCCCAATCGCAACCCTTGTGGTCGGACATGGTGCAGGTGGCGGCGTGGGCGCCGCCGATCTGCTCGCCCTCGCTGAGCGGCTGCCCAAGCACGACGTCACGGTGGTGCGCGTTGAGCAGCCTTGGGTGCTCGCGGGCCGCCGCGTTGCTCCCGCACCCAAGCTTCTCGACCAGGCCTTTGAGTATCTCGTGCGCGATCTCCGGTTTCGGACGCCCCTGATCGTCGGAGGACGCAGCGCCGGGGCCAGGGTCGCATTGCGCACCGGCGCTGCGCTGGGCGCAGCCGGCTGCCTCGCACTCGCGTTTCCGCTTCATCCACCCGGCCGTCCGGACAAGTCCCGGCTCGGCGAGTTGCTGTCGGCGGGCATCCCCGCTCACGTCATCCAGGGCGAACGAGACCCGTTCGGCACCCCGGGGGAGTTTCCCAAGGGAGTCGACTTGACGGCCATCCCCGGTGCGGGCCACGGGTTCGCCGTCCCGAAGTCGGGGCCGATCAACCAAACCGAGGCCCTTGATCGGTTGGTGACGGCAGCCTTGGTTTGGCTCAGGCGCACCGTCTCCTGACCTGGACCGGGAAGAAGTTCGCCAGCTGTGGTGTTCACCCCACGAGTCTTCTGGGACGACGCGTGGACGACAGTGGCGTGACCGAAGACCGCGAGGTGGAGGAGTTCGGCCGTGCACGCTGCGACCCGGTACGCGGACGAAGCCGTCTTGTCGGAGGTCGCCAATATTCTCGGCGCCTACAAGGTCTGGGCCGACTCCGCGATGGGGTCGCCCACCACCCCACCAGTAACCTGGGAGACGATGACGGACATTCCTGAGATCGAGACCCTCGAGCAGCGCACCGCGCGGTTCGAGCGAGACGCGATCCAATACCTCGACCAGCTCTACTCTGCGGCGATGCGCATGACGCGAAACCCGCAAGATGCCGAAGACCTGGTGCAGGAGACTTATGCCAAGGCGTTTGCGGCTTTCCACCAGTTCAAGGAAGGCACCAACCTCAAGGCCTGGCTTTACCGCATTCTGACGAACAGTTTCATCAACAGTTACCGCAAGCAGCAGCGCTCGCCTCAGCAATCGATGTCCGAAGACATCGAGGACTGGCAGTTGGTGCGCGCAGACTCGCACATGTCGAGTGGACTGAAGTCGGCCGAGGCCCAAGCTCTCGAGCATCTGCCCGACAGCGATGTCAAGGAGGCCCTGCAACAGCTCCCCGCGGATTTTCGGCTGGCGGTTTATCTCGCGGACGTTGAGGGCTTCCCCTACAAGGAGATCGCCGAAATCATGGACACCCCCATCGGTACGGTGATGTCGCGGCTGCACAGAGGCCGGCGCCAGCTGAGGGAACTCCTGCAGGACTACGCCAGAGAGCGTGGCCTGGTCCGGAGCGGCGCCGAGGCCGGGTCAGGAGAGTTGACATGAATGGCTGCGACGACACGGATGCGTCGGACTGTTCGGCGACGCTGGAGCGGCTCTTCTTGTTCATCGACAACGAGATGGGTCAAGCCGACAGCACCGAGATCCGTCGCCATCTCGACGAGTGCAGCCCTTGCCTAGCTAAGTACGACCTCGATTGCTTGGTGAAGGCACTGGTCGCCCGGTCCTGTTCGGAGCATGCGCCGGAGCCCCTTCGCCAAAAGGTCATGCTCTCGATTCGCCGTGTGCAGTTGGAGATTCAGCGCGGGCCTCAAGCAACCTGACGGTCCCCGGACGCTGATTGCCGAACTTGCGCGTCGCCAAGGACGTGGCGTCCATCGGGACGGGCGCTTTGTTGACGTGTGTATCGTCTGACCGCATCGCCCGATCGGCGCCGAACCACGTGTCAGGCGTTGGGGCGCTTCCCGTGGTTGGCCTTGCTCTTACGACGGCTACGACGCTTCCGGCCGTTCTTGCTCATGGGTTCTCCTGGTGACGTGAATATCCGCACATCCTCTCACGGAACCACTTCCAGACGCGGGAACCGTGCCTTCCCTATAACGGAGGTTTCGAAAAGTCGGTGGACTTGAATATCGACAGATGCCCGGCATCCAGGAATAGTTCAGAGTGTCATCAGCGCATGCGGCGCACGACCATGACGGCGTGCAACTGGCTGGTGACT
>JBDUDR010000033.1:0-21646 GCA_040002845.1 Nocardioidaceae bacterium
CGAGGTCGTGTTGGACACCATCGTCCCGCGGTCGGTGCGCATCTCGGAGGCGCCGTCGTATGGGCAGACCGTGATGACCTACGATCCTGGCTCACCGGGCGCATTGTCCTACCTGGAGGCGGCTCGCGAGATAGCGACTCGATCACCGGAGCCGGCCAGCCCGAGCCACTGAAGGAGCCACTCGTTGTGAACACCCCCCGACGCGGTCTGGGCCGCGGGCTCGGCGCGCTGATCCCCACGGTCCATCCGGCGAGCGCACGCGGCGACAGGCCAACTGTGGACAACGTCGCGCCGCAATCCACAGGCTTACCCACAGATGGAGGGGCGGATCGCGCGTCGGTTTCACGTGAAACGGCAGCGGGTTATGGCAGTCGGCCGGTGCCTGGGGCGTCCTTCGCCGAGCTGCCGGTGGACGTGATCTCACCGAATCCCCGCCAGCCTCGGCAGGTGTTCGACGAGGAGGCGATGGCGGAACTGGTGCACTCGATCCGGGAGATCGGACTGCTCCAGCCGGTCGTCGTCCGCCAGGTCGGGGTCGACAAGTACGAGCTCGTGATGGGGGAACGGCGGCTGCGGGCAACCCAGGAAGCCGGCCTGCGAACGATCCCGGCGATCGTGCGCGACACCTCCGACGACGCCCTGCTCCGTGACGCTTTGCTGGAGAACCTGCACCGGACCCAGCTGAACCCGCTGGAAGAGGCCGCCGCCTACCAGCAGATGCTTGACGACTTCGGCTGCACCCAGGATGATCTCGCCTCGCGCATCGGTCGCTCCAGACCGCAGATCTCCAACACGCTGCGACTGCTCAAGCTCAGTCCACCCGTCCAACGCCGCGTGGCTGCGGGAGTCCTCAGCGCGGGCCACGCCCGAACCCTGTTGGGTGTCCCAGACGAACACACCCAGGATCGGCTGGCACAGCGAGTGGTTGCGGAAGGCATCTCGGTGCGGGCGCTGGAGGAGATGGTCGCGCTCGGCGAGCTCGGAGCCGAGCAGGCGACTCCCCGGCAGCGTCAGAATCGGCCGGTGGCGCCGGCCCTGAACGATCTCGCCGAGCGGTTGTCGGAGCGATTCGAGACGCGCGTCAAGGTCGATCTAGGTCGCCGCCGGGGCAGGATCACAGTCGAGTTCGCGTCGATCGACGATCTCGAGCGGATCGTCGCGATCATGGATCCCAGCGCCTGACGATGACCCGCTAGGGTCCGTCCGCGATGTGGACGCCCTGGGCCGGCGACAACCCGTTCGAGCCCAGTCCTGACGTGGATGCTGTGCTGCGGGCCGACCCGTTGGATCCCGTCCTCGATGTGGATCTGGGGACACTTTTCCACAGACCCGGCTGTGGAGAAATGTCGACTTATCGTTTAGTCGAAAGACCCCAAAACCGACTGAACCCCGCCTGACCAGCGGGAATGCGACACCGCCAACGGCGCGCCTGGCGAAGGAGCCCGTTCAAAGGATTGAAAGATTCCTTTCGAAAGGGTACCTTCGATACATGTCGAGCAGTCGTCGCTTGCGCGACCCCCGAGATCTACGCGCTCTCGCGCACCCACTACGGCTGGCCATCCTGGAGGCCCTCACGGTCCGCGGTCCGCATACCGCCAGTCAGCTGGGCGCGCTCCTGGGCGAGTCGCCCTCCAACTGTTCCTGGCACCTGCGCAAGCTGGCTGAGCACGGCTTCGTCGACGAAGCGCCCGGTGGCACCGGTCGTCAACGGCCATGGCAAGCGACGCAGCGCAGCCTCGAATGGGATGCAGACGACCCGGCCCCCGAGCTGGCGCACGCGAGCCAGGCACTGACTCGGCTGCTGCTCGACCGCGAGGTCGACCGGCTGTTGGAGTCGCAGGTCACCGGCCCGCAGGAGTCGCCCGCATGGCAGCAGGCGAGCATGATGAGCCAGTCCATGCTCTGGCTCACGGCCGGCGAGCTGCAGGAGATCAACGCAGCGATCCGAGCCGCCCAGCACAGCAAGCGTGACCGGTTCGACCACCCCGATGGCAGACCGGAAGGTGCGAGGCTGTGCGCCTTTGTCTCGTGGGGCGTCCCGGCCACCCCAGCGCCCGACGAAGGTGGCAAGACCTGATGCGCCAAGCCTTCGCCACCCCCGGTTTCCGTCGCCTGTTCATCGGCCTGTCGGCCAGCGCGTTCGGGGACTCTCTGATGCTCATCGTGTTGAGCATGTGGGTCAAAGCCCTCACCCACTCCAACGGGCGAGCCGGGCTGACCTTCTTCTGGTTGGTGGTCCCGGCCCTGTTCGCGCCGGTGTTCGGGATGTTCGTCGACCGGGTTCGGCGCCGACCACTGCTGATCTGGTGCAACGTCGGATCGGCAGCCATCGTGTTGCCGCTGCTGTTCGTACGCGACGCCGGCGACGTGTGGATCATCTATCTGGTGGCCCTGTTGTACGGCGTGTCCTTCATCGTCATACCGGCGGGACTCAACGGTCTGCTCAAGGAGTTGCTCCCGGAGAATCTGCTGGTGGAGGCGAACGCGTCGCTCTCCACCACCAAGGAAGGCTTCCGGCTGATCGGGCCGCTGGCGGGAGCGGGCCTGTTCGCCGCCGTGGGTGGCGGAGCGGTGGCGATCGTCGACGCGGCGTCATTCCTGGTGGCCGCCGCTGCCGTCGCCAACCTCAAGCTCTCCGAGGCAAAGCCGGAACGTAAGGATCAGCACTGGCGGGCGGAGATGAGTGCAGGCGCATGCCATATCGTGCGCGAGCCGATCCTCAAGCATGTCCTGGTCGCACTCGCGCTGACCATCTTCGTCATCGGGTTCATGGAGTCCGCCGTGTACGCGATCCTCGACGCGTTCAACAAGCCCGTCGAGTTCGTCGGCGTGGTCGTCACGGTGCAGGGGGTTGGCGCGATCGCGGGAGGGTTGACCTCGTCGCGACTGATCCGCCGCCTCACCGAAGCCGGCGGCATCGCCGTCGGCTTGGGCGTGATGGCCGCATCGATGGCGGTGGTCGCGGGAGTGCCGGTCCTGTGGGTCGTCCTGCTTGCCACCGTGCTGCTCGGGTACTCGCTGCCCCTGCTGATCATCGCTGCCAACACGCTCATTCAGGTCAGGACGCCGAACGCCTTGATGGGGCGCGTGTCGACCGCGACCGACGTGCTGCTGGGCATACCTCAGGCAGTCTCCATCGCGTTGGGGGCGCTCCTGGTGACGCTTGTCAACTACCAGTGGGTGTACGCGCTGATGGCCGTCGCCACCAGCGCGTCGGTGGTCTACCTGATCATCGCCCTCAAGGGACGGCTGTTCACCCCCGAGCGGGAGATCCTGCCGGCAGTCTCCGATCCAGGCGCGGCTGACCAGGCATCCCTCGAGGGTCGGTAGCCGATGCAGCTCATCAAGGGGCTGAACCTTGCCCTCGCCTTCGCCCTCGAACTTGCCATGCTGGCTGCGCTTGCTTACTGGGGGCTCGAGACCGGTGGTGGCACAGCTGGACGGCTACTGCTCGCACTCGGCGCGCCGCCGGCGGCGGTGGTGATCTGGAGCCGTTGGCTCGCGCCGACATCGGTGCGCCGGCTGAGGAGGCCCTGGCTGAAGATCGTCACGGCCGTGATGTTCGGGCTCGCCACGACCGCCTTGTATGCCTCCGACCAGGCGACCTTGGCCTTGACGTTCGGCGTCGCCGCGGCGATCAACGTCGGGCTGGGACTGGCGCTCGGTCAGCACTGATCATCACGCCGCACTCGACGCGGACGCTGGCACCGTCTCCGGCACGAGGGTGTCCGGTGCGAGCGTCTCGGGCGACACAGACTCGGTCCTGTCGACGGCGCGGTGCCTCGAGGGCAGGAACGCGAGCGCGGCGATCGCGGCCACCGCAGTCACGCCCGCGGCGACCAGCGAGCCGGCCTGCAGCCCATCCATGAACGCGTTGCTGACGGCGGCCCGGGCGGGCGCCTGCAGCGACTGCGGGAGGTTGCCAGTCACGGTCAGTCCGGCGATGACGGACTCCCGAGCGGCGCTCACCGACGAAGCCGGCAACCCGAGCCCGGACAGCGCGTCGACCACGCGTGGACCGTACAACGAACTCATGACCGACCCGACCACGGCCACGCCGAGAGTGCCGCCGATCTCCCGCGTGGTGTCGTTGACGGCCGAGCCCGCACCGGCCTTGGAGGTCGGCAGGGCACCCATGATCGCGTCGGTTGCGGGACCGCTGGTGAGCGCGAGCCCGGCCGCCATCAGCGACATCGCGCTGATGACGAGTCCCCAGTATGCGCTGCCGGCAGCCGACGTGGAGGCCAGCACGAACCCGGCAGTCATCAAGGCGAGCCCGATGGCGACGACGTACTTCGTGCCCACTCTCTTCATCAGCAGGATCGCCACCGGAGACAGTGCTCCTGTCACGATCGCGAAGGGAAGCGTGGCAACCCCGGCGGTGAGAGTGTCGTACCCGCGGACCACCTGGAAGTACTGCGTGATGAGGAAGATGAAGCCGAACAAGCCGAAGAACGCGAGCGCGATGGCACCGCTAGCGGTGGCGAACCGGGGGTTGGTGAACAGGCGTACGTCGAGCAACGGATCACGGCGGTTTGCCTCCCACACCACGAATGCCGCGAGCAGGGCGAGCGCCACCGTCAGCGCGGTCAGCGTGGTCCCTGACGTCCAGCCGTGGACCGGCGCCTCGATGACCGTCCACACCAGCAGCCCGACGCCGGCCACCGACCCGAGCGCGCCTGCCGGGTCGAAACGACCAGGGCGTGCGTCGCGCGACTCGGGCAGCAACCGCCGGCCTGCGAGCAGCGCCACGGCGACCAGCGGGACGTTGACGAGGAACACGGACCCCCAGGCGAAGTGCTCGAGCAGCAGTCCGCCACTCACCGGTCCCAGTGCCACCGCCAGGCCTGACACGCCCGACCAGACGCCTATTGCGGTGGCCCGCTCGCGCGGGCTGGTGAAGGTGTTGGCCAGCAGGGCGAGGGTGGCTGGATAGACCAGTGCCGCTCCCACTCCCATCGCTGCGCGGCCCGCGATCAGCTGGGTGGTGCTTTGCGCGGCGGCCGCACCGAGCGAGGTGATGGCGAAGAGCACGAGACCGATCTGGAGCATGCGCCGTCGCCCGAGCCGGTCACCGAGATTGCCGGCGACCAGCAGCAGACCGGCGAAGACCAGCGTGTACGCGTCGACCACCCATTGCAGGTCACTTGTCGAGGCGGACAGCTGGCGGCCGATGGTCGGCAGCGCCACATTGACGATGGTGTTGTCGATGGTGACCAGCAACACGCTCAGGCACAAGACGACGAGGATCCACCAGCGACGCTCGTGCAGGGTGGCTGCGCTCGCGCGGGCTGTGGTGTTCATGGCAACTCCCTAGAACAGCGTTCTATAGTTATAGTACGATGTTCTACCAGAAACTCGGTGTTGTCAAGTCCGCGGACTCGGCAGGCTTGCACAGTGGCGCGACGGGTCTATGTGCGCGTCGTTCAGGCGAGTTGAGCCGGGTTCGAGCGCGTTCGAGTGGCTGGTCGCCTTCACCGACCCCGGCTGCGACCAGTCGTAGCGGCAGCGCTCCCAGAAGAAGCGGGCGATGTCGGCGCCGCCTCCGCTGAGCTCTCTGTCTCGACGGTAATCCGCAGCCCCTCTCAGCCCTCCTGCGCCTGCATCGCCTGCATGTTCTTCATTATCTGCTGCTCGACCTCGGCCATCTCCTTGGCGGGGCTGAACTGGAGGTATTCGGTCCCCGCCTCGGCGCGCTGGAGGTGCCCCGGCGGCACGTAGAAGGCATCACCAGGCTCCAGCACCTCCTCTTGGCCATCGACGGTGAAGGTCACCCTTCCCTTGAGCACGTACCCCCAGTGCGGGCAGTGGCACTGGTCGTTGGGTAGCCCCTTGAGCATCGGGGTCGAGTCGATGTCCTGCTTGAAGGTCACGAACTCGATCGCGTGCCCGCCGACCTCCTCGTGCCAGGACTCGACGGGCCCGTAATCGTCGTGCTTGGCGGTCTGCTTGGAAACCTTTGGCATTCGAAATCCCCTTTCGCCCGATTTCGACGCAACGCTACGCCCTCCCGGGGGCGTGTCATGGGGCATTCGCCCCATCTTTGACTGGGGTCAGGCGGCGGCCGGCGCGTCCGGACGAGTTGCTCCTCCGGCAGAAGCCGTGCTGCATCGCGAAGAGCCCAGCTGCCGCTCGCGGGGACGCGTCGATCTCGCGTAGATGTGCTCGACGTGGTTCGAGACCGTCTTCGGAGAGCTCACGAGACGCTCGGCGATCTCCCAATGAGGGCGGTCCCCTCGTCCCAGAAGTCCTCATCTACGCGGATCTCCTGGCGGCAGGAGATTCCAGACTTCGCGAAGAGGCCCTACGACTAAGGCGGTCAGATGATCGACTTGCGCAACTCGACCGGTCCTGAGATGAAGCGGGTCGCCAAGGCAGTCGAATCGCTCGGCCGCCACCTTGACCGGCCCACTGAAGAACTCATGTTGGTGGGCGCCGCTGCTCGGAACGTTTTCCTAGCATTTCAGGGCCAAGATTCAATGCTCAGGTACACGAAAGACGTTGATGTGGCTGTTGACGTCCGAGACCGGGGCGAGTACGCAGCGACCGTCGCCAAGCTGCCAGGTGCCAACCCGAACGGGACGTTGATGCGAGAGGGTGGTCCCCGTGGGCACAACTCCGGGTCCGGCCGCCCGCGGGCGCACTCCCAGCCGCGACATCGAGCAGGCGCTGGTGGACGCGGCCGAGACCGTCCTGGTGCGCGACGGCCCGGCCGCCGTGACTGTTCGTGCCGTGGCGGCCGAGGCAGGTGTCGCACCGATGGGCATCTACAGCCGGTTCGGCGGCAAGGCCGGTCTCGTCCAAGAACTCCTGGTGCGAGGGTTCGATGGACTGCGAGATGCCCTCACGTCATCGACGGAAGCCGATCCGGCGCAACGCCTGCGGACCTCCGGCGTGCACTATCGGCAGTTCGCGCTCGCGCACCCGGCGTACTACGCGGTCATGTTCGAGGGAGCGATTCCGCACGAGCGGTCGCCGGCCACCGCTGAGCACGCGGCCGCGGCGGTCGGCGCGCTGGTGGACCATGTCCGGACCGCCATGGCCGCCGGTCGACTCGCGCCGGGCGACGCGTACGACGTCGCGCAGCAGATCTGGAGCACCGTTCACGGCGCGGTGGCGCTGGAGCTCAAGGGGCTGGTGCTGACCAAGGACCCCGAGCAGACCTACTACTCCCTGCTGGACCTGCTGCTGCGCGGACTCGCGGCCCCACCGCGATAGCCGGCGGTCAGTCCGGTTTGTCCGCGCGCGATGGCCAGTTCGACGAGGCGACCGCACACCTTGCCGAGATCGAGTCCGGCCGCCTCCACCGACAAGGGCACCAGCGAGGTCTCGGTCATCCCGGGCGCGACGTTCACCTCGAGGAACCACACGTGTCCCTCGGGATCGACGATCAGGTCGGAACGCGACAGGTCGCGGAGTCCCAGCGCCTGCTGAGCGGTCAGGGCGACTCTCGCGCAGTCCGCGGAAATGCTCGGCGACAAGGCGGCGGGCACCACAAACTCGGTCGCCCCCGCCGTGTAGCGCGCGCTGTAGTCGTACACCCCACCGTCCGGCCTGATCTCGACGACCGGCAATGCCTGTGGCCCGTCCCCGAAGTCCACAACGGGCACGGTCACCTCGACGCCGTCGATGAACTGCTCGACCAGTGCGGTGCCGCTGTATGCGAAGCAGTTGACCATCGCGTCCGGCAGATCGGCCCGGTCGCGTACCACCGTGCACCCGAGCGCGGACCCGCCCTTGGCGGGCTTGACGACCAGCGGCAGGTGCAGGCGCGCGACCAGCGCATCCATCACCGCGCCGGCGCCGATCTCGCGGAATGTCTCGGCGGGCAACGTCACGGCCGCCGGGGTGGCGACTTCGTGCAGGCCCACGATGGCCTTCGCGACCGGCTTGTCGAAAGCGACCCGGCAGGGGTCGGGCTCGGACCCCACATAG
Organism: Nocardioidaceae bacterium; assembly: GCA_040002845.1. Lineage (GTDB taxonomy): Bacteria > Actinomycetota > Actinomycetes > Propionibacteriales > Nocardioidaceae > JBDUDR01. The sequence continues at coordinate 7,936 of JBDUDR010000033.1, forward strand.
GGCACGCCGAGCAGCCTCAGCACCTCACGCAACGAACCGTCCTCACCAGCCTCCCCATGCAGCAGCGGCACGACACAGGCCGGCGGGTCGTCCGCGAAGGCGGTCACCAAGGACCCGTCGACGTCGCGTTCGGCCACGTCGAACCCGGCTGTTCGAAGTGCCTCCGAGACGCGGCGTCCCGATCGCAGGGACACGTCGCGCTCATGCGAGAGGCCGCCTGAGAGCACCACGACACGGTCGGAATTAGCGGCACTTGTCATAGCGGGTCCTCAGGTCAGATCCGTGTTCGGCGCTTCGTACCCGCGGGTGATCGGCTGCCGCGAGGCGCCGAACGTCGCCCGCAGCTCCAGCTCCTGGTCGATCACCGAGCCGAGGCGGCGGACGCCCTCCCGGATGCGGTCGGGGGTGGGATAGCAGTACGACAACCGCATGGACCGCGAACCGAACCCGTCGGCAAAGAATGCAGTCCCCGGAACATAGGCGACTCGCGCGGTCACCGCGCGAGGAAGCATCGCCTTGGCGTCCAGTCCTTGCGGAAGCGTCATCCAGACATAGAAACCGCCGGCCGGGCGCGTCCAGGTGGCGCTCGCCGGCATCGCCTCGGCCAGCCCGTCGAGCATCGTGTCCCGTCGCTCGCGGTACATCTCGCGGAAGTTCTTGACCTGCCCCAGCCAGTCGTGGTTGGCCAGGTACGTCGACACCGCCAGCTGACTGAAGGCAGGCGGACAGAGGGTTGCTGCCTCTTGGGCGAGAACCAGTTTCTCCCGGACGGCGTGCGGCGCCAGCGCCCAGCCAACCCGGAATCCCGGGGCAAAGGTCTTGGAGAAGGACCCGAGATACACCACTCCGTTCGGGTCGTCGGCACGCAGCGCGCGATAGGGGTCCCCGTCGAACCCAAGCAGTCCATAAGGGTTGTCCTCGAGCACCAGCAGGTCGGCCCGCGAGCAGATCTCCAGCAGCTCGGTCCGGCGGGCAGCGGACAAGGAGACGCCCGCCGGATTGTGATGGTTGGGGATGGTGTACAGGAACTTCAACCGCCGGCCGGTGGCGCGCACCGTGGCGATCGCCTCCCGCAGGGCGGCGGGCACCAGACCCAGGTGGTCCATCTCGACATGAACGACGTCGCATTCGTACGAGCGAAACACCCCGAGCGCTCCGACGTACGACGGCGCCTCGCAGAGGACCACGTCGCCGGGATCGCAGAACACGCGGGTCACCAGGTCGACCGCCTGTTGGCTCCCGACCGTGACAACCACGTCGTCGGGGTGCGCGCTGATCCCCTCCAGCCTCATGACTTCGCAGATCTGCTCGCGGAGGAGTGGATCGCCCTGCCCGGAGCCGTACTGCATGGCGGTCGTGCCGCGCTGCATCACCAGCCGGTGCATGGAGTCTGCAACGACGTCGAGCGGCAAGCCGGAGATGTTCGGCATCCCGCCGGCCAGCGAAACCACCTCGGGCCGGGATGCCACCGCGAACAGCGCCCGGATCTCGGAAGTGGTCATGCCCTTGGTGCGCGCGGCGTAGCGGTTGACGTAGGCGTCCAGCCTCGTCTCGCGGCTCGGACGCACGATGTCGGGGGGCTCCATGCCGGTCTCCTCGGGGTGTGGTGCGCCCTACTACGATGCCCTACGCGAGCCGAGCCTGGGTGCTCGGACACGTGTCGTGGTGAGGGAGCGATGGCCCGACGGCTGAGCAACGTAACGCTGGACAACCTTGACGACCTGCCCACCAGGTGCCGCAAATGCGTCTTCTGGGAGCTCGACCCGGTCTCTGCCCAGCGCGCACACGACGCAGGCGACACCGCGTTCGAGAAGGAGGCCTGGGTCTCGACAGTCCTGCTCGAGTCCGGGTCGTGCGGGAAGCTGATCTACGTCGACAACATCCCGGCGGGGTACGTGTTGTACGCACCGCCGTTGTACGCCCCGCGCTCGCTCGCGTTCCCGACGTCGCCGGTCAGTGCCGATGCCGCCCTGCTCATCACGGGTCATGTGCTGCCGGAGTTCGCCGGCCAGGGGCTTGGGCGCGTGCTCGTCCAGGGTGTGGTCAAGGACCTGCTCAAACGCGGCGGGTTCAAGGCCATCGAGGCATTCGGGGACGCCAAGTGGCGACGGCCCGCCTGCATGCTCCCTGCCGATGCGTTGCTTGCGGTTGGGTTCAAGACCGTGCGGCAGCATTCGCGTTACCCGCGGCTGCGTCTCGATCTCCGGTCGGCCGTGACCTGGCGGGAGGATGTCGAGGTCGCTATCGAGCGGCTGCTGGGCGCCGTCCGCCCGGAGACCGCGCCGCGTCCGGTCTGAGCCGCGCCCCGCCGATCCGACACTTATTTCGCGTGGGAGATCGCGTCAGCCGGCGAGATCCCGGTCGGCCAGTCCGTCGAGGTGCATGACGCCGGTCGGCTGGTCGAGCTCGGGAGGCAGATAGACCCGGCGAATGGCCACCACGATCGCCTCGGCGATGGTGTCTCGAAAGGCCGGGTCGGCCAGCTGGGCCGCGTCTCGCTGGTGCGTGGCGTAGCCGATGTTGACCAACACGGTGGGCATGTGGGTCCAGCGCAGCAGGTCCCAGGTCTTCGCATGCACGCGGCAGTCGGTCAAGTCAGTGCGCGCGACGATCTCACGGTGCACGAGTCCGGCGAACTTCTCACCGGTCGTGGAGTGCACGCCATGGGTGTCCGAGCCGTAGAAGAACGTGGCCACTCCGTTCGCGTCGGGGTTCGGGCTCGCGTCCACGTTCAGCGACACACACAGGTTCGCGTCCGTCCGGTTGGCGAAGTCCGCCCGCGAGATCTCGTCGAGATAGCCGCCGGAACGGCTCCTGGTCAAGAAGGCCTGGCCGCCGGTCGCGCCCAGTCTGCCTTCGATGCGGCGAGCCAGGTCGAACGTGAGATCCGCCTCCCCATAGCCGCCTCCTGGCCGGCCGACGCCGGTCTCGCCGTGGCCCGGGTCGATCACGATGATCTTCGCGGCCGGCCGGGTCTGTCCGGGGCCCGCCCGCTTCTCACCGGCGGCCGCGTCTGTTTGCGTATCAACCGGGTCCTGCTTGGCGAGTGCCTTGAACGTCGCCGGACCACAGGTCCCGTCCGGCGGCAGCCCGACGCTGCGCTGGAACTCCCGCAGAGCTGCCGCTGTCATCTCTCCGAAGATGCCGTCGATGGGTCCGACGCCGAAGCTCTGCAGACGTCGCTGCAAGGCGACCACGTCATCACCGCTGAGCGGGTGTGCTGGTGAGTGGACCAGCAGACGATCGCCGAGCTGCCAGCGTGCCTCGTCAAGGATGCGGTACGTGTTGCGTCCAACGACGCCGTCGACGATCAGGCCCCGTTGTTGCTGGAACGCGCGCACCGCACGGTCGAGACTGCCGTCGAAAGACTCGTCGCCAGTCGACTGCTCCGGGATGAAGCCGAGTCGGTGGAGCCGCGACCGGATCTCGCGAACGGCAGGTCCTTGGTCCCCGAGGCGATACAGGGAGGGTGACATGTACTCTCCTTCCCGCTCGTTAGCCTCATGGTAGGTGCCCCGTCATCAATCTGGACGCACCGCGACCGGATGAGGATCCGTGGTGCGTGATCCCTTCTCGAAACAGCACACCCCGGGTGGGGGGCCACCCGGGGTGTGTATTGAAGCAGGGCTGGCTGGTCGGATCAGTCGGCGATGAGCTCGCCGAGGTCGGCGATGAGTACGGCCTTGGGCCGCGCGCCGACGATCTGCTTCACCACCTCGCCGCCCTGGTAGACGTTGAGCGTCGGTATTCCGGTGACGCGGTACTGCGCAGGCGTCACCGGGTTCTCGTCGACGTTCATCTTTACGAACGTGAGCTTGTCGCCGTGCTGGTTGGCGAGCTCGTCGAGGATCGGCTGGACCTGACGGCACGGCCCGCACCATTCGGCCCAGAAGTCCACGAGCACCGGCTTGTCGGACTTGAGCACGGTGGTTTCGAAGTCTGCGTCGGTAACTGCCTGGATAACAGCCATGGTGGGGCTCCCTATCGCTTCGCTGTCTTGTAGTCGGGTCTTGCAGGATGGTGTTGCAGGTGAGTCAGAGGTTGTGCAGCGGACCGGGCGGTCTGGGTGGTCATCGGGATCTGCTCCCGGCACCAACCGCCTCGACGCTCACCTCAGGGACTGTGTCCCCAGCCGTCTTGGCCTCGTGCGCCAGGTCTGCGAGGAACCGCTCGGCGTCCAGGGCCGCCGCGCAGCCCGTGCCTGCCGCGGTCACCGCCTGCCGGTAGGTGTGGTCGACCAGGTCGCCGCTGGCGAAGACGCCGGGAAGGTTGGTACGTGTCGAGTCGGACTCGACAAGGACGTAACCCTGGTCGTCCAGATCGACCTGACCACGGACCAGGTCGGACCGCGGATCGTGGCCGATCGCGATGAACAGGCCGGTCGCCGCGACCTTGCGCTGATCGCCGGTCACCGTGTCGACGAGGGTCACGCCCTCAAACGACTCAGCACCGTGCAGCTCGGCCACCTGGCTGTTCCAGATGAACTCGATCTTGGGGTTGGCAAAGGCACGGTCCTGCATGATCTTCGAGGCACGCAGCTCGTCGCGGCGATGCACGAGGGTGACCTTGGTGGCGAACCGGGTCAGGAAGGTGGCCTCCTCGATCGCCGAGTCGCCGCCGCCGACGACCAGGATCTCCTGGTCGCGGAAGAAGAACCCGTCACAGGTGGCACACCAGCTGACCCCGTGGCCAGACAGGCGCTCTTCGTGCTCAATGCCCAGCTTGCGGTAGCCGGATCCCATCGCCAAGATGACGGCCTTCGCCCGGAACTCGTTGCCAGCGGAGTCGGTCACCACCTTGATGTCGCCGCTGAGGTCGACCGAGGTCACATCGTCGGCGATGAGCTCGGCGCCGAAGCGCTCCGCCTGGGCGCGGAAGTCGTCCATCAGGGCCGGGCCCATGATCCCGTCCGGGAAGCCTGGATAGTTCTCGACGTCGGTGGTGGTCATGAGGGCTCCACCCGCGGTCACAGAGCCTTCGAACACCAACGGCTCGAGCCTGGCGCGGGCGGCATACAGCGCCGCTGTGTAGCCCGCAGGCCCGGAACCGATGATGATGACGTTTCGCACGGCGTCAGCCACCGCTGTCCCTCATTCCTGACTGGCACAAGAAATCTGCGGCGCACCTCGCCGCTCGTCCGCCCGCCCGGTGGGTGGACGCACATGGATGGAACGGATTCTAGATGCCATCCATTCCCGCCGACCTGTCCCGCGCGGATGGACTGGCCGGCACCGGGGTCAAGGGTTAGAGAGGGTTGTGGAAGCGCTCACAATGGGGGTGGGCTGACACTCGACAACCCAGACCTTCACCCTCGCGAGACCTTCGGGACTGAGCACCAGCACGGCGGGACGCGAGTCGAACGTCACGCGGTACGACGCCCAGCTGGCCGGCTCCTGGTCAGCCAGGGCCGAGGACACGCAGCTGCGCGCTATCGGCTCGGAACTCGACCCGGCAGTCGTGTCGGCCTTGGCCGAGTCGAAGGCCGATGGCTTGCCGGTGAGCGCGGTTTTCAGCTGACCTCGAAGGTGATGACCGCGCAGGTGCAGGTTCAACATCGGCCCGATGGCTTCGGAAGGCGCAGCTGGGCCCGCCGCTCGCCCGGCCGCCCGTGCATCCCCGCTGGCGGCGCTGTCAGAGGATGCGTTCGAACCGAGGACGTCCTGGGCCACATAGGCACCGCCACCGACGACCACCAACCCGACGGCCGCGGCGAGCAAACGAGTCGTCCAGGCGTGTCTGCGAGATCTCGCTCGTTCGAGCGAAACGACGCGGGTACGCGCCTCGCGATCTCGAACCGCAGCTGCCAGCGAATCGTCAAGCCTGGCGGCGACGGCCGCTGGCAACGGGGGGATCGGCTCGGCGATGAGCAGGTCGTGGACTTCACGCACCCGCTCGAGCAGGTGGGAGCACTCGTCACAGGTTTCCAGATGACCGCGGACCGCGCGCTCCTGCTCGGGGCCGAGCACACCGCCATCGAGGTCGGCCACCTGGTCGAGGTCGACATGACTCATCGGGTGGCACCTCCTTGACGGTCGGCTGACTTTGGGAATGACGTCGGTGAGACGTTCGGCCCGGCCGGCTGGTTCCCTGCTCGGAGCATGGTCAGCAACGGCACCAACCTGGCGCGACCTCTGGCGCAGCGCGACTTCACGGTTCCCTCGGCGCACTCCAAGATCGCAGCCGCCTCCTGCACCGAGTAGCCCTCCATGTCGACCAGCACGATGGCCGCTCGCTGCTCGGGGTTCAGATGCCTGAGGGCTTCGAGCACCGTCGACCGCGCCTCCAGAGCCTCCGCCGGGTCAGCCTGCGGTTCGATCCCGAGCTCGGCCATCCGGTCCTCCTGGCTGGGCAACGGCTCGGTCTGGCGTACCTTGCGTCGCCGATGCCGGTCCATGCACGCGTTGACGACGACTCGGTGCAGCCAGGTGGTGACTGCCGCCTCGCCACGGTAGGACTCGGCACGTCGGAATGCGGACAACAACGCGTCCTGGAGGGCGTCCGCTGCCTCCTCGGGCTCTCCCATGGTACGCAGCGCGACTGCCCAGAGCCGGTCTCGATGACGGCGCACGAGCTCCTCAAAAGCATCCGGATCCCCCGCGACATGGAGTCGCATCAGCTCGCGGTCGTCGGTGTCCTCCCACCGCGGGGATGGGCTCACCCGTCGACCTTGAGCTCGGCGATCCCGCCCTTGTAGGAACCCTTCCCGTCGGGTGGCAGCTTCGTCAGGTAGAAGAGCAGGAAGCGGGTCGTGACCGGGCTGTCGGGCGTCAACGTGGCCTGGGTACCGGCGTCGCTGGCGGAGGCCACCACGCGGAGGCCGGCGAGGAGCTCCGGTGGGGAAGTCTGGGCTTCCGGTGCTGCCCGCAGCTCTACATCGGTCCCGCTGCCGAGCAGCGTCAGGTCCACCGAGGTGACCGCCCTGACCTCCCCGAGATCGACGAGCAGACCCACGCCCGGTTTTTCGTTGCCGAGCTGCGGGCTATTGAAGTACGTCTTGGTGGTCCACGAGGTGCTCGGGTCGCCGTCGGTGGCCAGTGGAACCTCGTCAGGGTTCTCGGCGCCGCTCCCGCCGTTCACGACAGGGTCGAAGCTCGACACGGCGGCAATGTGCACCGGACCGGGCGGAGTGGTTCCGGCAGCGGACTGCGACCTGCTCGGCGTCGAAGGATCGGACCCGAAGTCGCTACGCCCCAGCTCGAACGCCAAGAGCGCCGCACCGGCCACCAGCACCGCCAGCGCGACCCACAACAAGGCCCTCCCCCAACCTCCTGGGTCGGTCGCTGCGGGTGCCACCGATCGTCCGTTGACCGGGGTACGGCGTGGCGTCGGCATGGGTGGCGCCGTCTGGCCGGCCGGGTCCGCGCCCGGCGAGCCCGCGCCGTTTGCGGCGATCGCGGCAGCACTGGGGGATGTCAGGGCCGCGAGCAGGCCCGGGGCGGCACCGAGGTCAGCCCCGATCGGAGCGTCCGGCATGTCGACGACCACTGAGGTGAGGGCGGCCGCCACCTGGGCGGCCGTGGTCAACGGCTGCGGGTTGTACCGGCCAGGTTCGCTGAGGATGCGGTCACACACATCGTCGAGTGGCTTCGGTACGCCGGCCCGCACTTGGCGTGGGCGGAGCACCTTCCCGTGCTCGGTGGGTGCTGCGCTCATGCCGGCCAACGGCCCATCTGGCCAGCGACCCACCAGACAGGCGTAGAGCAGTCGACCGAGATCGCGGACATCGTCGGCCTGCGGGTCGGAGGAGCCGCTCGGCTCGAGCGCAGCCTTGATCGCGAGCCCGATCACCTTGACCGAGCCGTTGTCGGTGATCACGACGTTGTGCGGCGTGAGCTGGCTGTGGCAGATCCCCGCCCGGTGCGCGGTCGCGATCGCCTCGGCAACCTGTCCGACCACCCACGCGGCCCGGCGAGGCGGAAGCGGGCGCTCGGCGAGCAGCAGGTCAAGAGAGTTGCCGAAGGCCCATTCGCGTACCACGAAGACGTTGGAGTCCTCCTGCGACGCGTCGAGGACTCGCAGGAACCTGCCGTCGAGCACCCGGGCGGAGCTGCGGGCAGCGGCCAGCAGGTCGGCCGCCCGGCTGTCGGACACCGGGAGCACCTGCACGGCCACCGATCTGGCCAAGACGGAGTCGGTCGCGCGCCACGCCTTGGCGCCGGCGTGATCAGATATCAGGTCCTCGACCAGGTATCGGGTGGCCACCACCGTCCCCGGTCCGACCGTTCCGGCTGCCACGGTCCCCCTTCGGTCCTGGTCCGGTGCCTGCTTGCTCAGGCCTGTTTCGATGAGGCCAATGTTAGGCGCTCTCACAGGATGCGGGGGCCGATCAGGCAGCCGTTGGAGATAACGGATCGGGCAAACCTCGGCCGCGGACGGCTGAGCCTGGTTACCTGCCGGGCCGCAACCGCCGGGTGAGCGTACTGGTGATGTCGCTCACCTCACTGATCTTGAGGGCCCGCGCGCAGCCGACGAAGACCGGCAGCGCCACCGACGCAGACAACGCCAGCGACATGATCGCCTGTCCGGGGTTCTGGTCGTGCAGGCCGAGCGCGGACAGGCCCGCCTGCACCAGCCAAGCCGCGCCGGCGGCCGGAAGGGCAGCGACCAACGTGCGCCCCAAGAACACCGCCAGCCGGGCTCGTTCGAACCCACCCAGCCGGCGCGCCAGCAGCTGCATCGACACCAATGAGCCGACGAGGTATGAGCCGGCGTACGCCAGGGCGAGCATCGCGGTGTACGCGTCGTCTGGGCCGAACTGGGTCAGGAGCAGCGCCAACCCGATGTTGGTGGCGGCGATTGCGCACTGGACGACGAACGGGGTGCGCGTGTCCTCCAGGGCGTAGAAGCCCCTGAGCACCAGGTAGTGAGAGGTGAAGAACACCAGCCCCGGCGCGAAGGCCATGACTGTGTAGCCCAGCGGTGCCGTGTCGCCCGCCGCCGCGCCCCAGCCGAAGATGAAGGTGGCGATGACCGGTCCGAGCGCCACCAGACCGGCGGCTGTCGGCACGATCACCGACAGCGCGAGCCGCATGGTGCCGGCCAGCTCGCTGCGGACTCGATCGAAGCGTGCATCGGCCGCTAGGCGGGACACGGCGGGCAGGGTCGCCGTCGCCAGCGACACGGTGATGATCGAGTGCGGCACCATCATGAGCAGGAACGCGTTCGAGTAGACCGTGTAGCCGGGCGAGTCGGCGGGTCCCCCGGTCACCGCCCGAGCCGAGCCGGCCGAGGCCAGGCGCACTACGACCGTGTAGGCGATCTGGTTGACGATGACGAACATGACGGTCCACATGCCGAGCCGCAACGTGTGGCTCAGCCCGGTGTGCAGAAAGTCGAACCTCGGCCGGAACGTGAAACCTGCGGCCTTGAGGAAGGGCAGCAGCAGCAGGGTCTGAACAGCGATCCCCAGCGTCGCGCCGAATCCGAGCACGAACTCCTGGTGGCTCGTGTACGCACCGGTCCCGTTCTGGACTCCGAAGAGCCCGAGGTACGCGCCGAGTACCGCCACCGAGACGACGTTGTTGGCGATCGGGGCCCACATCATCGGACCGAACCTGCCACGTGCGTTGAGCACCTGACCGACCAAGACGAACATGCCGTAGAAGAAGATCTGCGCCAGGCAGTACCTCGACAGGTCGATGAGCGAGCCGAGCTGGTCGTGCAGCGGCGGTGTCAGCCAGCGCGGTGACAAGAAGATCCGCATCAGCCAGGGGGCCAGGGCAACGACGGCAGCCGTGACGGCAGCCAGGCCGATCATGCTCAAGGTGAGCACCCGGTTGGCGTACGCGTCTCCACCGTCATCGTCGTTGCGCATCGAACGCACGAGCTGCGGGACGAGAACCGTGTTGAACACCCCACCCGCCAGCAGGATGTACAGCATGTTGGGCACCGTGTTGGCGATGTTGAACTGCTCGGCATGCACGCCGATGCCCAGTGCGGCGGCGATCATCGCGGCTCGTACGAAGCCCGTCAGCCGGGACAGCAACGTGCCCGCGGCCATCACGGCGCTGGAGGAAAGGAGGCTGCTCCCGCCGCCTTCTGGATGGGCGTCGCTCACCCGGTTGCCTCCGCGGTACGGCTTCGGATGCGCCGCACGATGCGACGGATCGCAGTCCCGAACAACACCGCGAATCCGCATCCGACGATGACCCAGCCGACCACGCCGTACTGGGTGGTGCGCACGCTGAGCTGATGGGTGATCCCGAACGTGCGGCCATCTGAGGTCTGCAGGCGAACGAACACGGTGGTCAGTCCCACCCGGTCAGACCGGGCCTGCACCTGAAGCTGCACCCTCTCTCCGGCTTCGATGGTGACCGGTTTGGGCACCGTGAGCTCGAGGGCAGGGTCGGCGGGGCTTGCGCTCAGGGCGACGGTCACGGCGCGGTCCAGGCCATTGCTGACGGTGACCGGGAACCTGCCGTTGCTGCTGGACAAGGTCACCGACTGTGCGGACTGCACGCCGAGGTGACCGAGGCCGCCGCGCGCGTGCGCGGTCTGCCGGGCGATCAGCTGCGCGACGGCGGCCGCCTGATTGCGCCAGTTCACCGACAGGTCGAGCGAGATCATCCGGTCGTACGACGACTGGACCTCACCAGAGTTCGCGAGCAGCTCGGTCAAGGTCGTCGATGCACGGCGCAGTCGGCTCACCGAGTCAACGAGTGACGGGGCCAGCTCGTCTAGTGAATTGCCGGCTGAGTAGGCGAACTCACCGGTATAGGTGGCAGAGGTCTGGCTGAGCGTGTCGACGAGCGGGGTCAGCTTGAGCCATGGCACGTTGAGGCCGGTGAAGAAACCTGCCGCGCTCCAGTCGGGTCCCGGATCCCACGGGCGCGGAGGAACAACCACCAGCGACTGCGGCGGATGGGCGGCCAGCACGTCGAGCGCTGCCTCGGTCAGCAGCCGCTGCCGCACCTGAATGGCCGAGTTGACATCACCCGGGCCTGGCCCACCCTCGAAGACGTTCGCGTCGTAGATCACGGCGCGGGCGGATCCGCCGGCCCCTTGTACGTTGATCAGCGACCCGGTATGTGGGGACCACTGCGGAAGCACGCCGGAGGAGAGCAGGGAGGCGATGAACCCGGTCCGACCTGCCGCGAGGACCATCGCCTTGTCCGCCTCCCCACCGGAGGGCCAGTTGATGGTTTCCGCCGGGATGCCGTTGTCGGCGAGCACTTGTTGCGACGTGGCCGCTGCGGTTTCGAGGAGCTGACCCCGGTGAGCGCGCACGACCGCCCCCACGTCGATGTCGCCGAACGGGATGGCGTACTGCTCTCGTCCCGTTGCCGCGCTGACCAGGTTGTCTGCGAAAACCTTCCCCGCGTCGGAGTGCTCGCCTGGTACGGCTCCGGACTCCGCGCCGTCGGCTGGTTCGAGTGAGTTGACCTGGTAGCCGCGCGCCATCGCGTGTGCGGCGCGAAGGACCGCGGGATCGATCAGCCAGGTGATGGAGTTCTGGGCGCCGCGGCCCATCTGGACCATGCGGTCAAGCCGGCCGTCGGGCTCCATCAAGGCGCCAAGGCGGTCGCCCAGCAGCACCCCCGAGCCGCGCTGCCGCACCGGTGAGGTGATCGGCCAGACGACGGAGACGTTGACGGGGGCTGGCTTCGGGCTGTCGGGAACCAACGGGATGAAGGTTCGCGCTCGGGCGTCGGCGGTGCCGGGCCGTGTGCCGTCCGGATGGGTTCCGATCACATGAACGGCGAGCCAGTAGATGCCCGCCTGGCCGCTGATTCCGAGCTGACGGTAGGGGATCTCCAGTGAGTAGGTGGCCGACTGGCCGGCCGGAAGCGAGGGAATCTCGTCCCAGCTCTGGTTGGGCTTGCTCTCGATGATCCGCGGGCCAACATCGCTTGCCGGGTCACTCTTCAGCGCGTCCGTGATCTGTTGCTCGCTCGTCATCGGGGTCGGAGAGAGTACGAGGTAGGTGCGTACCGTCGTCCAAGCCGCCTTGTCGTGGTTGGTGATCGTGCCCGACACCGAAACCGGCTCACCAGGAACCAGCGTCGACGGGCTGATGGATGTGATCGTCACGGTCAGCGGGTCGGGGTGGATGAGAACCGATCGGCTCGCGCGAGCGGCCCGTTGCGGACCGTGTTCGCCGGGCATCCCGCCGTCTGGGCTCCGCGTCTCGTGGGAGTCGACCGTGGCGCTGGCGCGTGGTGCAGTCGGCGTCACCGCGAGAGGGGTGGCGGCGACGGCCGCCGCGAGACCGACCATCGCGAGGATGCCTCGAAACTTCCGCGCGGACCGGCTCACGCCAGCATCCGGGGACGGGCGGGGCACGCATCCGATGCTAACCGTCAATACGATGTGTTTTTGTGCCTGGCTCCCTTTCCTCGCCCGCGAACCATGAACGTCTCTCCGACGTCCAGCGCAACGCGGTCCGCGAGATGTTACGGATCGCGCCGGTGGTGGATGAGTTGGGCGGGCGGTTCCAGGCTGCCGGCGAGGAGATCGCTCTGGTCGGTGGCTCTGTACGGGATGCATTGATGGGCGGGCTGGGGCCGGATCTGGACTTCGCCACCTCTGCCCTTCCCGAGGTGACGGAGCGGCTGGTACGCGGCTGGGCTTCGGCCGTGTGGGACGTGGGCCGGGCCTTCGGCACAATCGGAGCCCGGATGGGCGACCGGGTGCTGGAGATCACGACCTACCGCTCCGAGGCGTACGACCCCGACTCACGCAAGCCGGCGGTCGACTTCGGCCACTCGCTGACCGGGGATCTCGGCCGCCGAGACTTCACCGTCAACGCCATGGCGCTGGCGCTGCCCGCTCGTGAGTTCGTCGACCCGTACGGTGGTCTGAACGATCTGGCCTCGAAGGTGTTGCGTACGCCGCTCACCCCAGAGCAGTCGTTCGGGGATGATCCGCTGCGGATGCTGCGGGCGGCGCGATTCGCGGCGCAGCTCGGCTTCGACACTGACCCGGCAGTGGTGGAGGCGATGGCCAGCATGGCCGAGCGGATCGAGATCGTCTCGGCGGAGCGGGTGCGCGACGAGCTCGTCAAGCTGGTGCTGTCGTCCCAGCCGCGTCGCGGACTGCGATTGCTGGTCGAGACCGGACTTGCCGAGCACGTGATCCCGGAGCTGCCGGCCCTCCGACTCGAACGCGATGAGCATCATCGACACAAGGATGTGTACGAACACAGCTTGACGGTGCTCGAACGGGCCATCGAGCTGGAGTCGCGGCTCTCTTCCGGCCGGCCGGATCTGGTGGTTCGGCTGGCAGCGTTGCTGCATGACATCGGGAAGCCCCGCACCCGGCGGTTTTTGCCCGACGGCTCGGTGACGTTCCACCACCACGACATGGTCGGCGCGGCGATGGCTCGGAAGCGGTTGCGTGCGCTGCGCTTCCCCAACGACCAGGTAGAAGCGGTGAGCCGATTGGTGGAGCTTCACCTGCGATTCCACGGGTACGGCTCGGGAGGATGGACCAACGCCGCCGTCCGGCGGTACGTACGCGACGCCGGTCGTGAGCTGGAGCGGCTGCACGTGCTGACCAGGGCCGACTGCACCACCCGCAACCGGCGCAAGGCCGAGATGCTGAGCCGGACCTACGACGATCTGGAGGAGCGGATAACGCGGCTCTCGGAACAGGAGGAGCTCGCCTCCCTGCGACCCGATCTCAACGGGACGCAGATCATGGAGATCCTCGGGATCGGGCCAGGCCCCTTGGTGGGTGAGGCGTACCGCCACCTGCTCGAGCTGCGCACCGA
>JBDUDR010000034.1:0-21595 GCA_040002845.1 Nocardioidaceae bacterium
CACATCGAGACCGTTCTGTTCGATCGAGAACGTACCCGATTCGGTCACCATCGGATCTGCACTCATGTGAGTCCCTCCCTCATCACGGTCGCGATCACCGGTGCCAGCCGTTTGGCCGCTTCAGCTCCGATGGCGACGACCTGCTCCGGGTCGATCCCATCCGGACTGCCTTCGATCGCGGTGACCACCGAGACTCCAAGCAGTTCGACATTCAATTCTCTCGCGGCGATCGCCTCGAGGACAGTAGACATCCCGAGAATGTCCGCACCCAGCTTGCGGAGCGCCAACGCCTCGGCCCATGTCTCGAACTGTGGCCCTGGCAGCATCGCGTAAACACCTTCCCGCAGGTCGGGGTCTGCCAGCTGGGCGATCCGCCGCAGCCGCGGCGACCAGGCATCCGTGAGGTCGAGGAACCTCGCGCCCACCAAGGGCGAGGTCCCGCTGAGGTTGAGATGGTCGCCAACGAGCACACCCGTGCCAAGCAACCAGTCCTCTCGCAGCGAGCCATTCGCGTTCGTGAGTACGCCGAGCCGGCATCCCGCGGCTGCGGCGGTACGCACCGCGTGGGCGACCGACGCCGGCCCGTGACCCTCGTACAGGTGGGTCCGGCCGGCGAAGACCACGACGGGATGGCCGTCGACCGCGATCGAGTGGATCTGGTTGACGTGGCCCTCAGCGACGGGGGCGAGGAATCCGGGCAGGGACTCCATCGCGATGACGTCGTGAGCTTCACCGATTGCGTCAGCGGCGGCCGCCCAGCCGGATCCGAGGACCACGAACGCCTCGTACCTGTCGACTCCGGTCAGGGTGCGCAGCCGATCCGCGGCCTGGCCGGCCAAAGCGTACGGATCGACCGGCGATGGATCGGCACCACGATCCGCGCTCACGCCCGCAGCGTACCGCTGAGCAGGTGGCGTGATTCGCTACGTTCCGCGTGCGCGGCGGGCGGCCCTGCGCTCGGCACGAGCGCTGCGGGGACGGAACGGCCCCACCAGCCGGGGACCGGCCAGTCTGGTCTCCATCCGGCGCGCCTCTCGCTTGAGTGGTTGGGCGATGTACTCGCCGAGCAGCACTCCAGCGGCCAGGCCGACGGCGATGGTGGCAGCGGTTGCGAAGCTGATCAGGCCGACGATGTTGCCCTTGGACAGCTGGAACAGCGCCTTGTAGATGGTCAGTCCGGGCAGCAGCGGAACAATCCCAGCGACCACCACCACCAGAGGCGGAACGCGTACGCGACCGGCCAGCGAGTAGCTGAAGACCCCGACCGCGATGGCAGCGATCGCGGAGGCCCACGCGATGCCGAAGCCCCATTCGACGGTAGCCAGGTAGACCGCGGTCCCGAGCAGGCCGACTATCGAGCTCGGTAGCAGCGAACGCAGCGGGGCGTAGCAGGCGTACGAGAATGCCGCGGCGGTTAGAGCGCCGCCGAGCAAGCTCAGAGGCCAGTCCGAGATGTGGGAGATGTAGACCTCGATCTGCAGGTCCTGGCCGATCTTGTCGCCAAAGGTCAGACCACCGCTTACCCCGGCGATGACGCCCCCGGTGAGCAACATAGCCTCGAGGGACCGTGCGGTTGCGGTTACGTAGAAACCCGTCAGCGCATCTTGGATCGCGCCCACCAGTGCGATCCCGGCCAGCAGCACGATGATCCCCGACCCGATCACCAGTGACGGATCGGCTCGTACATGCATGGCATGCAAGGAGATCGCCAGTACCGAGACGAACAGCGCCCCCGCCACCTGCTGGTAGAAGGCCGGCCACCGCGTTCTCGACATCAGTTTGTTGATCCGGTCGATGCCGGCTGCTCCGAGAAAAGCGGCGAGCACGACCAGCCAGGTTCCTCCGATCACCAGGGCCGCCCCGGCGGCCATGAATCCCAGCGCGAACGTAACGGACCAGCGCGGGTACGGGTGAGCCGCGGACGTGATGGTCGACAACCGACGCCTGGCCTCGGGCATCTCGACCTCACCACGGCTCAGCTCGCGGACCAGCTGGTCGACGTCTGCGAGCCGGGAGTAGTCGCGGCTGCGATAGGCGACCTGGCGTACCTGAGTCGTCGGAGGCGCATCGGGCGCGGGTTGGTACGACACCGACAGCGCATCGAAATTGACGTCCACCGCGCAACCCCGCAGTCCGCTGGCGGCCGTGACCGAGAGCATCGTGGCCTGGGTGTCGGCGGCGCCGGCTCCGCTCGAGAGCACGACCTCGCCGACCCGCAGGGCGAGGTCGAGTGCGAGATAGACGTCCCGTGGCTCCAACGGCATCGGACCATGGTGACGGTCCACGCCAACCCGACGCAAAACGAGAGTCGCCCCGGCATTCGCTACACAGAGTAATTCCCAAAAAATAAGGAGAAATGGCGTTTCTACCGACAATACGTCGCACAGCGGTCTGTAATGGATCTACTACGCAGTGTGGTTCGAGGAGGAGTTCGTGGACGCAGCGGCGCGACACCTGCTGAACAGGTTCAGCTACGGCATCACTCCAGCTCTTGCGCACGAATGCACATCCCATGGCGGGTCTCACCACTGGCTGGAGCACCAGATGAGACCCCACAAGATCCGTGACGAGTTCGCGAATGGGCTCACGCATTGGTACAAGACGCGCAGCTACAGCCCACACGAGCTGTGGCAGCACGTGCAGCACGGCAACTTCACCGGCTGGGATGTCAATGCCGACCTGGCCCGCTGGACGTTGCTGCGCCGGATCTACAGCCGACGACAACTGCTGGAGGTGATGACCGAGTTCTGGTCGAACCTGCTCCACGTGCCGGTGCCGGACGAGAAGGCCTGGCCGCATCGGCGTGGGTACGACCTGATAATCCGGCACCACGCCCTCGGCAGGTTCGACAAGATGCTCCATGCTGCGATCACTCACCCGGCCATGGGCTGTTACCTCGACAACGCCGAGTCCACGAGAGTGAACCCGAACGAGAACCTGGGTCGCGAGCTTCTCGAGCTGCACACCGTCGGCCGGCTCGCGGGCTACAGCGAAGCGGATGTCAAGCAGTCGGCGCAGATCCTCACCGGGTACCGAGTGGACATGTGGCACACCTGGAAGCCCTACTACTCACCGGCCGACCACCACGTCGGCAAGGTGGGGATCCTGGGGTTCCACAGTGCCAACCGCAAGCACGACGGCCGTCCGGTCACCGCTGCGTACCTCAACTACCTGGCCCATCACCCGCTGACCGCGCGGCGGATCGCGTTGCGGCTGGCTACCAGGTTCATCTCTGACGAGCCCTCGCCACACGTGGTGGCCGACATCGCGAAGGTCTTCCATCACTCCGGGACCGACATCAAGGCGACGCTGCGGGCCCTGGTCAAGCATCGCGAGTTCAAACGCTCGGCGGGAGCGAAGACTCGCACGCCGAGCGAGGATCTGGTGGCCACCATGCGCGTCGCCGGGGTTCGAGCCAAGAAGCCTTCAGGTAAGGACTCGGACTTCGCCACCGCCGTGCTCTACCAGGCGGAGGTGATGGGGCAGAAGCCGTTCAACTGGCCACGTCCCGACGGTTTCCCGGATGCCGCGCAGACCTGGTCATCGGTGAGCAGGGTGCTGGGCTCGTGGAGCGTCCACCACAACATTGCGGGTGGCTGGTACCCGACGACCGCCGTGCACTACCGGACACCTAAGGAATGGATGCCACGGTTGCCTGCCCGGTTCGACGAGGTGCTTGACCTTGTCTCGCGGCAGATCCTGGCCCGGCCCGCCAGCGACAGCCTGCTGCAAGCTGCGTGCATCGCCACCGAGATCAAACGTCACGAGCGGATCACCCAAGACCACCCGTTGCTGGTCTGGAAGATGCCGCGACTTCTGCACACCGTCCTGGACACCCCGACTCACATGACTAGGTGAGGTAGGCATGGCAGATCAAGTCTTGCAAGGCGGCCAGGGCTGCCCCGAGTGCCAGGCCGCGTCCGGCCTGGAGCGACGGCGTTTCCTCGGGCTAGCCGTAGCGGCTGGCGTCACGACATGGGCTGGTGTGACCGGAACCGTGTTCCGCGAGGTGGCGCTGGCGGCCGGCGGCTCCGCCGACAATGTCCTGATCGTGGTCAGCCTGCGGGGCGGTGCCGACGGCTTATCCCTTATCGTGCCGCACGGAGATCCCGGCTATCTGCAGGCGCGGCCTCGGATCGCCATCCCGGCCAACCGGCTGGTCGCGTCCAATGCGATGTTCGGGCTGCATCCGAAGATGGCGCCTCTGGCGCCGATGTGGAACCAGGGCACGTTCGGGGCCGTGCACGCAGTCGGGCTCCCCCATCCCAACCGGTCCCACTTCTCTGCGATGGAGGAGATCGAGGATGCGGACCCCGGTTCGTCGGAACGGCGTGGCTGGCTCAATCGGATGATCGGGCTGGACCACGACCGGCGGCCACAGCAGGCCGTGCAGATGGGGGCTTCGCTGGTCCCGACATCGCTGTACGGTCCGCAACCGGTGCTCGCCACGACTCGGCTGAAAGACCTGCAGATGCCGGGCCCGAGTGATCCCGAGGGGCACCGGCGCACGGTGCGGGCCAGGCATCAGCTGTGGGACGACAAGCACGGTGCGCTGGGCCGTGGCGCCCGCTCGGCGATGAAGGTGGTGGACTCGCTGGCGCGGCTCGCAGGAAGCACCGCGCCTCCGCACAACGGTGCCAAGTATCCCGATGGAGACTTCGGTCGCTCGCTGGCTCAAACGGCCACCATGCTGCGAGCTGACGTGGGCGCGGAAGTGGTCACCATCGATTACGGCAACTGGGACATGCATGTCGGGCTGGGCACGATGGAGTGGGGCGCCATGCTCAACACCGTCGATGAGTTCGCCCACGGGATGGCGGCCTTCTTCAAGGACCTCGGTGGCCTCGCGTCGAAGGTCACAGTGGTGACGCTGAGTGAGTTCGGCCGGCGGGTGGAGGAGAACGGCGACTACGGGCTCGACCATGGGTACGGCAACGTGATGCTGATGTTCGGTGCTGGTGTGGCTGGTGGCAAGGTTCATGGCAGCTGGCCGGGACTGAGCGCCGGCAAGCTGATCGACGGCGACCTGGCCGTGACACATGACTATCGCAGCGTGCTCTCGGAGGTTTTGAAGGCGCGGTTCCCCGCACTGAACCTGAGCAGGGTCTTCCCCAACTTCAAACCGGAGCACATCGGCAGCATGAAGTCCTCCTGACCCGCGATCCGACACTTATTCCGCGCGATCCGACACTTATTCCCGCCGATCCGACGGTTGCTCGAGCGCCTGCTGGAGTACGACGGGCCGGAAGGCACGTGATCGCGAATGGCACGCTGACCATGGACATCCCGGGTAGCAGGCGCAAGGATCGATGAGACGCTCCTGGGAGGGACTCCATGACACTTCGTGCACGCATCCTCGCCCTCGCGGCCACGCTGAGCCTGGTCGTCGTACCGCTCGCCGGGGGGACAGCGGAGGCAAAGCCGAGGCCCGCCAAACCGGTCACGGTGATGACCCGCAACCTCTATCTAGGCGCGGACATCAACCGCCCGGTGGAGGCTGCACTCACGGCCGAGGCCGAGGGCAAGACGCCCCAGGAGATCCTGGTCGCGCTCGGCAACGCGACGTACGTGACCCGGGCGATCGTGGACCAGACCAGCTTCCCGGTACGGGCACAACTGCTGGCCGGCGAGATCACCAGCACCGAGCCGGACCTCATCGGGCTCCAGGAGGTCGCCTTGTGGCGGTCCGGACCGCTCCAGCTCGACCAGGTCGGGGTACCGAACGCGACGACCGTCGACTACGACTTCCTGCAGATCCTGCTCCACGCCCTGGCCGCACGCGGGGAGCAGTACACCGCCGTGTCGATCGGTAACCGGGCCGACGTCGAGGCGCCCAGCTTCACCGGCAGCCCGTTCGACGGAACCATGGGCGCGGACGCTCGCGACGTCCGGCTGACCATGCGTGACGTGGTGCTGATGCACGTCGAGGACGGGCTGTCAGCGACCGGCACCGGGAACGCGATCTACGCCAACAACCTGTCTGTCACCGTCGCGGGGGTGACCCTGCGCTTCGACCGCGGCTACCAGTGGGTCGATGTCCGGGCCGGCGCGACACGATTCCGGTTCGTCAACACTCACCTCGAGGCGTTCAGCTCCGACCTCGCACTGGCCCAGGCCCAGGAGCTCCTTGCGAACGCACCGGCGGCCGACCGCACCACCGTGTTCGTGTGTGACTGCAACTCCGACCCGCTCAACAACTCGATCAAGCCCATCGACCACGTGCCGCACAATGCGCCGTACAATCTGATCACCGGAGCCGGAGGGTTCACCGACGAATGGCTCCAGTTCGCGCCTGCCGAAGAGGGCTGGACGTCAGGCCTGTCCGAGCTGGTCAATGACCCGACCGCGGCCGGCTTCGACCACCGCATCGACATGGTCTTCGGACGTACGTCGAGTGGCGGCCCGCTGCGCGTGGACCGCGGCGAGGTCACCGGCACCGACGTGACCGACCGCGACCCTGCGACCGGACTCTGGCCGTCCGACCACGGCGGCGTCGTGCTGCGGCTCCGGGGACTGTGAACCCCGGTACCGGCACGGCGTAGTGGGGCGCACGCGGCGCCGATGTCAGCGCAGGCCGAGCAGCGGACCGGTGAGGGTCAGGTCGATGCCCTCGAACGAGAACACCCACACGAAGGCCAGCGCCGCGCCAGCCAGCGAGATGTCCTTGGTGAACTGGACCATCTCCATCTGCTGTGCCGTGGCGTCGGTCTCGTTCCAGAACGCGTGCATCATGATGGCGGTGGGCACCAGGAAGATGACCAGCAGGATGGCGCCGAGGTCGCCCCAGAGCCCGAATAGCACGGAGATGCCGCCGAGCGCGAGCAGCACCCCACCACCCTGCACCGCCAGCTTGGCCGAGGGCACGCCCTTGGACTCCGCGTATCCTGCCATCGCGGCGGTCTGCGTGAAGTGACCCACCGCCCCAGAGAGAAAGACAATCGAGAACAAGATCCGACCGATCAGCAGAACAACGTCCATGAAACGACCTCCATCGTTTGGGCTGAGCCGCATCCGCGCCTCGGCGCAACCCTAGTGTTGAAGGTTGAATCATCACACCCCTTCGTGGGGCAGTTTTCGTACCGTGCGAATCAAGGTTCGGATTGCTGGAACAAGTGTCGGATCGCGCCGAATAAGTGTCGGATCGCGGCACGCGCCTGGTGGGGCGCCTACGGTTGCTAGGTGGGCTCAGCCTCAAGGCGGTATCCGTGACCACGCAGCGTGGTGATCCGGGGGATGCGGGCCGGCGGGTCGTGGGCGTTCGCGCGATCGGTGAGCTTGCGCCGCAGAGCGGCTATGTGAACGTCCAGCGTCTTGGTCGATCCGAACCAGTTGTCGTCCCACACGTCGGCCATCAGGGTTTCCCGGCTCACCGCCTGACCCGCGTCGGCCGCGAGCCGCTCCAACAGGTCGAACTCCTTCGCGCGCAGTGCGACTTCCGTTCCTTTGATACGACAGCGCCGCGCTGAGGGCTCCACCAACAGGTCGCCACACTCGTACGACTCGACCCGGGACCCTCGGGCAGACCCCCGGCGCACGTGAGCGCGCACTCGGGCGAGCAGCTCAGTGAGGCCGAACGGTTTGGTGAGGTAGTCGTCGGCACCGGCCTCGAGACCGACCACCACGTCCATCTCCTCGCGACGGGCAGTGAGGATGACAAGGACGCCTTCAGGCTGCTGCGCCTTCAAGCTTCGGCAGAGGTCAATCCCATCAATGTCGGGCAGCCCGAGGTCGAGCAGTACGAGGTCGAAGTTCCGGTCGGTAGCCGCCTGGAGCGCGCTGGCTCCGGTACGCTGCCAAGCGACGTCATGCCCGTTCGCGGCAAGCGCCGACTGGAGCACTTGACCGATTCGTTGGTCGTCCTCGACCAGGAGCAGGTCAGCCATCCCCACAGCCTACGAAGCGGTCCGCGGATCCGTCACAACTCACGCAGATCCTCCTGCAGATGGCCGCGCAGCCGGTGGATCGCGAGGCCGGACGCGACGAAGATCGCAGCCGCCGAGCTGGCTGCGACGACCAGGAGGTAGCCCCACGGGACGGCGAGATGAGCCGGTGGTGGGTCGAACACCCCAGTCAGTACCTTGACCAACATGCTGGACAATCCCCAGCCGGCGAGCGCGCCGCAGACCAGTCCAGCGAGCGCGACGAACCCCGACTCGCCGAGCGTGAAGCCTCGAAGCTGCTGACGGCTGGCCCCCAAAGCGGCGGCTACCGCTAGGCTCCGACGGCGCTCGGTCAGCCCGAGCGCGGCGACCAGGCCGCCGGCGGCAGCCGCCAGCACGATGGCGAACCCCAGCTCGATCGTCGTCAGCCCCGACAAGTCCACAGACGTCAGGCTCGATCCAACCAGTCCACGGGCCGAGTTGACATCGGTCACCTTAGCTGTGGTGCCCACCTGTGACCGTATCTCCGCGGCGACGCGGCCGACATGTGTGCCTCCGGTGTCGACCAGGAATGCCCCAACAGACGGGTCACCCGTCCGAGCCGCGATGTAGGACGCGTTCGCGACCAGGAAACTGTCCTTGGGAGCGGTCGGAAACTCGTTGACGATCCCGACGTAGTGAAACACAACGGTGACGTACTGCTGGGACGTGCCACTCAGGACTCGCAGTTTCAGCTGGTCGCCCAAAGTCAGCTGGAAGTCGCTGACCGTCTCGGCGCTCACCAAGATGCCGTCCGGCCGGTGCGCCAGCCTGCTGAGCAGCTGGTCCGCCGAGCCGCCTTGGAAGTACGCATCCTGCAGCGATGTCGCGGACGTGATGGCACTCGTGTCTATCCCGTAGAGATCTTGCAGATCGGCTCCCACATATGCATACCGGTGCTGCAGGGGCTGCACGGCCCGCACGCCAGGAGTTTGTGCAAGTGCAGCGGCGGCTCCCGGTAGTACGTGGGCCCCCGGCGACTCCGTGACTGTGACATCGGCTCCGTTGGTGAGCTGGGCATCGACCTCGGCCTGATGGCGATAGGTCGCGTTGAACGTCGCGGTGGAAACCGCGAAGGAGATCGCAAGCGTGACCAGGACGGTCGCGCGGATGATGACACGGCGCTGACGAAACATGGAGAGGGCGACCGTGGTCGAGACCGAGCCGACGAACCGTCGCAGGACCCACGCGACGAGCAGCTTCCCTCGGTCGAGCACCAGGTCAGCGATCCGCCACGCCAGCATCGCGCAGCCTGCCCACAACAGCGCCGGCCCCAGGAAGGCCCAATAGCTGACCGAGATAGTCGGTACGCCTTCGGGTGCCAGCACCAGCGTGTACTTGCTGCGGCTGGTGGCCCAGAAGATCGCCAACGACCCGACCAGCAGGAGGCCGTCGAGCCCGAAGCGCATCCAGCTCGGCCGCTGGGGTCGCCGCACGATCGAGCGGCCTTGGTACGTGGTCGCGACGGCGAGCTCATGACGCGCAGGCAGCACAACTGTGGCCGCGGCGATGCCCAACCCCACCAGGAATGCCAATCCGGCAGAGATCACCGCACCAGTCGCGGTGGTGCCGAACCCGGCGGATCCGAAGGCTGACCTCCCGATCAAAGCCGCCCCAGCCAGGCCGATGACACCCCCAAGGACGCCAACCGTGGTCGCTTCCAGCGCGGCCAGCAGTAGCAGCCTTCGGCCCGAACATCCCCGGGACCGAAGCAGCGACTGCTCCTGCCGCCGGCGATCAGCACCAGCGCCGGCGACAGCCCACGTCAGGGTCGCGGACAGCACCGCGCCCGGAACGCCTAGGAACAAGAACAACACCTGGGCATACAGCGCATCCTCGCGTGCTGCACCGAGAGCGGTGCCGAGGTTGTCACCGACGAGCGCCGCCCCCGCAACGGAGACCTCCAGATTGTTGGCCGCTTGCGTCACCGTGGTGTACGCCGCCGAAGGGTCGCTCGGCAACTGCCGGTCACGGCGAACATGGATTTGCGTACTCACCAGATCGGGGCGGGTCTTGGCGAGCTCGCTGAATGCCCTGGTGAAGATGGCCTGCGGCAGCAGGACGACGTTGTCCGGCGGAGCCTGGGGCTGGCTCTGCGTTGGCTGTCCAACCCGTTGGAACAGCGAGTCGGCCTGGGGCAGCTCGACAACACCGGCGACAGTGACCACAAACGGATGCATCCCAGTGCGACCCAGCCGTACCCGATCTCCTGGCTGCACGTGCAAATTGGCGGCAGTCTGTTGTGCCACCAACACCCCATGCAGCGAGCCGGCCAGCAATCGCACGCTCCTAGGAAAGCCGGCCAGATAGCCTGGCGGCAGTCCGAGCACCTTCCCGGGTCCCGTCGTCTGCGTTGTCCCTCCAACAGTCGCCTGCAGCCCGGTGGTGTCGGCGAAGCCCACTGGGAGCGCCAGCACGGTGCTGGCCTGGCCCGCCGCTGCCTTCAAGATAGTGGCCGGTTCCGTGCCGGGTTGGACCTGAACCTGCCAGTCGACAGCGACGCCAGCAGCTGCCCGCTGGGTCATGGTCGCCTTGGATGCGGCCAGGAAGCTCCCGAGACTCGCCAGCAGCGCGACCGCCAAGGCGATGCCTGCCGATGCCGCGAGCAGCCGTCCCGCTCGCCGAGTCAACAGCCCTTTGAGCCAAAGCAGGCTCACGACGACGCACCAGCCCGGACGGTCAGTGACGGGTCGGTGTCCAGCCCACCGGCACTCATCCGCCAACGGACGGGAAGCATGTCCGCGACCACCGGGTCGTGGGTGGCGACCAGCAGGGCGGCCCCGGTCTCCGCGGCGCTGCCGAGGATGACTTCCATAGCGTCAAGTGCCGTCCCGTGGTCGAGTTGACCAGTGGGTTCGTCGGCGAGGAGCAACCGAGGTTGCGTGACGAGCGCGCGGCCGATCGCCACTCGCTGCAGTTGCCCGCCGGACAGCTCCTCGGGCAGCTTGGCGGCGAGCTCGACGATGCCGAGGACGTCCATCGTGTCGTGTGCCACCTCACGCGCTGCGACGTCTGCGATTCCTCTGAGCACCAGCGGAAATGCGACGTTCTCGATCGCGGTCAAGGCGGGCATGAGACTCGCACCCTGGAAGACCAGTCCGATCTGTGCTCGCGGATCTGCGTCATCGTCTTGCAGACCCGGCCAGCTCAGATCCCCTACCGTCGGGCGATCGAGTCCCGCCATCAGATGCAGCAACGTCGACTTGCCCGATCCCGATGCACCCGTGACAGCGATCAACCCACGAGCGGGTATCTCGCAGTCCACCGAGTGGACGGCCACCACCGCGGTGTGCCCGGTGCCGAACGTGCGCGAGACACCGGTGCAGGTCAGCAGTGGCACATTCTCGCTCACGACACATCCCGGCCGTCCTCGAGCCGCAACACCCGGTCTGCGATCCGGCGCACGGCAGGACTGTGACTGGCCACCACGACGGCACCTCCGCTCGCCGCATGTTGGCGCAGCAGCTCGAGCAACCGCCGTTCCGACTCTCCATCCAGCTCGCCCGTCGGTTCGTCCGCCAGCAGCACCTCGGGGTGGTTGGCCAGCGCCACCGCCAGGCCCGCTCGCGCCGCCTCGCCGCCCGACAGCTGGTGGGGGTAACTCGCGGCCCGATGCCTGATGTCGGCCGACTCCAGCACGTCACGGTCATCGGCTCTGTCTCGACCTCGCACCAGTGACCGGGAGAGTCGCACGTTGTCAGTGACGGAGAGGTGCGGGAACAGGTTGCCCGACTGGAAGAGGAGCCCGATGTGGCGGGCTCGTAGCGGCGCCCGCACCACTTCCGGCACATGGCTGATGCGATTCCCTGCGACCCAGACCATGCCGCCCGACGGATCGTCGATGCCGGCCAGGCAGGCCAGCAGCGTCGACTTCCCCGAACCCGACGGTCCCGTCACGGCCACCAGTTCCCCCGCACGTAGCTCCAACGAGATCCCTTGCAGGGCGAGCGTCTCCTCGTCATCGGCACGAAAGAACCGGTACAGGTTGCGGGCGGTCACGATGGGACCGGCGGCAGACTCGTCGGTGGTCTCGAGTGATTGGACGGCCGAACGTACTCCCATCAGGACCCGGTCCAGTGCAGGGAGTCACTGACTATCTGCCATGGGTCGACGTTGTCAGCCCCGACAGGACCGCTCAGTGTGAGTACGGCTTCCTTGCCGGCTCTCCAGAAGTCGAACCGCTCGACGGCGTCGCGTACCACTTTGCCGGTCACAGGATCGGGCTTCGAGTCCTGTTGATAGGTGACGAGCACCGCGCTGCCGGCCTTCCGGCTCACCATCGAGATGTGGCCAAGGGCGAACTTCGAGACAGAGCTGCGAAGCTGCGGAACCTCGCGCCGTCTGACCGAGTCCAGCGTCGGAGCGGTGGCGCTGGTGACCACCTCGATGCTCACGCTGTTGAGCTTGTCGGTGAACGTCGTGACACCGCCGGTCGTCGAGCGTGCCCAGCCTTCCGGAACCTTGATCCGAACGGCTCCGCCCGGGGCGACGTACGGGATGAACACCTGGTTGTCCGGGATGTCGCCAGGGGGATTGAACTCGGTTGCCGGCGCGCTGCTCGGGGTTCCCGGAGTCGACGGGGTGCCAGACGAAGATGCGTTCGAACCTGCAGCCGATGTCTCGACTCTTGTCGGTGAGTTGGCAGGGCCGCTGGATCCTCCGCAGGAAACGAGCATCCCGGCTGTCAGGATGAGTGAGACTCTGATCGAGGCCTTGCATAGCTGCCGCATGTTTGGCTCCTGTATCGCGACTGAAGCAGTCGAGTGGACCGGTGACCGAACTGTGCTCCGACGCTATGCGGAGACCGGTTAGAGCCCGGACAAACCAGGGTGAACTAACGGCAAGAAGCTTCACGATCCGGCAGCAGCCAGGTCGTTGACCCTTCGTTGCGGGCAGACCGGGGGCAGACTGCTGCCGAGGTGACAGGGAGGAGCACGCGTGCGCAGGCGGATCCTGGTAGTCGCGTTGTCCGCCGCGATCCTCGCGATCGCCGTCTTCGGGATCCCGCTCGCCTTCGCCGTCGATCACAGCATCACCGCGGACGAGCGCAGCGAGCTGGAACGGCTAGGACTCCGAGCTGCCGTCACCGTTTCGCCGAGCTATGTGAGCGGTGACCCCGTCGAGCTACCGGCGACGCATGCACCCGAGGAGCTTGGCGTGTACGACGCCAGCGGGCAGCGTGTCACGGGCGCAGGACCGCCCCATCTCGAACCAGCATTGAACGCATCGATGAGCGGACGAATCGCGTCCGCGACCACCGACACGGACCTCGTGGTAGCGGTGCCAGTAGCCTCCGGCGAACGCGTGATCGCGGTTGTCCGTGCCGCCTCGGCCCGATCCGCGTTGCGTAGCCGCATCGGTTGGACCTGGGCAGGAATGGGCGGAATCGCGCTGGTCGCGGCGGGTTGCGCCGGGGGCCTGGCGGCGGCGCAGAGCAGACGGCTGACGCAGCCGCTGTCTCGGCTCGCCGGTGTCGCGACAGACCTCGGTCAAGGCAATTTCGCAGCCCGGTCGGGCGTCAGTGGAGTTCCTGAGATCGATCGGGCGGGGCAGGCACTGAACGAAACTGCGGAGCGCCTCGGCGATCTGGTCGCCCGGGAACGGGCCTTTTCGGCGCGCGCGTCCCATCAGCTGCGCACGCCGCTGACAGGTCTGCGCTTGGAGCTCGAGGCCGGACTCGGGGGTGACGAAACCACCCTCAGGACGGCGACGGACGAGGCCATCCGGTCGGTCGATCAGTTGGCACGGACCATTGACGAGGTGCTGGCGCTGGCCAGGAGCGGTGGTGGGTCCCAGGGGCCGTGGCGGGTTGAGGGTCTTCTCACGGATCTCAACGAACGCTGGCATGGGTTGCTGGCCGCCGCCGGGCGCCCCCTTCGAATAGTCCTCGAAGACCCGCCGGTTCCCGGCGCCTCGCTCGCGGCCGCGCGACAGATCCTCGACGTGCTGGTGGACAACGCGTACCGGCACGGCGAGGGCGCGGTCACCGTCAGAGCAAGGGAGAGTGCGGGCGCAGTCGCGGTAGACGTGATCGACGAGGGGTCGTCCGTCATCCTGCCATTGCCCGCGGCATCGGAGCGCTTCGTTGAGCCGAGTGCCCAGGCCGGACGGCTAGGGCTGGCGCTGGCCAGCAGTCTCGCGGAGGCGGAGGGCGGCCGGATCCTGCAAGCCGTCGGCGAGAGTCACACCCGAGTCATCCTGTTGCTTCCGTCCCGTTGACGCCACCGTGTGCCGCATCAGGCAGACCCAGCCGGCCAGCAGCGCCAGCACCGCCCCGGCGACAGCGTCCAGCAGGTAGTGGTTCGCGGTCGCCATCACGTCGATGGTGGTGACAACCGGGTACGCGTACAACAACCACCGCAAGGACCGCCGGGAGATCAGGACGCCTGCGAACATGACCGACCACACCGCCCAGGCCAGGTGGAGCGACGGCATCGCGGCGTAGGGATTGGCAGAGGCAGAGTCCACCAGGCCGACTACCCCGGTGGCCACGGCGGTGTCGACGTAACCGCCATCTGGCAAGAGGCGGGGCGGCGCCACCGGGAACACCCAGAAGATCATCAACCCGATCATGCTGATGCTGACCAACGCGTCGCGCGCTGCGCGGTAGACGTCAGGACGGAATATGTAACAGGCCAGCAGGACTGTCATGGTCACGCTGAGATGAAGCAACTGGTAGTACCAACTCGCAACCACCGCAAGGGTTTCGTGGCCCGCCAGCCACAGGTTCAGCCACCTCTCGATGTCGAGGTGCAGCAAACGCTCCAGGTCGAGGACGCGAGCTCCATCGGTGGCGGAGGGTACCGGCCGAGACTGCGCGAGGTTGCGTATGTGATCGTAGGCAATCACGAGCCCGAACACGACGGCGAGCTCCCCGAGCAACGCAGGCCGGGCGTAGTCAACTGGGCGGGGCGTCGTCGTCATGCTCCACCTCCCGGACGAAGGGTCGCAAAGAGGTCATCGAGCGGTCTACCGATGGGGGTGCGCCCCCGCTCGACGAACCACTCATGCCCCAGCCAAAGTCGAAACAGCGGCGGTGGAATCCGCAGCAGTAGCGCCAGCGACCGAGGCCCGGAAACGCTGGTCTGCTGGCTGGCATGGGCCCGCATTGCCCCTCGCTTCTGGTTGACGTAGCGGCGCACGTCGATCCGGTGCGTCAGCTGGCTGCGAGGCGTGTATGCCGACCTCCTGCCGGGTGGCTGCGGGCCGTTCGCGAGTCGGCTCCACCCGGCGAACAGCCGCAGAGCCCATCGGAACAACCGCTGGTCGACGGTGGCCTCCAGCACCACCGGGGTCCCGGCAAGGGCACCAGCTCGCACACCCACCTGGTGCAGATGCACATGATCTGGATGGCCGTACCCTCCCGCCTCGTCGTAGATCGTGAGCACGTGAGCCCGCTCCTCGGCGAGCAACCGCGCCAGCCGTTGAGCCGCCAGCTCGACGTCCGTGCGCGCGAAGGGCGTCCCGCTGCCCGACCCGTTGCCATCCAGACCCGAGTCCGGGTAGCCGAGCACCTCGACGCGCGCGCAACCAAGCCGCTTCGCCGACTCCCGGAGCTCGGCGAGTCGGCGGTCGCGCAGCGCTTGGCCGTGGAGCCCCTCGACGGCCAGTCCCGCCTCCCCCGCAGTCGCGACGACCAGGACGACCCGATGTCCCTCCGCCGTGGCCCGCGCGAGCGTGCCGCCCGTGAGCAGAGCCTCGTCGTCCGGGTGGGCGTGGAAGGAGACGAGCGTGAACGACTGGGAACACATCATCTGGCCGCCGTCTTGATGGTGCGACCAACGCGGCGACCCGCCGCCCGCACCGGCAGCCTGCCTCTCGGAGCCAGCCGGCCAGCCGTCTCGTACAACAATGCGGTGCGGCCCAACGTGTATGCCCAGCTCAACAGGGGTGGCCTCAACCGGTTGTGGTCCGCAATCTTGAGCCGGAGCGCAGGGAGCGTCGCCAGCGTCGTCATGGCATGGACCAGCTCGCTGTCGTTCGAACCGAGCAAGCCGTCACGACCGTGTGTGATGAACTCCCCCACGCCGCCACGCCGGGTGGCAACGACGGGCAAGCCGGCGGCACGAGCCTCGAGGGCGGCGATGCCGAATGACTCCAGCTCCGCCGGGGCGACATAGATGTCGGCCCGCGAGAAGACGTCGCGGATCCGCTCGCGGTCGAGCTGACCCGTCAGATCCACCGAGGATCGCATGTTGTGACGTGCCAGATAGCGGTCGAGCGCCGCACGCTCGGGGCCTCCGCCAACGATGACTGCGCGAACTCGCACATCGGGCTCAACGAGCCCTTGCACGCGACGCAACATGCGCAGCAACTGCAACGGGCGCTTGCGCGGCGCCAGCCGCATCACGCTCGCAATCACCACTTCGTCAGGGCGTCGCGAACAGGGCTCTACCCGCCACTCGCGGGCCTCGATCCCGTTCGGCAGGACCATCACCCACGAGTCTCGCGCCAGTGCTCGGCGAACGGCCTGCGCGGCGGTTTCGCTCACTGCCGACCACGCGACCGGCGCCTCCCGCATCCCAAGCGACCCGACCACCAGCGGCGGCAGTGGCCCGAGCCTCGACCACATCGAGTGCACAGTAATGGCCGCGGGAAGACCCAGCCGGCAAGCCGCCACGGCGGCGCCGATGGCCAACGGTGACATCACCGAGGCATGCACGTGAACCTGGTCGTAACCCCCCGACCGCAATAGGTTCGGTACGTCGAGCGCCGCGACGATGGACCGGGCCATCGGCGCGACTCCGGCTGCCATCCGATGGACCCGTACTGGCTCTGAGAAGTCGAGCCCTAGGCCGGGGATGGCCGGGGTGGCCGTGATGATCTCGACATCCTCCCCGGCTTGCTGCTGGCGGGTCGCGAGATCGCGTACCTGCATCTCGATTCCACCAAGCCGTGGCAGGTAGCAGTCGGTGACGTGAGCGATCCGCATCAGCGGGCCGATGCCCGTACGGCGGCCCGTGGGGCGACCACGTGTGGCGGGGATCCCAAGCGCAATCGGCTCCACAACCACCACGCCAGTGCCGCAGCGCCGGCCGGGATCTCGAGTCCGAAGACGAACGCCCGGTAGACCAGGACTCCCGCAACGGTGACAACCGGGTCGCCTCCCAACCCAACCAGTACGGCGGTCATGCCGACCTCCACCAACCCGGACCCACCAGGGGTGAGGACGGCGATGCTCAGGACTCGTTCGGTGGCGTACCCGGCCATGATCTGCGCGGGCCCAAGAGTGCTGCCCAGCATCGACAGGGCGGCCCAAAGCAGGACCCCCTGCAGCACCGAGTAGGAGAGCATCCCCAGCGTCAGTTGCCGCCAACCACGGCGCATCACGATCCGGCCCCCATGGCACACGTCGCTGAGGAACCCCTGGATCCCGTTGGGCCGGCCGCGGCGTGCGACACGGCAGATCACGCGGGCCACCAGGTCGGCAACCGCGCCCACCCGGAGGGCTGCCGTGTCGTTGGCCACCACGGCGCAGGTCGCGGTGACCAGGCCGACGAGCAGGGCCAGCGCCGCAAGGGAAGCCAGCACAACCGTTGGGGCAGTCACGTTGCCCATGGCCAACATGGCGAGTAGCGCCACAGTGGGAAGGCTCAACTTGGTGAGTACGTTCCACAGGTTCGTCACCAGCGTGTAGAGCGTGAACTCCGTCGACGTAACGCCCCAGGACGAGCACATCGCGTAGTTCAACCCGATCCCGAGCGCGCCTCCGCAGGGAACAAGGTTCGACACCGCGCTGCCGCTCAGGTTGAGCATGACCGCGTTCCGGGACGAGAGCCCTGGCAGGCCAGCCCGGAGAACGAACGAGTGAGCCCAGATGCCGGCAAACCAGATGAGGCCCAGACCCGCCAGCTGGACGAGCGTGAGCCCCGACATGGCAGCAAATGCGTCCCGCCAGCCGACCCCGGCGGCGCGGGGCAGCACCAGGCCGATCAGGATGGCCGCGAGCAGCGCTGACCCCGCCGCGCGGGCCAGTCTGCGGTAGGTGCGGTGAGTTGGGCTCAACGTCGCGCTCTCTGTGTGCGGCCGCAAGAACAAGTAGCGGGAGTTTTACTACTACTAACATAATCGTAGCAATGGCCCACTCCGATGCCCGTGGACTATAGGGCACAAGACGCAGCGTGCACTATGGGGCTGCCTGGCCGCTCACCGCGGGGGCCTCGGCCGAGTGGAACAACGAGTCGGCGTCCCCCGCCAGGTCGATCGAACTCGTGCCCGCGAATACGACCAACAGAGCCAGCGCGACTGCCACCGACCTCCGGCGCGCCGGCTCGGGGGCCAACAGCGCGCGCACTCGACCCACCGTCGCGTGATCCCCCATTGCCAGCGCCGCCCGCGACAACCACTGCGTGGACCAGCCGGTGGAGCCGCTGCGCAAGCTGTTCGAGTGGGCGAGGCTGGCCTTGGCCAGCGCTCGAGCCGCCAGTCTTCGATCACCGACTGAGGCGGCCGCGTCTTCGTCAGCCCAACGTTCGACCCCGGAGCGAACTGCCGCCGCGAGTGGCCGCAGCAGCGGGTTGGCGGCCGAGGACAGCTCGGCGATGAGGACGTACAGATGATGCTGGCGACGCAGGTGCGAGACCTCGTGCTCGAGCAGCACGCGTCGCTCGGGGCCACTCAGGGCATTCAGCATCGCGGTGGAAACGACGACCCGGCCACCCGCGCCGGGAACCGCGAACGCCTCGGCGCGATCCCCGTCGATGACCACGAGCCCACGTGCCTGCCCGCCGAGATCTCGAGAGATCTGCCGCGCAAGCCACAACTGCTGGCCGCCGAGGCTCATCCGACGAGCGGAGGCGAACACCAAGATCGCCACCACCGAGCCGGCCACCCAAGCGAGCGGGAGCGGCACCGGGACGGCAGGCTGCAACACGACGACTGACCAATGACCAACGGCGGCGATCGCTGGGAGCTGAGCGGCCGTCGTGACCGTGAGAACGCACAGCGACAAGCCCGCCGCTAGAGCCGTCACGAGACCGGCGAATGCGAGCAGCGGGACAGATTCGGCAGGCCGCAACCACCTCGACAGGGGGCCGGACCCGACGGCAAGGATCACCGAGAGGACGAGGGGGAGATAGATGTCGACGGACACTCAGCGACCTATTCCGCCGAGTCTTCTGCGGTCTCGTCAAGGATGGCAGCAAGGACCCTCTCGTCCTCGGGCCGCAGCTCCTCGACAAACCGGGCCAGCACACCCGCGCGGTTGGTGTCCTGCTCCAGGAGCCTGCGCATCCGCCGAGCAGTGAGCGTCTCCGGATCGCGCAGCGGCCGATAGGCATAGGCGCGCCCGGCGCGCCCGCGATCGAGCATGCCGCGCCCCGCCATCCGCGCCAACGTGGTCATCACGGTGGTGTACGCGAGGCCCTCGTCCAGCTCGGAGAGCACTTCGGCCGGAGTCATCGCCTTGTCGGAGGTGGCCAGGACGGCCAGCACCTCACGCTCGAGCTGCCCGCGGTCACGCCGGGGCCGACCAGACATGGGCTGTGCAACTCCTGTTGATCGACTGTCTACTACTCGTAGCATAGTTGGTGAGTGGGCGCCCTATTCTGGTGGGCCGATCCAGGGGGTTGGGGTTATTCGCCCGTGCCATGACCCGGGTGAGTTACCCCAAACATTGGCGATCGGCGGCCCATGGCCGCCTCCGCTCCGGCGTACCGTCGTTCACGTGATCGCCTCCCGTGCTCGCCTGGTTGTTGCGGCAGCCACGGCGGCTGCCTTGATCGGATGTTCGTCCACTGCTCACGACGGATCGACGACGGCGAACCCTCAGGCGTCGCGCCCGCACACATCGCATGAACAGAGCGAGTCGCCAACGACGCGCCAGCCGCTGGCGCTGGTCTACAACCTGCATCGCCCAGCGCTGGACCTCGATCTCGAACAGGCCAGGGAACTCGTCCACGACCGCCGGATGACCTGGGGGGAGCTTGGGCAACCCGGCGGCGCGGTGCTTGTGCGCCGTGGCCGAGGTGCTCTCCGGCAGGCAGAGCGCAACCCGGCGGTCGTTGCCGTGATGCCGGCGACGCAGGTACGCCCGACGGTGGAGGTGGCCCGCGTCGGTGGGGTGGATCCGCTGCGCAGCCCCGACCGCTACCCGTTGACCACACAGTCTGGCAAGCCGGCCACGGTGGTAACCACAGTGACTGTCGTCGGCGACATCATGCTCGGCCGGCGGGTCGGTGAGGCTGCCACTGCTGCCGGTGATCCTGGTGCACCCTTGCGGCCGATGGAGCGACGACTGGCTCGGGCAGACCTAACGGTCGGCAATCTGGAGAGCACTCTGTCCACCGCCGGGGCACCGCGACAGGGCAGCGACTCGTTCGCGGCAGACCCGTCTGTGCTGCCCGCCCTCACCGACGCCGGCTTCGACCTGCTCTCGCTGGCCAACAACCACACGGGCGACTTCGGGCCACGGGCATTCCGCCAGACGATGCATCGCATCGATCGGACGTCCATCACGCGGGTCGGGGCCGGGATGAACGGCCGATCCGCCTGGCGACCCGTGGTGCTTCGCGCAAACGGACTGCGCTTCGGCTTCGTCGCGTTCAACGCGATCGGTGAGACGCCGCGGGCGACCTCGACCCACCCTGGGGTCGCCGAGGTGCGCATGGGTCCTCGTACGGGGCCGTTGAACCGCGGTGATCTGCATCGGCTGACCACGACCATCCGGTCGCTGGCCCGCCGCACCGATGTCGTGATAGCGCTGCCGCACTGGGGCGAGCAGTACACGACGGTCCCGGTGCCAGACCAGCGCAGGGTCGGTGCCGCGATGATCGACGCGGGAGCCGACCTGGTGGTGGGTGGGCATCCGCACTGGGTCCAGGGCATCCAGATGCATCGGCGGCACCTGATCGTCAACTGCCTCGGCAACTTCATCTTCGACATGGACTTCTCTCAGCAGACCGAGGAGGGCGTCGTCCTCGGGCTGGTCTTCTGGGGCGACGACTTGATGGCAGCCAGGTTTCAGCCGTACGTCATCGGAGCCGACTTCGCGCCGCGGCCGGCGTACGGGCCGCGGGCTCGACAGACGCTGCAACGGATGTGGCGCGCGAGCGACCCACCGTTCAGCCGTTGAGCCACGCCCACATGAGTCGTCCCACGCGGTTCAGCTGCGTGATGTGCACGACGCTTGGGAGATCGGCCGCGCTGTGGTAGGCCGCGTACGGCGTGCCCCCGACCCGAGCAGCGGGAAGCCCTCCGCCCCCGGCGCACGTGCCCAACGATGCCGGCTCGCAGAGCACAAGCCAAGGGTGAAAGCCAGCTCGGCGGCGCTGTCTCACCGGCGAGCGGCGATGGTTTGCGCGCGCAAAGGCTTAAGGTTCGCGCAGGACAACGGCGGAGCGTACGCGGGTGACGGCACGCAGGGCGACCGTCATGGCGGCTGCCGATGCCGTCACGACGAGCGCTCCCAGACCGACCAGGGTCCAGACGGGCACCGCGAGGAGTGGCGGTGGCAAGGTAAAGAACAGTCCCAGCACTCTCACCGCCAGCGTGCCGAGCAACAGTCCCAGCGGAATGCCGAAGAGCAGGCTACCGGCGATCGCCAAGCCACCCTCGACCGCGGTTGGAATGGTCACCTGCCTGCTGTCCGCGCCGAGGGTGCGGAGGATCGCGAACTCTCGTCGGCGCTCGACCACCAGGAACGCCCCCAGCACCGCGACGCCGACGGCCGCCACGAG
>JBDUDR010000035.1:0-21449 GCA_040002845.1 Nocardioidaceae bacterium
GTCGCTCACCGGGGCGCTTCTGGTGTGCCCGTCCTCGCGATTTCGCAGCGCCTCGTCAACCACAGCCGCACCCAGGCCGAAGACGCCGGCCACGTCGCCGGTCGCGAACGGGCCGTGGGTGCGCGCGTAACGCCCCAACAGGTCGCCCAGCGGGTCGGAGACCGGCTCGGTGAATGCGACTGGGACACCGACGGGCACGGGGACACCGACACCGTCCCTGAGGCGTCCCACATCCTCGACCGCGATCCAACGCTCCGTTCCGCCGATCCGGACGCGGACGGCGCGGCGCGCGGCCTCCAGCTCCGCCAGCCCGGCTGCCACGGCTGCCTCTGGACGGGTGCGCGCGATCACCTGGTCTGTCGTCATCGGACCCAACACCCGGAGCATGTCGGCAATGCCTTCGGTGTGCTTGGCTCGCCGATCGTCGACCAGCCACTGGAGCTCCGCCTCGGTGTGCTCGATCACCTCGGGATCGAGCAGGTCCCGGAGCTCTGTGCGACCGAGCAGCTCGGCGAGCAGGGACGGGTCTAGGGCCAGCGCCGCCGCGCGGCGTTCGGCGAGTGGTGAGTCGCCTTCGTAGAGGAACTGCT
Organism: Nocardioidaceae bacterium; assembly: GCA_040002845.1. Lineage (GTDB taxonomy): Bacteria > Actinomycetota > Actinomycetes > Propionibacteriales > Nocardioidaceae > JBDUDR01. The sequence continues at coordinate 591 of JBDUDR010000035.1, forward strand.
CGACGTAGCCCATCAGCAAGGACCGCGCGAAGGGCGATGGCTGTTGAGTCTCCAGCTCGACGACCCTGACCTTTCGGCCGGCGATGTCACGCATGACCTGGATGAGCGCAGGCACGTCGTAGACGTCCTGGAGGCACTCGCGGACCGTCTCCAACACGATCGGGAACGAGCCGTAGCGGCTGGCAACCTCCAGCAGGCTCGCGGAGCGTTGCCGCTGCTGCCACAAGGGACTGCGCTTGCCGGGGTCACGGCGAGGCAGCAGCAGTGCCCTGGCAGCGCACTCCCGGAACCGGGAGGCGAACAGCGCCGAGCCGCCCACCTCGGCGGTCACGAGCTCCTCGACCTCGTCGGGGTCGAGCACGAGCACATCGGCCCCTGGCGGGTCCTGATCTGTGTCTGGAATGCGCAGCACGATGCCGTCGTCGGCCGGAACGGCCTGGCTGTCGATGCCGTAGCGCTCGCGCACGCGGGCCGCGATCGCCAGAGCCCAGGGGGCGTGGACCTGGGCTCCGAAAGGTGAGTGGACCACAATCCGCCAGTCGCCCAGCTCGTCGCGGAATCTCTCGACGAGCAGGCTGCGATCGTGTGGGAGATGTCCGGTGGCCTCGCGCTGCTCGCCGAGGTAGGCAACGAGATTGGCGGCGGCCCACTCATCCAGGCCCGCCTTTCTCACCCGAGCCGTTGCGGAGTCGTCGTCGAGGCGAGCCAGCTCGCGTACGAAACCTCCGAGGGCGGCACCGAGCTCCGCAGGCCTGCCGAGTGCGTCCCCCTTCCAGAACGGCAACCGGCCCGGCTGGCCGGGGGCCGGACTGACGAGCACACGGTCATGTGTGATGTCTTCGATCCGCCAGCTGGTGGCGCCGAGAGCGAACACGTCGCCAACCCGCGACTCGTAGACCATCTCCTCGTCGAGCTCGCCGACCCGGGCTCCGCCTGACCCGGCACCCGAGCCGACCAGGAACACACCGAAAAGACCCCGGTCGGGGATGGTGCCGCCGGATGTGACCGCGAGGCGCTGTGCGCCGGGGCGCGCCGTGAGGGTGCCGCTTACGCGGTCCCACACGATGCGGGGGCGCAGCTCCGCGAACTCGTCGGAGGGATAACGTCCGGACAGCAGGTCGAGGGTGGCGTCGAACGCCGATCTGGGCAGGGTCGCGAAAGGCGCAGCACGTCGTACGAGAGCGAACAGGTCCTCGACCGGGTGGGGATCGACGGCGAGAGTGGCAACGATCTGCTGCGCCAGCACATCGAGCGGGTTTTGCGGGATCCTCAGCGCCTCGATCAGACCGTGATGCATGCGCTCGACGCTCACGACGGTCGGCACGAGGTCGCTGCGGTGTTTGGGAAAGACCACTCCGCGTGAGATGGCCCCGACCTGGTGTCCCGACCTGCCGACGCGCTGCAGGCCGCTGGCCACCGACGGTGGGGGCTCGACCTGGATCACCAGGTCGACCGCGCCCATGTCGATGCCGAGCTCGAGGCTGCTGGTGGCCACCACGCAGGGCAGCCGCCCGGCCTTGAGGTCGTCCTCGATGAGCGCGCGCTGTTCCTTGCTGACCGAGCCATGGTGCGCTCGAGCGATCAGAGCCGGAGCACCTCGCGCCGCACCGGACTCGGCCATCACCTGCGCGGGGGCATGATGCTCGGTGAGCGGTTCACCTTCGGCACGCTCCACGGCGATCTCGTTGAGCCGTGCGGTGAGCCGCTCGGCCAGCCGGCGGGAGTTGGCGAACACGATGGTCGACCGATGGGCCTGCACAAGGTCGACGATGCGTTGCTCAAGGTGAGGCCAGATGGATCCGCGCCGTGGATCAGCGGTCGCCTGGCCCTCGCGGCCGGGGTCGCTGTCAGGGACTGGTGTGATCTCGGCCATGTCCTCGACCGGAACCACGACCTGCAACGAGATCGTGTTGGTCGTTGGGGGCGCGACAGTGCGAACAGGCTGCTGGCCGCCCAGGAAGCGCGCGACCTCCTGGATCGGCCGGACGGTGGCCGACAACCCGATGCGCTGGGCTGGCTCCCGGAGGAGTGCGTCGAGCCGCTCGAGGCTGAGCGCGAGGTGAGCGCCCCGCTTGGTGCCTGCAACCGCATGGATCTCGTCGACGATGACGGTGTCGACACCACGCAACGACTCGCGAGCCTGCGAGGTCAGCAGCAAGAACAGCGACTCAGGTGTTGTGATCAAAATGTCCGAGGGCCGGCTGACGAACCGCCGGCGGTCTGCCGGTGGGGTGTCTCCCGAGCGCACCGCGACCGTGATGTCGGGTGGGCGGACACCGAGCCGGCGGGCGGTTTCACGGATGCCCGCGAGTGGTGCCCGGAGGTTGCGCTCCACATCAACCGCGAGCGCCTTGAGCGGGCTGACGTAGACCACCCGGCAGCGCCGCAGCTTGTCGTCCGGCGACTCCTGTTGGGAGAGCCGGTCGAGCGCGGACAAGAACGCCGCCAGCGTCTTCCCCGATCCAGTTGGCGCGACCACCAGCGTATGGTGACCGCCGCGGATCGACTGCCACGCGCCGAGCTGCGCCGGAGTCGGCTCCGCGAAGGCTGCGCTGAACCAGTCCCGCGTGGAGTCGGAGAAACCAGCGAGCGCCTCGTCACCCTCGGGAGGGATGTCGCCTGAAGTCACCACACCATCTTGACCGACCCCACCGACAGGTTGTCTTCCGGCCGCACCGGGCCCGGTGCGGCGTCGAGGTGGGTCAGTGCGGCAGCCGAACCGGCGCCCAAGCGAGTCCGCTGTTGGACGTACGCAACAGGGAGCCGTCGTTCAGGATGAGATAGCCGGTCTGATCGTCGGTGAACCCTGCATAGACGGCGTAAGCCGCCGCGCTGGACGGCAGGTTGGCCACCTGCCCCGAGCCGCCGTCAAGAACCTCGACCTCATGTGCCGACGCGACCAACGCCCGATCGGGTCCACGAGCCGCAACGACGTCCGCGGAGCTGAGCGTGACCGCGACCGGCTGCCAGGTAGCGCCGCCATCAGGTGAGGTGTACGCGTGCGGGTCGGAGCCCGAGCACAAGAGCCAGAGCGAGTCCCTGTTGGCCGATATCGTCGGGCCCCCGCGGGGACAGGGGATGTGCTGCGCGGTCCAGACTCCCGCAACGTCGGAAGCGAGCACCTCTCGGTGACCCTGCCGAGCCAGGAACGCTACGAAGGTGTCCGAGACGGCTAGCCCTCCGGCCGCGTCGTTGAGGGAGAGGCCCGTCGCCACGGGCGTCCAGTGGTCACTGTCGATCGGGGCGCGAAGCAGCTGGCTGGTCCCGTCACCGTGGGTCAACACCGCATATGCGGTCGTACGCCACGCCTCCAGCTCCACTACGCGGTCGCGGGGTGCGCCGAACTCGACTGGCGCCCAACCCACTCCGCCGTCGTGAGTGGCCCACAGCGAGCCGCCGAAGGCCCAGCCATTCGTACCTCCGGAGGCAAAGCGGAGTGCGCTCACCGTGCTGCCGGTCGCTGGCAGTCCGACTTCCGAGGACGGCGCGTTCAGCCGGGTGAACCCGGCGCCGCCGTCGGACGTGCCGTCGATCGTCAGGCAGCGGGGCCGGCCACAGCCTGAGCTACCGAGCACCCAGAACGTCTGGGGATCGGTCGCCGTCACGGACAGGACTTGGAGCCGCGAGAGTGACCCGGTGATGCCCTGCGTGCTCGACGTCGAGGTGGGTGTGCCATGGGACGCTGAGGTGCTGGGTGTTCCCGCCACTTGGACATTGTGGGATGGGAACAGATCACCCGGCTGCGCGATGACTGCGGCACCGCTCACGACCGCCAGGACCGCGACGGTCCCGCCGATGGCGCGGTGGCGCTGCCGGCGTCGAGCACCCGTCTTGACCCGGCCGAGCATGGACTCGACGTCGCCGACCTCACCGGCGGGCCTGTGTGCGTCAGCCCTGATGCTGTGTCGGAGCTGCCCCTCGAGATCCATCACGTCCCCTCCGCGATGATCATGCCGTCAGGTATCGCAGTGCGGAGCTTTGCCAGGGCCTTCGAGGTCTGGCTCTTCACGGTGCCGGCCGAGCAGCCCATGGCGGTCGCGATCTCAGCCTCGGTCTTGTCCTCGTAGTAGCGCAGTACGATCACCGTCCGCTGGCGCGGCGGCAGGTTACGCAGCGCCTGGTGCAGCGCGTCGTCGCCGTGGGCGTCCTCGGCCCCGTGCTCGGAAAAGTCGTCCACCAGCGTCTCGCGGCGGTGCTTGCGCCAGATGCTGATGTTGCGGTTGATCATGATGCGGCGTACGTAGCCTTCCGGGTCATGTCGCGACTGAATGCGCGGCCAGGCGATCAGGGTTCTCTCGAGCGCGTCTTGGACCAGGTCGGCGGCGGCGTGCGGGCTGCCGGTCAAGGCCTGCCCGAAACGCTGCAGCTCAGGTAGCCGGGCCCGGACGAACGCGTCGAAAGCGTCGCGCTCGTCCGCTCTCATCGGTTCCCCTCAAGCGGGCAGAGCACCACTCCTTTCAGACCATGGACGTCCCACTGGCCCGAAGGGTTGCCTGGTGGTGCTTCGCGCACGGTCAGATCCTCTCACCAGCGTTGCCATACAAACGGTTTGGCTGGCTGTCGGTTCCGCTGGCTAGAGTGCCAAACGTGACGGAGTTCCACGCCCAGACCGAGGCGCCCTTGCCGGCCGGTGTTCAGCCGCGGGGGCCGATGATCCAGGCGCGCGGTCTGGTCAAGCGGTACGGCGATCTGGTCGCTGTGCGAGGCATCGATGTCGAGGTGGCGGTGGGGGAGGCGTTCGGGTTCCTCGGTCCGAACGGCGCCGGCAAGTCGTCGACGATGCGCATGATCGGCGCGGTCTCGCCCATCACGGAGGGGAGCTTGACCGTCCTGGGGATGGACCCGACGACACAGGGTCCCCAGATCCGCGCTCGGCTCGGTGTGTGCCCGCAGGAGGACACCCTCGACAACGATCTCAACGTACGCGAGAACCTCACCGTCTACGGCAGGTACTTCGGGTTGTCCCGGCGCGAGTGCGGGGAGCGGGCTGACGAGCTGCTCGCGTTTGTGCAGCTGACCGAGAGGGCCAGGTCCAAGGTCGATGATCTCTCGGGCGGGATGAAGCGGCGCCTCACCATCGCGCGCTCACTGATCAACGAGCCCGACGTGCTGCTGCTCGATGAACCCACCACGGGGCTCGATCCGCAGGCTCGTCACCTGCTGTGGGACAAGCTGTTCCGGCTCAAGCAGCAGGGCGTCACCCTGGTTCTCACGACTCACTACATGGACGAGGCCGAGCAGCTGTGTGATCGGCTGGTGGTGATGGACGACGGCGTGATCGTGGCCGAGGGGTCTCCCATGGAGCTGATCGCAGCACATTCCAGCCGCGAGGTCACCGAGCTCCGCTTCGAGGTCGGTGAGCATCAGGCCTTGGCGGACAAGGTCTCCGACCTCGCCGAGCGTGTGGAGGTCCTTCCGGACCGGTTGCTGCTCTACACAGACGATGGCGAGGCCGCCGTGTCGGCAGTGCGCGATCGAGGGCTGTCTCCGCGCAGCACATTGGTACGCCGCAGCACGCTCGAAGACGTGTTCCTGCGCCTCACCGGGCGCTCGCTGGTGGAGTGAGGCGGAGATGGAGCTCGTGCTTCGACAGTACGACTACTGGGCCTCCGTCTACAGGCGCACCTGGCGAGGCACAGTGGTGACATCGTTCGTGGTGCCGTTGCTCTTCCTGGCCGCCATGGGCGTCGGGCTGGGCGGCTTCGTCGACGACAACTCCAGCTCGCAGACATTGGGCGGGCTGACCTATCTGGCGTTCATCGCGCCCGGACTGCTGGCAAGCACGGCGATGCAGACCGGCATCATGGAGGCCACCTGGCCGGTAATGGCTGCGATCAAGTGGCAGCGGATGTACTTCGGGCAGATCGCGACCCCGTTGCGGGTGGTCGACGTGCTCAACGCCCACCTCGCCTTCATTGCGTTCCGGCTCACCACGACCTGCGCCATGTTCGTGGTGGTGATCACCTTGTTCGGCGCCGTCACATCGGTGGCCGGCGCGGTCGCGGCGCTGCTGATCTCGGTCCTGGTCGGCATGGCGCACGCAACCCCGATGTTCGCCGGGACCGCGACGATGAAGTCCGAGAGCGGATTCGCCATCATCTTCCGCCTCGTGGTCATCCCGATGTCGCTGTTCTCCGGGGCCTTCTTTCCGGTCAGTCAGCTGCCGACGGCCCTCAGCTGGGTCGCCTACGCGACGCCGATGTGGCACGGCGTCGAGCTGACCCGCATGAGCACCACGGGAGTCGTCGCCTGGTGGCCCGCCGTCGGCCACCTGGCGTACCTCACGTTCTGGCTCGTGGTGGGTTGGTGGCTCGCGAGAAGGCAGCTGCACTGGCGCCTGGTCGAGAGGCTCTGACCGGTGACGACGTTGATCGCGCGAGTGGCGCCAGTGTTCCCGCAGGGGCGGACCTGGAAGGTCGTCGAGCGCAACTTCTTGGTCTACCGGCGCAGCTGGGTCATGTTCTTGAGCGGCTTCCTGGAGCCGGTGTTCTACCTGTTCTCCATAGGCATCGGGGTGGGGGGTCTGGTCGGCGACTTCCAGCTGGGTGACGGCACCCTGATCGGCTACACGGCCTTCGTCGCGCCGGGCATGCTCGCTTCGTCGGCGATGAACGGCGCGATCTTCGACTCGACCTACAACATCTTCTTCCGGTTCAAGTACGCCAAGCTCTACGACGCGATGCTGGCGACTCCGCTGCGCACGTGGGATCTCGCGTCGGGGGAGATCACCTGGGCTCTGCTGCGCGGCACCTGTTATTCGGCGATGTTCGTGCTGGTCATGGTGGCGATGGGGCTGGCCGAGTCCTGGTGGACCGTGCTCGCCCTGCCGGCCTCGATGCTGATCGGGTTCGCGTTCGGTGGCGTGGGGATGGCCCTGACCACCTGGATGAAGTCCTGGCAGGACTTCGAGTACGTCCAGCTCGCGATCCTGCCGATGTTCTTGTTCTCCGCGACCTTCTACCCGTTGTCGACCTACCCCGAGTCGGTCGCGTGGCTGGTGGAGGCGACACCGCTCTATCAGGGAGTCGCCCTGGTGCGCGACCTCACGATCGGCACGGTTGGGACACATGACTTCGTGCACGCCGCCTACCTGGGTCTGATGGGTGCGGTGGGCTTGACGGTGGCCTCGCGACGGCTCGGCGTGCTCTTGTTGAAGTGAGCTGCGGCCCGGCCGCTCGTGCTCCAGCGCCGGCGATCACAATGGGCGGGTGCGGTTCACGGAGTTCTGGCGTCGGATGGATCAGCACCTGGGTCCTACCTACTCGCGGACGTGGGCTCGTGAGCACGTTCTTCGCGAGCTCGGCGGTCGCACCGTCTTGCAGGCGCTCGATGCCGGCGAAGACACCAAGACGGTGTGGCGAGCGGTATGGGCAAGCCTGGAGCTGCCGCCCAGCGAGCGCTGACTCCGCTGGCGAGCAACCCGTACGACACGCCGCGGGTCCTACTGGTATCGAACAGGTGTTCGGGATAGTTTTCTTCTCCACAGCACGGGCGAAATCGAGGACTTTCCACAGACATCCACGTGTCGGAGCACGAATGTCGGAGAGGCCATCTAGCGTCGGTGATGAAGAGGACAAGCCACCGGGTCCCACGGCCCGCAAAGACATTGGACGGGTGACCAGATGGCTGCTCAAGATCGCGACAAGGCTCTCGAGACCGCCCTCGCCCAGATCGAGCGTCAGCACGGCAAAGGCTCCGTGATGCGTCTTGGCGAGGAAGGCAGGGCACCTGTCGAGGTGATTCCGACCGGTGCGATCGCGCTCGACGTGGCGCTCGGCATCGGCGGCCTCCCGCGCGGACGGGTGGTCGAGATCTTCGGGCCGGAGTCGTCCGGCAAGACGACTGTGGCCCTGCACGCGGTGGCCAGCGCCCAGCGCAGCGGGGGCATTGCCGCCTTCATCGACGCCGAGCATGCGCTCGACCCCGAATACGCCCAGAACCTCGGCGTCGACACCGATGCCCTTCTGGTCTCCCAGCCCGACAGCGGTGAGCAGGCGCTGGAGATCGCCGACATGCTGATCCGCTCGGGTGCCCTCGACATCATCGTCATCGACTCGGTGGCGGCCCTGGTCCCGCGTGCGGAGATCGAAGGCGAGATGGGTGACAGCCATGTGGGTCTGCAGGCTCGGCTGATGAGCCAGGCGCTGCGCAAGCTCGCCGGAGCGCTGAGCACGACGGGCACGACAGCAGTCTTCATCAACCAGCTCCGCGAGAAGATAGGAGTGATGTTCGGGTGCTTCTCCTACGGCACTCGGGTGGTTCTCGCAGACGGCACTACGGAGCGGATCGGCAAGCTCGTCAACCAGAAGATGGATGTCGAGGTCCTCTCATACGACCCCGACACCGACAAGATCGTTCCTCGGCGCGTGGTCAACTGGTTCGACAATGGGGTCGCTGACCGCTTCTTGCAGTTCACTGTCGAGAAGTCAGGCGGCAACGGGCGTTCGCAGTTTGCCGCGACCGAGAACCACCTAATTCGAACCCCGGGTGGATGGTGCCAGGCAGGCGAGCTCACTGTCGGAGACCGGGTGATGGTTGCCCAGGAGCATCTGCTGAGCGACCAGCAATGGCAGGTAGTCCTTGGCTCCTTGCTGGGAGACGGCAGCCTCTCACCCAACCTGAGCGGCCGTGATGGCGTGCGCTTCCGGCTCGGACATGGGGCCCGCCAGCTTGACTACCTCGACTGGAAGGTGTCGTTGCTTGCAAACGTGCCTTGCGGTCGGCGCCTTGACGGTCGCGGCGCGGGTTTCGCCGATTTCACACCGTTGCCCGAGCTTGGTGAGCTGAGGCGCACGGTCTATATCGGTGATGGCAAGAAGACCATCACGTGGGACTACCTCAAGGCACTCACTCCGCTCGCGCTCGCCATCTGGTTCATGGACGACGGTTCATTCGTTCTGCGCTCCAAGGGCCTGCAAGCCCGGACGGCCGGAGGGAGCGGTCGCGTGGAGTTCTGTGTGGAGGCGCTCTCTGAGGGGTCACGGGATCGGCTGGTCAGTTACCTGCGCGACACCCACGGCCTTGATGTGTCGCTGCGGCTGGCCGGTTCGACGGCGAAAGCTGTGCTCAGGTTCACCACGCAGTCCTCGGCCCACTTCCTGCAGTTGGTGGCTCCCTATGTTCATCCGTCGATGGAATACAAATTGCTGCCGGGGTTGCGTGGCCGGTTCTCGGTGCAACCAGAGCTCGTTGAGCCACAGTGGCGCCCTGTCCCGGCACGTGTTCTCGACATCCACCTGAAGCCCAGGACGCGCTCGATGCATCGGTTCGACATCGAGATCGAAGGCAACCACAACTACTTCGTCGACGGCGTGATGGTGCACAACAGTCCTGAGACGACCACGGGTGGGCGGGCCTTGAAGTTCTATTCGTCGGTACGCCTTGACGTGCGGCGCATCGAGACGCTTAAGGACGGCACCGAGATGGTCGGCAACCGCACCCGAGTCAAGGTGGTGAAGAACAAGGTGGCGCCGCCGTTCAAGCAGGCCGAGTTCGACATCATGTACGGCCACGGCATCAGCCGCGAAGGTTGCCTGATCGATGTGGGAGTCGAGGCCGGGCTGGTCCGCAAGGCCGGTGCTTGGTACACCTACGAGGGCGACCAGCTCGGACAGGGCAAGGAAAACGCCCGAGCGTTCCTGCGCGACAACCCCGACCTCGCAAACGAGCTGGAGAAGCGCATCTTGGAGAAGCTCGGGGTCGGTCCCAAGGTCGACGCCGAGGTCCCCGAGCCGACCGACATCGACTTCTGAGCCAGCCGTGTGCCCGTCGCGCTCCGATCCGCAACCTCCCCGGGATCTGGTGGGCGACGGGCCGGATGCCGATGCCGAGGAGGTCGCCCGCAAGATCTTGCTGCGCCGGCTGAGTGACCGACCCTGCACTCGGGCCGAGCTGGCTACGGCGTTGCGCCGCAAGGCCGTTCCCGACGACATCGCCACGAGCCTGCTCGATCGGTTCGAGGCGGTGGGGTTGGTCGACGACCAGGAGTTCGCCAGATCGTGGGTGCAGTCGCGGCTGACCGGGAAAGGGTTGGCTCGCCGGTCGCTCGGGGCAGAGCTGCGCCGCAAGGGAGTCGACGCCGAGACCGTGCGAAATGTCTTGGCTGAAGTAGACCCCAACGAGGAGGAAGCAGCGGCGCGGCAGCTGGTGCGGCGGAAGTCCCGGTCGATGCAGGGGCTGGACGTCACCGTCCGGATGCGCCGGCTGACCTCGATGCTGGCCCGCAAGGGCTACCCGCCGGCCATGGCGTTCCGGGTGGTGCGCGAAGAGCAGGCCGGCGACTACCGTGCAGAGGTCGACGGGCTGGCCGGTGATGACGTCACCGTCGAGACATGAGAGCACTGGCGACGCCCGGGCTCGGCCGGCGATGAGCGACGATCTGGGATAAGTCGCCCGTGCTCCGAAGCCGACGACTTACCCCAAACCGGCCGCCCAACCGCCGGGCCGATACCCACCGGTGTCTTGACCGTTACGCAACTGCAACCTAGCCTTCGAATGACGAAGGAATCATTCGCATCCTGCGAACCGACATAGTTCTGCCGTTGAAAGAACGACCCGTTTGACACCAATTTGACCCGCGAGACAACCCGGCTCCAAGCATCACCGGCGACACGTGCATCCGCTCCTCACGCACCGGCGCCGGCGGTGATCGATCCGAAACCTAGCGGCGCACCTCGCCGTACGGGAGGCCGCCGAAGACCCGCAACCCGACGATGAGGTGGCGGCCTCGGTTGGCTTGCGTGGCGCCAGGCGTGAAATGCCGTGGCCGCGGGCCGGATGATTTCGCTTCGTCGCAGCAGCTGCTGTCGCCCACCTAGGTGATGGCCCAGACGAAGGGACCGACCGATGAGCGCCACCACTGTCATTCTGGTCGTCGGGCTGATGATCGTGGCGCTCATGGTTGCCCTGCTGGCGGTCGTCTGGCGCTACGTCTACGGGTCGGCACGTCAGCAGCCGGCAGCGACCCAAAGCCAGCAGGGCCGAGCATCCACCAAAGCCGGGTCAGTCGACGGAGTGAGTGATACGCCAGGCCGCCCGAAAGCCTCGTTGACGCCAGACGTCAAGACCCGAGGGGAGTCGCAGGTGCATCAGCCGCACCAGCAGGTGCTGGCCGCGGCTGCGCAGGCCCAGGCCCTGGAGGTGCGCCGGCAGGCCGAGCAGGAGATCCAGGCGCTGCACGACGGCATCGGCAACCAGCGCCAGGACATCGAACGTCGCGAGCGCCGGCTTGCCGAACGTGAGCAGCGGCTCGACAGCGAGGCCCGGGCTCTGGAAGAGCGGGCCGCCGAGCTTGTCGACCTCGACGAGGAGCTGAGCCGCAGGCGCGCCGAGCTTCTCGATGTCGAGGCCGACCGCCGGGCGATCTTGGAGCGAGCGTCGGGTCTGACCGCTGAAGCAGCCAAGGCAGAGCTGGTAGCCCTGATCGAGAACGACGCGAAGCGCCATGGCGCCATCCTGGCCCGTGACATCGAGCGTGAAGCGACCGAACGCGGTGAGGAGCGCGCTCGCCGCATCCTCACCACGGTCATCCAGCGCCTGGCGTCGGAGCAGACAGCCGAGTCGGTCGTGTCCGTCGTACAACTGCCCGGCGATGACATGAAGGGCCGCATCATCGGCCGCGAGGGTCGCAACATCCGCGCGTTCGAGCAGACCACCGGTGTCAACTTGATCATCGACGACACCCCGGAGGCGGTGCTGCTCAGCTGTTTTGATCCGGTACGCAGGGAGACGGCACGCTTCACCCTCGAAGAGCTGGTGGCCGACGGTCGCATCCACCCCAGCCGCATCGAGGAGGTCCACGATCGCTCCCGGGCCGAGATCGAGCGGTTGTGCACACGGGCTGGAGAGGATGCGCTGGTGGAGGTCGGGATCACCGAGATGCACCCGGAGCTCGTCCACACGCTGGGACAGCTGCGTTATCGCACGTCATACGGCCAGAACGTCCTGCGGCATCTTGTCGAGTCGGCGTTCGCCGCCGGGCTGATGGCCGACGAACTGGGACTCGACCGTGCGTTGTGCATGCGCTCTGCCTTGCTGCACGACATCGGCAAGGCCCTGACCCACGAGGCAGAAGGATCGCATGCGATCGTCGGTGCCGAGCTGGCCAGGAAGTACGGCGAGACCGATGATGTGGTGCACGCCATCGAGGCTCATCACAACGAGGTCGAGCCACGGACTGTTGAGGCGATCTTGACCCAGGCTGCCGATGCGATAAGCGGCGGCCGGCCGGGAGCGCGCCGTGAGTCGCTGGAGGCGTACGTGCAGCGACTGCAGCGGTTGGAGGAGATCGCCCTCGACCACAATGGCGTCGAGAAGGTGTTCGCCATGCAGGCCGGTCGCGAGGTGCGCGTGATGGTCATACCCGACAAGGTCGACGACATCCAGGCCCAGGTCCTGGCTCGCGACATCGCCAAGCAGGTCGAGGAGGAGCTGACCTACCCCGGTCAGATCCGTGTCACCGTCGTCCGCGAGTCTCGAGCCTCCGAAGTCGCCCGCTAGCCCCCTTCCCGCCGAGACGCCAGTTTTTCGGCAGTTTCGTCGGCGTGTCGCGGCAGAAAGGACTTCTCGATGGCCGGAGCGGGTGCTGAACCAGGCGCCGGCAGCTCGGCGGATGAGTTGACGTGGGACGGGCTTCAGATCGCAGCCCAGGATCCGCGCGGTTCGAGTGTCGTGGTCCGGCGGCCGGGCGAAGCGGGTGAGCCCTCGTTCTTGGTGCTCCACCGAGCTGCCAACGGTTCGGACTACGAGGGTGACTGGGCGTGGACCTCACCCGCCGGTGCTCGGCAACCTGGCGAAGCGATCTTCCCGGCGGCCCTTCGGGAGCTTGTCGAGGAGGCCGCGATCATTTCCGATGATGTCTGGGCGGTTGACCTGTCCGGACCGTGGGCGCTGTTTGCCTGCGATGTGCCCAGCGACCAAGTCGTCGACCTCGTCGACGTTGAGCATGACCGGTTCGCCTGGCTGAGCGCTGACGCAGCCTCGGATCGCATCTTCCCGAAAGGGATAGCGGACCAGCAGGTTCACCGGGTCGCGGGGATACCCAGTGTGCGCCTGCGCTTCCGCCCGATGACGTACGAGGACCTTCCCGCTGTGGTCGACTGGCAGCGTGCCCCGCACGCGAATCGGTGGTTTCATGGCGAGCGGTTCGACGTGGCGGCCGCAACAGCAAAGTACGGCCCGCGCATCGAAGGGGTTGCACCCACGCGCATGTGGGTGGTGCAGGTCGACGGTCGAGATGCCGGGTACGTCCAGGACTACCGGGTACGAGACCACGACGAGTACGCCGTGAAGACACAGGACCTGGATGCGGTGGCCTTCGACTACCTGATCGGCGATCCGGACTCGGTGAACAAGGGGATCGGCACGCGGATGATCTGGACCTACCTGCGGGACGTACTCCGCCGTGACTACCCCGAAGCTGTGCGGTTCATCGCCAGCCCGGATCATCGCAACGCGCCGTCCCTGCGCGTTCTCGACAAGTGTGGCTTCTCCCGAGGTCTGTGGATCGACGAGCCCGAGAGTCCCGACACGCCGGCAAGCACCGAGATCGTCTGCACACTCGACCGCGCCAGGGTGTTCGGCGACTGACTCAGACGTCATGTCGACATATCCTTATAGCATGATAAATCCAGTCACCAACCCCCTCATGACCCTGCGACCCGTCGGGGCGCGGCCCGATTTCGGACTGGCGGCGTGACACGCCGTACCCTAGGTGGGCCATGACGACGACCCCGATCAGACCACTCCCAGCCGCGGGCGGAGCGCCGGCGCGGACCTATCAGGTGCGCACTTACGGCTGCCAGATGAACGTGCACGACTCCGAGCGGCTGGCCGGCCTGCTGGAGAATGCCGGCTACCGGCGGGCCGACACAGATGAGACCGCGGACGTCGTCGTCTTCAACACGTGTGCGGTACGCGAGAACGCCGACAACCGGCTCTACGGGAACCTCGGCCACCTGGCCCCGGTTAAGGCCCGCAAGCCGGGCATGCAGATCGCGGTCGGAGGCTGCCTTGCCCAAAAGGACCGCTCGGAGATCACTCGACGGGCTCCGTGGGTCGACGTCGTCTTCGGCACCCACAACATCGGCTCGTTGCCGGTGCTGCTGGAGCGGGCGCGCGTGCAGCAGGAAGCCCAGGTGGAGATCCGCGAGTCGCTGGAGACCTTCCCGTCGACGCTGCCGACCCGCCGCGACTCCGCGTACGCCGCCTGGGTCGCGATCTCGGTCGGCTGCAACAACACCTGCACGTTCTGCATCGTGCCGTCACTCCGCGGCACCGAGAACGACCGTCGTCCCGGCGACATCCTGGCCGAGGTACGCGCCCTGGTGGACGAGGGCGTCATCGAGGTCACGCTGCTAGGACAGAACGTCAACTCTTATGGGGTCGACTTCGGTGACCGGTTTGCCTTCGGGAAGCTGCTCCGAGCCTGCGGCGACGTCGACGGCCTTGAGCGACTGCGCTTCACCTCACCACATCCGCGCGACTTCACCGAGGACGTGATCGAGGCGATGGCAGAGACGCCGAACGTGATGCCCTCGCTCCACATGCCGCTGCAGTCCGGATCGGACCGCATACTCAAAGCGATGCGACGGTCGTACCGCCGCGATCGCTATCTCGCGATCATCGAGCGCGTACGGGCAGCGATGCCGGATGCGGCGATCACCACCGACATCATCGTTGGCTTCCCGGGTGAGACCGAGCACGACTTCGAGGACACGCTTCAGGTCGTACGCGATGCGCGTTTCGCTGGAGCGTTCACGTTCCTCTACTCCAAGCGCCCGGGCACCCCCGCGGCAGCCATGGACCAACAACTGCCCCGCCAGGTGACCCAGGCGCGCTACGAGCGCCTGGTCGACCTGGTCAACAAGCTCGCGCATCAGGAGAACCAGCGGCTCGTCGGCCGCACCGTCCAGGTACTGGTCGCCGAAGGGGAGGGGCGGAAGGATTCGGCCACCTCGCGGTTGTCCGGCCGGGCTCCCGACAACCGCCTCGTGCACTTCACCGGGGCGCTCACCCAGGGAGCGGACGCTATCGGCGCGGGTGAGGTGATCCGCCCGGGTGACGTGGTGACCGTTGACATCACATACGCCGCGCCACACCATCTGGTCTCCGACGCACCGGTGCGGTCCGTGCGGCGGACCCGGGCTGGAGACGCATGGGAAGCGCGGCAGGAGGCTCGTTCAGCGTCAAAGGTCCTGCTCGGGCTGCCAACCGTCGGTCAGGCGACCCGGGTGGAGGCCGACCAGGGTTGCGCCTGCGGCTGACACCAACAGGCAGACGCCGATGGGCAGCGTCCTAGGGCGAGCGTCGGCTGCCGTAGTGCCCGCGCAGCTCCTGCAACCACATGACGAATGTTTCCGGGTCGAAGTCATAGGTCCCCGGGATAGTCAGCCCCGCGGGCCCGTTGCGCCTGCGGTCGGCGCCTCTGTCGAGACGTCGCTGGGCCTGCGGTGTCACCGCGACCTCGATCTCGACGGCCTGACGACGATGCACCGCCCACAGCCGCTGGCTGGTCGGCATCAGGGCGATCTCGGTGATCTCGGGCCAGGCCACCTTGGTGTTCCGCAGCTGCAGACCCAGCTCGTCGACCGTGACCGCTGGATCCCGGGCCGCCAGCTGCACCAAGATCACGCCGGTCAGCACAATGCCGACGATCACCAGCAGCACAGCCACCGGCCAGATCCAGCTCCAGGGACGGTAGATGAGCAACAAGATGCCCAAGAGCAGGTACCCGCATGACTCGACCAGTGACCAGGTCAAGGCCTTCGGGCTGGGATAGCGCACGACCTGCCCGGTGTTATCGAGCTCGTGCTTCCACATGATGGGGTCGTTGCGAGGGTCAGGCATCGGTGAACCCATGAGTGAGGATGGCTGGGATCCGGCCAGCCGACAGGTTTGACAGCACGGCGTTCTCATGCGGCACCACCGGGCTGGGCAGCGAGCCGAGGCTGAACCAGGCCAGCGCCGCCGCCCGATCGGGTTCGAGCAGCCGCGGCTCGCCGTTCCACACGCGGGTCTCAAAGAAGAAGTCGGCTCGCTCGTTGATGTCTTGGCCATCTCCCGCGGTCCGGTGCATGCCACAAACCGGCAGTAGGTGGCGTACGTCCACGTCGACCCCGACCTCCTCGCGCGCCTCACGTACCGCCGCGGCGGCACATGACTCTCCGGCCTCGACGTGTCCTGCGACCGTCGCCCAATGGCCATCCATGTAACCGGTGCCGGCTCTGAACATCAGCAACACCTGGTCCCCTCCCTCGACCGTCCGCCGGAAGATGAGGTACGCCGACGGCACCACCTGAAACCGGTCGATCACAAGGGTGACTCTAGAGTCAGCAGCGTGTTCGTCGCCGGGGTGGTCTGCCCGCATCCGCCGCTGATCGTTCCTGAGGCGGCTCAAGGCGCCGCATCAGAGCTCGACGAGCTGCGGGTCGCTTGCAGGGCAGCGATCAAGACCATTGTGGCAGCCGCCCCGGACGTGATCATCTGCGTCGCATCCGACGCGGCGCTTGAACGGGTGGAACAGTACGGTCCGGACGCCGGCGGCTCGCTGCGACGGTTTGGCGTCGACGTGTCCTTCGGTGGGAACGGCGAGCGGGTCGGGCTCGGGCTCACGGTTGGTGCCTGGCTTCTCGACGACGTCGGCTGGGATGGTCGACGCAACCACATCGGGTTGCCGTTCGGGGGAGCGTTCGACACGGGTCGTGACCTGGCCGCCGGGACGAAGGCGGTCGGCGTCCTTGCGATGGGTGACGGCAGCGCCAAACGGAGTCGCGAGGCCCCGGGGTTCTTCGACGAGCGCGCTCCCGGGTTCGATGCCGATGTGGTACGCGCCTTGTCGAGCGCCGATCTCGAGTGGTTCGCCACCCATCCGGACGCGCGGTTGGCGGCCGAGCTGTGGTGCACCGGCGGACCGGCATGGCAGGCCTTGGCCGGTGCCGCGACCCGAGCGCCGGCGGGAGCCGGGGTCGCAGCCGACATCGGCTACGACGCGGCGCCGTACGGTGTGGGCTACGTGGTCAGCACATGGTCACTTGTAGACCGCACCGACTAGCAGTCTCCAAACAGGCCCGGTGGCCTACCTGATGTCGTCGTTCTTTCCGTCCAGGGAGTCAAGGCTGTCGTCGACCTTCTGCTCGCCCTTCTTGATCTTGTCGGTGTACTTGCCACCCGTCTTCTTGTCGATCAGGTCGCCGGCTTTTGAGACACCCTTGGAGATCTTGTCGCCGTGCTGGTCCACGGCCTTGCTTGTCATGCCCTTGAGCTTGTCGAGGAAACCCATGATCTGTCCTTAATCCCTGGGCCCGCATCTCAGGCCACCCTCATTGTCCTACCCACGACCTCGGACCGGGCAGGGGGTTGCGACAATTCAACCGTGTCCCAACCTGCGGTGATCGCTGTGATCGGGCCTACTGCGGCGGGCAAGTCCGACCTCGCGGTCCGCGTCGCCCGCGCCGTCGGGGGCGAGATCGTCAATGCCGACTCGATGCAGATCTACCGCGGGATGGACATCGGCACAGCCAAGCTCACGATGTCCGAACGACACGGTGTTCCACACCATCTGCTGGACCTGCTGGACGTCACGCAGCCGTCGACGGTGGCTGAGTTCCAGGCCATGGCCAGGACCGCGATCAGTGACTGCCACGGCCGGGGCGTCAAGCCGGTCGTGGTAGGCGGCTCCGCGCTCTACATCAGGGCCATCCTCGACCGGTTCGAGTTCCCGGGCACGGATGCCGGGCTCCGCGCCCGGCTGGAGTCCGAGCTGGCCGCGTGCGGTCCACGGGTGATGCATGACCGGCTGCAGAAGGTCGACCCTCAATCGGCCGAGAGCATCCTGCCGACCAACGGCAGGCGGATCGTGCGGGCTCTGGAGGTGGTCGACCTCACCGGCCACCCGTTCCGGGCACGGCTGCCGCCGAAGGAGTACGCCTTTGACCGGGTAGTCCAGATCGGGCTCCGGATGCCGCGGCAGGTCCTCAACGAGAGGATCGAGCGGCGCGTGTCCGATATGTGGGAAGCCGGTCTTGTCGACGAGGTACGCGCATTGGAACGAGCTGGGCTGCGCGAGAGCCGAACCGCGAGTCGGGCACTCGGGTACGCCCAGGTGTTGCGGTTTCTCGCAGGTGACTGCACCGAGGGGGAGGCTCGTCTCGACACTGTCAGAGCCACTCGGCGGTTCTCCAGGCGGCAGGACTCCTGGTTCCGCCGGGATCCCCGCATCGGCTGGCTCGCATATGACGACCCAGACCTGACCCAGCGTGCGCTCGCGATGATGGAAGTTCATGGCCTGCGAGCCGGATGACCAGGCCGTACCCTGGCAGGGTGAGCTTCGACTTCCTCAAGGGGCACGGCACCGAGAACGACTTCGTGCTCGTACCTGACCCCGATGGTGAGCTGCTCGGCCCCGTCGACCCGGCGCTGGTGGCGGCGGTGTGCGATAGGCGCGCAGGGATCGGTGGAGACGGGCTGATCCGGGTCGTCCGGTGCGGTGCGGTCGACGATCCGGCTGCGCGGAGTGCGGCCACCCAGGGCGTCGAATGGTTCATGGACCACCGGAACCGGGATGGGTCGGTCGCTGAGATGTGCGGCAACGGCGCCCGAGTGTTCGCCCGTTATCTCGACGAGGCGGGGCTCGTAGACAGTTCCGCGCCGTTGCTGATCGGCACCAGGGCCGGGACCAAGCAGGTGACGTACGAAACCGGCGGTTCGATCACCGTCGACATGGGTGTTCCTGACATCCGAGGCGATGTGAAGATCACGGTCGGGCAGCGGACCTGGCCAGCAACGCACATCGACATGGGCAACCCCCACGCAGTGGTCGCAGTCGGTGATCTGAGTGAGGCGGGTGCGCTGTTGGAGCCGCCCGGCTACGACGAGGCCGACTATCCGCAGGGGGTGAACGTTGAGTTCGTGGCTAGGATCGCGCCCGGCCGAGTCGCGATGCGCGTGTTCGAGCGGGGCTCCGGCGAGACCCGCTCCTGCGGGACTGGTGCCTGCGCCGCGGCGGTGGCCGCGAGCAGCCTCGCCAGCCAGGGCAGGGCCCCCGATGCCGCGACGATTCGCCGGGTGGATGCCGCGGGCGGGGAGCTCGCGGTCACCTGGCGGCCGAATGGTCATGTGCAGCTGACCGGGCCCGCCGTGATCGTCGCCGTCGGCACCTGGGTGGGGTAGTCACCGACCTCAGCGTCGAAACCGAGGTGATCGCCTGGGCAGATCGTGCGACCATCAAGTCCTGGACCCGAGTGGTCACGGGAAGAACGCGGCCCTGAGGACGGTTGAGGCAGGTATATGACGGCTGAAGACAACGAGCATGCGCACAGCACCGCGGACCTTGGCAGGGTGCACGACGCCGACAGCGCGTACGACCAGGACACCGTGTCCGATCCGGGCCCCACGGGAGCCCCCGAACCTACCCCGGAGTCCGGTGAGCTGGACCTCGAGGAGCGCCATGCCCTCCGCCGGGTGGCCGGCCTGTCCACCGAGCTCGAAGACATCTCAGAGGTCGAATACCGGCAGTTGCGCCTCGAGCAGGTGGTGCTGGTAGGTGTTTGGAGCGAGGGCACGCTCCGCGATGCCGAGAACTCCCTCGCCGAGCTAGCACTGCTGGCCGAGACCGCCGGCTCGCGAGTGCTCGATGCCTTGATGCAACGGCGTCAGCGACCCGACCCGGCGACGTACGTCGGAAGCGGCAAGGTGGAGCTCTTGCACCAAGCGGTGGTCGCCACCGGCGCCGACACCGTGATCTGCGACGGCGAGCTGACGGCATCACAGCTGCGTAACCTGGAGGACCGCGTCAAGGTCAAGGTCGTCGACCGCACCGCGCTGATCCTGGACATCTTCGCCCAGCACGCGAAGTCCAAGGAGGGCCAGGCGCAGGTCGAGCTGGCTCAGCTGCAGTACATGAAGCAGCGGCTGCGCGGGTGGGGCGCCAGCCTTTCCCGCCAGGTGGGTGGCCGGGTCGGAAGCCAGGGTGGCGGCATCGGCGGTCGAGGCCCCGGCGAGACCAAGATCGAGACCGACCGCCGGCGCATCAACACCAAGATCGCCAAGCTGCGGCGAGAGCTGGCGCACATGCGCACCACCCGTGACACCAAGCGCTCGCAGCGCCACGCGCGGGAAATCCCCTCGGTTGCGATCACCGGCTACACCAACGCCGGCAAATCATCGCTGCTCAACAGGCTGACCGGCGCCGGGGTCCTGGTGGAGGACGCGTTGTTCGCGACTCTCGACCCGACGACCCGGCGCACCAGCACTGCGGACGGTCGTGTCTACACCCTGTCCGACACGGTTGGCTTCGTACGCCACCTCCCTCATCAGCTGGTGGAGGCCTTCAGATCGACCCTGGAAGAGGTGTCAGACTCGGATCTGCTCCTGCATGTCGTGGACGGCTCGCAGGACGACCCCGAGGGTCAGGTGGCTGCCGTGCGCGAGGTGCTGGCGGAGATCGGCGCAGAGCACGTACCCGAGCTGATCGTCATCAACAAGTCCGACATTGCAGACCCGACCGTGGTCGCGCGACTCCTGGCCCGGGAGCCGCACAGTGTCGTGGTCTCAGCGCGCACAGGTGAGGGGATCGGCGACGTACTTTCCGCGATCGAGCTCGACCTGCCACGACCATCGGTGGAGATCGAGGCGTTGGTGCCGTATGCCCGGGGCGACTTGATGAATCGCGTGCACGAGTACGGCGAGGTGCTCGGTGTCGAGCACACCGGCGACGGCACCGTGGTCAAGGCAAGAGTCAATCCTGATCTGGCCGGCGAGCTTGAGGAGTTCGCCATCGCCTGACCGGCTCCATGCCGGCCGGACCGCCGATTCCGGCCGGGCGTCGCAAAATGCGACGTTCCGGTAGTCGGCCGGGTGGCG
>JBDUDR010000036.1:0-20825 GCA_040002845.1 Nocardioidaceae bacterium
GGGATGCGGGTCCAGTGCTCGATGGCGTGCTTGGCGATCAGCCCGGCATGGAAGGACGTGCCGCACGAGACGATGATGATCTTGTCGATTTCCCGCAGCTCATCGTCGGACAGGCGCATCTCGTCCAAGGACAGCCGACCGTCGGCCGTGAACCGACCCAGCAAGGACTCGGCCACCGCCTGGGGTTGCTCGGCGATCTCCTTGAGCATGAAGTAGTCGAAGCCGGCCTTCTCGGCTGCCGAGACATCCCAGTCGACGTGAAACCGTCGACCCGCCGCGGGCTTGCCTGCGAAGTCTGTGACATCCACCGAGTGAGCGGTGATGGTCACCACCTCGTCCTGGCCGAGCTCGAGCGCCTCGCGGGTGTGTGCGATGAACGCGGACACGTCAGACGCCAGGAAGTTCTCACCCTGCCCAAGACCCACGACGAGCGGTGAGTTGCGCCGCGCGCCGACCACTCGGTCCGCGTCGTCCGCGTGCAGAGCCACCAACGTGAAAGCACCCTCGAGCCGCCCGCACACTCTGCGCATCGCGTCGCTCAGATCACACTCATGCTCGGCCAGGGCAACCTCGAGCAGGTGAGCCACCACCTCGGTGTCGGTCTCCGACCGCAGCTCGTGACCGCTGTTCTCCAACTCGGTGCGCAGGCGCGAGAAGTTCTCGATGATCCCGTTGTGCACCACCGCCAGCCGCCCGGTGCAGTCCAGGTGGGGATGTGCATTGCGGTCGGTCGGTGCGCCGTGGGTGGCCCAGCGGGTGTGCCCGATGCCCGTGAGCGCCTTCGGCAGCGGGTCTTGCGCCAGCGCCGCGTCGAGATTGGCCAGCTTTCCAGCCCTCTTGTGGAAATGGACCTCGCCATCACTGACCAGGGCCACCCCGGCGGAGTCGTACCCGCGGTATTCCAGGCGTCGCAGCCCCTCGATCACCACGTCGAGGGCCCGTTGGTCTCCCACGTACCCCACGATCCCGCACATCGGGTCAGCGTACCGAGATCAGCGTCCTTGCCGCCGCGCTTCCATCCGGCGGCCACAATGGTCCGATGCCGACCCGGAGCCACACCGAATCGCAGCCGTCTCCGTACGTCGAGCTCGAGCGCAGCGACTGGGCGCGGCTTGCCGCCAGCACCGAGCCGCTGCTCACGGCGCAGGAGATCGAGCGCGAACGCGGGCTCGGCGACGAGCTCGACCTCGACGAGGTGACGTCGGTCTACCTGCCCCTGTCTCGGCTTCTCAGCCTGTACGTCCGGCGGGCTGGCGAGCTGCACCGCGACACCCAGACGTTTCTGGGCGGCCCGCAGCCGGACCGGACGCCGTTCGTCATCGGCATCGCGGGATCGGTCGCCGTCGGAAAGTCCACCACAGCCCGGCTGTTACGCGAGCTGCTGTCCCGCTGGCCCGAGCATCCATCTGTCGACCTGGTCACAACCGACGGGTTCCTGCACCCCAACGCGGACCTCGAGCGTCGCGGCATCCTGGCCCGCAAGGGATTCCCCGAGTCCTACGACCGCAGGGCACTGCTGACCTTCATGATCGACCTGAAGTCCGGCCTCGATCGCGTGTCGGTGCCTGTGTACTCACACTTGGAGTACGACGTCCGGGTCGACCAGCGGCAGATTCTTGACCGGCCTGACATCGTCCTCGTCGAAGGGCTCAACGTCTTGCAGCCGCCCAGACCCGGTGCGGACGGCCAGACCGGCTTGTCGATCAGCGACTTCTTCGACTTCAGCGTCTATGTGGACGCCTCGACGGCGGACATCCGTAGGTGGTACGTCGAGCGGTTCCTGCGGCTGCGCGAGACAGCGTTCCGGGATCCCCGGTCGTACTTCAGCCGGTTCGCGGACCTGACCGAGCAGCAGGCGGTCGAGACGGCTGAGCGGCTGTGGGACACCATCAATGGGCCCAACCTGGAGTCCAACATCCTCTCGACGCGAGGCCGAGCCACCCTGGCGTTGCGCAAGGACGGCGACCACTCCGTCCGGTACGTCCGGTTGCGCAAGATCTGACGTGCAAACGGCTGCCGCGAACACTCCCGTGGCAGGATTCCGGCCATGTTGCACGTGCGTCTGACAGTGCCGACCGACAGCCGCGACGACGTGCTCGCCCTGCTCGAGCACGACCCGACAGTGTCCAACCTCGCTGTCGTCTCAGGCGCGTCGCGCCAACCTGTCGGCGACCTGTTCCTCTTCAATCTCGCCCGTGAGAACGCGACCCAGTTGCTTCACGAGCTCAGGCGGCTCGGCATCCACCACACGGGATCGATTGCCTTCGAGGAGGCAGACGTCTTGATGTCGGACGCCGCGGATGCCGCCGAGAAGGCCGCTCCCGGCAGCCCGGCAGACGCCGTCATCTGGGAGTCGATCGAGGCCAAGGCCCGCGAAGGCGTCCAGATGTCCTGGTCCTTCGTCTCGTTCTTGGTGCTCGCGACGCTCATCGCCGGCATCGGGCGGTATCTGGACCAGCCCATACTCATCGTGGGCGCAATGGTCGTCGGACCCGAGTTCGCCCCGATCTCGTCGATCTGCTTTGCGCTGGCCAGGCC
This sequence comes from Nocardioidaceae bacterium, assembly GCA_040002845.1. GTDB lineage: Bacteria > Actinomycetota > Actinomycetes > Propionibacteriales > Nocardioidaceae > JBDUDR01. Next base: position 2,539 of record JBDUDR010000036.1, read on the forward strand.
TCGCCCCAGGCTGCTCGCCCCTGCGCTGACCCTGCTGCTCGGGGGTTTCCTGATCGCGACGGTGTTCGCGTGCGCTTGGTGGTCCGTTGCGGGCGCCTTCGGCTGGATCAACGCGGCAGACGCCAGCACCGGGCCGGCGACGGCCTTCATCCTCCAGCCGAATGGCTGGTCGCTGGTCATCGCACTGCTGGCCGGGACCGCGGGGGTGTTGTCGCTGACGGCGGCGAAGTCGTCGACCCTGGTCGGCGTGTTCATCTCGGTCACGACGGTCCCCGCCGCAGGCACTGTCGCGCTGAGCGTGGCGGTCGGCAACTGGCACGGCGCTCGCGAGTCCGCAACCCAGCTGGGGATCAACCTGATGGGCATGGTCGTGGCGGGCACGGCCACGTTCCTGGTCCAGCGGCTCATCTGGCGGCGGGTGGGCTTCACACCTCCCGTTGCCACTCGCCGAGGTACTCGACGGGGCGGAACCCCATCGCCTGGTTGACCGCGAGCATCGGGGCGTTGACCTCGGCATTCCAGGTGTGCACGATCGAGGCATCGTGACGTGCCTGCAGCCAACCCAGATTGGCGACCTTCATCGCAAGCCCGAGCCGACGGCCGCGATGGTCCGGGCGTACCAGAGTGTCCAACTGGAAGATCGCGGCCTGGTCGTGGCTGCCCACCATCAGGGTGTAGCCGGCCAGGCTGCCGTCTGGTGCGACCGCCACGTTCGTTCCAGTGAACAGACCCGACTGACGCCGGCGCGACTCGGCATCTCGTAACCGTTCAGGCGTGTACGTCGCCGCCTCGAGCTCGAGATCACCCATCGGAGTCTCGTCGCCCATCAGGCTCAGCAGTGCACAAAACTGGTCAACCCATTCCGGGGGGCACTCCTGCCCCCACTGCATGAGTCGATAGCCGTGATGATGCGGCGCTGCCTCGGCTGCCAGCGTCGCCAGGGCGGTGCCCGTGACCGGCGTCTGGAGCACGAGGTGCAGCTCCGTGTGCTTGCGTACGAAACCGTGGTGCTCAGCAAATGCGACGCCCGGGGTCGTCTGGGCGCCACGGTGAGGCGTCGCCAGCTCTGCAAGCAACGAACGCCTGCCCAGCTCGCGAGCCATCGCGAGAACGGCATCGAGGATCCGCGATCCGACGGCTCGGCGCCGGTGCCCCTGCTCCACGACAATCTGCGCAGAGAGGAAGTCAGTGTTCTCCAACAGCGGCCAGTCCAGCCAGGCCGCGCCCATCACCTCGCCGTCGTCGACGGCAAGCAGCCCGCGCCATTCGTGGTATCTGCTGAGCCGAGTGAACAGCACCCGTGCTTCTTCCGGAGCGACCAATGAAGGGAACTCGCGCTCGGCGCGCTGCTGCCGGTCGAACACCCCGAAGAATCCGTCGAATGCGTCCGGGTCATCAGCTGCCAGTGGGACGAGGTCCATCGAGGGTCACAGCGCCAGCGAGCTTGCCACGACCGCGGCCAGGTCCTCGGCAACCTTCTGCGCGCGGTCCGCGGTGGTCGCCTCGACCATGACTCGTACGACCGGCTCGGTCCCTGATGACCTCAGGAGCACCCGGCCGGACTCACCGAGCAGGTCTTCTGCGACGGCAACCGCCGCCGCGACGTCGGGGTCGGTGTCCGCGCGGGCCCTGTCGACATCCTTCACGTTGACCAACACCTGCGGGAGAGCCGTCATCACAGCCGCGAGGTCGGCCACTCCGGATCCGGTGGCCACCATCCGGGACAGCAGCTGCAAGGCGGTGAGGATCCCGTCGCCAGTGGTGGCGTGATCCAGCATGACGACGTGGCCCGACTGCTCGCCGCCGAGTGAGAACCCGTGTGCGCGCATGTCCTCCAAGACGTAGCGGTCGCCCACCTTGGTCTGGCGCAGCCGGATGCGCTCACGCTGCATGGCCTGCACGAAACCGAGGTTGCTCATCACGGTGCCGACGACCGTCTGGTGGGCCAGCGTGCCGGCGTCACGCATGGCAACCGCGAGGATCGCCAGGATGTGGTCGCCGTCGAGCAGTCTCCCATTGGCGTCGACGGCGAGACAGCGATCGGCGTCTCCATCGAGTGCGAACCCGATGTGCGCGCCATGGGCCACCACAGCCGCCTGGAGGTCGTCGGGGTGGGTGGAGCCGCAGTCGGCGTTGATGTTCACGCCGTTCGGCTCGACATGGATGCCGAGGACCTCGGCGCCGGCGGCGCGCAGCGCCTGCGGACCGACAGAGTACGCCGCACCGTTGGCGCAGTCGATGACGAGCTTGAGGCCGTCCAGCGAGACCGAGATGGTCTCCACCAGGTGCTGGACGTAGCGATGAGCAGCCACCTCGAAGTCGCGTACGCGACCGACTGCGGGGCCGGTGGGGCGCTGCCACGGTTCACGGAGCCGGGCTTCGATGGCCGCCTCGATCGGGTCGTCGAGCTTCTGCCCACCGCGGGCGAAGAACTTGACCCCGTTGTCCTGCATCGGATTGTGCGAGGCGGACAGCATCACACCGAGGTCAGCATCGAGCGCGTCGGCGAGATGGGCGACCCCCGGGGTCGGCAAGATGCCGAGCCGCAGCACGTCGATACCTGCGCTGGCCAGCCCCGCGACGACGGCCGCCTCGAGAAACTCCCCGGATGCTCTCGGGTCGCGGCCGACCACGGCCAGCGGTCGATGCCCCCGGAACACGCCCGCCTCGCCGAGGACATGGGCCGCCGCCACGGACAGGTCAAGGGCAAGTTCCGCGGTCAGCTCGCCGTTGGCAAGTCCGCGGACGCCGTCGGTGCCGAACAGCCGGCCCACAGGTCAGGTCAAGGTCAGCGCTTGGAGAACTGCGGGGCCTTGCGAGCCTTCTTCAGGCCCGCCTTCTTGCGTTCCTTCACCCGGGCGTCCCGGGTGAGCATGCCGGCCTTCTTCAGCGAGGCGCGGTTGGCGTCCAGGTCGATTTCGTTGAGAGCGCGGGAGACGCCGAGCCGGAGTGCGCCAGCCTGCCCTGTGATGCCGCCACCGTGGATGCGGGCTATCACGTCGAACCGTCCGACCAGATCTGTGAGCACGAACGGCTCGTTGACGATCTGCTGGTGGACCTTGTTGGGGAAGTAGCTGTCGAGGTCGCGTCCGTTCACCGCCCACTTGCCGGTGCCAGGGGCGATGCGTACTCGGGCAACTGCCTCCTTGCGACGCCCGGTGGCTGCCGCCGGGACGATCGTGGCGGGACGCGGTGGAGCGTCCACGGCCGGGGCGCTCTCGGAGCTGTAGGCGACGGTGCTGGTGTCGGCGTCGGCCACGACCGGCGTCTCGGTGGTCTCAGCCACGCGTGTTCCTCACTTCGACGGACATCTGGTTGCTCAGGGGTCGACCGTTCGTCACTGGGACACCTGGGTGATCTCGAACGGTTTCGGCTGCTGCGCCTGGTGCGGGTGCGACGGACCGGCGTACACCTTCAGCTTCTTCAGCGTCTGCCGGCTGAGGCGGTTCTTCGGCAGCATCCCCCACACCGCCTTCTCGATCACCCGCCGAGGATTGCGAGCCAGCAGTTCGCCGATCGGTGTCGCGCTCAGCCCGCCGGGGTAGCCCGAATGGCGGTAGCTCAACTTGTCCGTCCGCTTGGCACCGGTCAAGGCGACCTTCTCGGCGTTGACGATGATCACGAAGTCACCGGTGTCGACATGGGGTGCGAAGATTGGCTTGTGCTTCCCGCGCAACAGCGTGGCAGCCTGGACCGCGAGACGGCCGAGCACGACGTCAGTGGCGTCGATGACGTGCCACTCACGCTGGACATCGCCAGGCCTTGGTGAGTACGTGCGCACGGTCGTGAGCCTTCATTTCAGTCGGAGTCAGTCGGAATCCCCGCGATCGGGACGTCGGCGGTGTGACACGCACAACGACCGCCCAGGATACCCGCGCGGAGCGGCGGTGGTCAAAACAGCCCCGGATTGTCGGCGCCCACTTCCAGCACGTAGGTTATTTGCGGAACGAGGGGAGCCGCCGTGACAGATGCGACTGACGTAGGCACGCAGGGCAGGGACTCGCTGACCATTCGCGACAACCGAACCGGCCGCGAGTACGAACTCCCGATCACCGACGGCACCATCAGGGCCGGGGAGCTGGGCAAGATCAAACTCGACGAGGATGATCCGGGCCTGGCCACCTACGATCCGGGGTTCGTCAACACGGCCTCGTGCCGGAGCGCGATCACCTACATCGACGGCGACAAGGGCATCTTGGAATACCGCGGCTATCCCATCGAGCAGCTCGCCGAGAAGTCCACGTACCTCGAGGTCGCGTACCTGCTCGTCCACGGTGAGCTGCCCAGCAAGCAGCAGTACGAATCGTGGCAGCACGAGATCACCTACCACACGTTCGTGCACGAGAACATCAAGGCGTTCATGGAGGGCTTTCGTTACGACGCCCACCCGATGGGGATGCTGCTGGCATCGGTGGGCGCGCTGTCCACCTTCTATCCGGAGTCGAGCAGCATCTCCGATGCGGCAAACCGACACATGCAGGTCGTCCGGCTGATCGCCAAGATGCCGACGCTGGGCGCCTGGGCCTTCCGGCACGCCCAGGGCAAGCCCTACGTCTACCCGGACAACGATCTGGGGTACGCCGCGAACTTCCTGGCGATGCTTTTCCGCATGAGTGAGTCGAAGTTCGTTGCCGATGAGCGGCTCATCCAGGCTCTGGAGGTGCTGTTCATCCTGCACGCCGACCATGAGCAAAACTGTTCGACCAATGCCGTCCGCTCGGTCGGCTCTTCGGAGGTCGACCCTTACTCCGCCATCACCGGCGGCATCGCGGCGCTGTACGGCCCACTGCACGGCGGCGCGAACGAGGCGGTGCTGCGGATGCTCCGCCGCGTCGGGTCCGCCGAGAACGTGCCGGAGTTCATCGCCGGCGTGAAGGCCGGCAAGGAACGCCTGATGGGGTTCGGCCACCGGGTGTACAAGAACTACGACCCACGGGCCAAGATCATCAAGAAGGCCTGCGACGACGTGTTCGCAGTCACCGGGGTGAACCCGCTGCTCAAGATCGCCGTCGAGCTGGAGAAGATCGCGCTCGAGGACGACTACTTCGTGTCGCGCCAGCTCTACCCGAACGTCGACTTCTACTCCGGGCTGATCTACGAGGCGCTTTCGTTCCCGCCGGAGATGTTCACTGTGTTGTTCGCCATCCCCCGGACATCGGGATGGCTGTCCCAGTGGCTGGAGCTGGTCACCGACTCCGACCAGAAGATCGCGCGTCCCAAGCAGATCTACACCGGCAAGCGTGGTCTGGACTTCGTCGCGCGCTCCGAGCGCTGGGCCTGATCTGCTCGGGCGTCAACCGTTGGTGGCCGAGCCTCAACGCTGGCGCACGACTCGGCCTTCATCCCAGACCGGCTCGTCGGACTCGTACACCGAACCATCGGCCCCGAAGACCAGGAAACGGTCGAAACCCCTGGCGAACCACCTGTCGTGGGTGACCGCCAGCACGGTGCCCTCGAACCCGTCCAGGCCGTCTTCGAGGGCTTCGGCGGACTCCACGTCCAGGTTGTCGGTGGGCTCGTCGAGCAGCAGCAGGGTCGCCCCTGAGAGCTCTAGCAGCAGGATCTGGAACCGGGCCTGCTGACCACCGGACAGGGAGTCGAACCGTTGCTCGGCGGCGTACGCGAGCTCGTAGCGGTCGAGTGCACGAGAGGCCTGCTCGCGTGGCATCCCGGCGCGATGGGCATCCCCTCGATGCAGGATCTGCAGCAACGTGCGACCGGCGAGCTCCGGGTGCTGGTGGGTCTGGACGAACCAACCTGGTCTCACCCGCGCTCCCAGCCGGGCGCGACCCGTGTGGGGCACGCGCTCGATCGGCTGATCCGCCACCGGGCGATGCTCAATGTCCGGGTCGCTGCCGCCCGCGGCCAACAGCCGCAGGAAGTACGACTTGCCGGACCCGTTGGATCCCAAGACTGCGACTCTTTCGCCGTACCAGATCTCGAGGTCGAACGGCTTCATCAACCCGGTGAGCTCCAGCTCCTCACACATCACCGCCCGTTTGCCTGTCCGGCCGCCCCGTAACCGCATGCGTACGTTCTGCTCGCGAGCCTGGTCCTGCGGAGGCCCGGCCTCTTCGAACTTCCGCAACCGGGTCTGGGCCGCTTGATAGCGGCTGGCCATGCCGTCGTTGTAGGCGGCCTTCTGCTTGTACATCAACATGAGCGCCCTGAGCTTGGCGTGCTCCTCGTCCCAACGACGGCGCAGCTCCTCGAGTCGCGCGAAGCGGTCGCGACGGGCCTGATGGTAGGTGCTGAAGCCGCCGGGATGGATCCATGCGGTGTTGCCCGCAGACCCGAGCTCGAGAGTCACGACTCGGGTCGCGGTGTTGGCGAGCATCTCCCGGTCGTGGCTGACGAACAGGATGGTCTTCGGCGATTCGCGAATCCGTTCCTCTAGCCACCGCTTGCCGGGGACGTCGAGAAAGTTGTCTGGCTCGTCGAGCAGCAGGACCTCGTCGTTGCCGCGCAGCAACGCCTCCAGGACCAGGCGCTTCTGCTCGCCGCCCGACAGGGTGTTGATGGGACGCCACTTCGCCCGGTCGTAGGAAATCCCCAGTGCCGAGGTGCAGCACACGTCCCACAAGACCTCGGCGTCATAGCCGCCCGCGTCCGCCCATTCGCCCAGGGTCGCCGCGTAGCGCATCTGAGTCTTCTCGTCGTCACGCTCCATCATGGCGAGCTCGCTGGCATCCACGTGGGTGGCAGCTGCCCGGACGCGTGGGGGTGCGACCGACAAGAGCAGTTCGCGGACGGTCCACTCCTCGTGCCCTTGATTGACCTTCTGCCGCATCACGCCCAAGCCCCCGCTGCGCGTGACGGTCCCGCCGTGTGGCCGTACATCGTCGGTGACGATGCCCAGCAACGTGGTCTTCCCGGCACCGTTGGCACCGACCAGCGCAACCTTGGCCCCCTCGCCCACCCGGAACGACACATCGTCGAGCAGCACGCGCCCGTCGGGGAGCTCGTACCTGATGCCTGCAACGTCGACATGGCCCACGGCAACCAGTCTGACTGCTCCACGCCATGGGAGCGAGCCATTTGGTCGGCGGAGGCTTGGCCCGGTGACTGGCTAGGCTCGCAGCAGATGACAGTCCAGATCCGAGCCCGGGAGCCTCGGGACGACGCCATCGTCGAGCGCCTGCTGCACGATTCCTGGGGCGACATGATGGTGGTCTCGCGTGGCCTCCTGCAGGATGCCCGCCTGCTCCCGGGGTTCATCGCGACCGACGGTGGAACGCCCGCGGGGCTCGGCCTCGACACGCGCTGTGTCCCGGGCATCCAGCGGCTGTCATTGGCACCATGGTGCTGTGCATGATTCCTCGCTAGTCGTTGAGCTGTTCGGCGCGGTCGATCAGGGCGAGATCGCGCACATGGTGTCGTCCTGGTGCCTGCGTGAGTTGGGTTCGCCGGTTCGCCGTGACCTGTTCTCGGTCGCAGGCGTGGGATGGACTTTGGGCATTGAGTTGCACGATGGGCGGTGCGTTGTCGTCAAGGCGGTTCGCCCCGATCAGCCGGTTGCACGTCTGAGAGCAATGCAGGAGGTTCAGCGTGTGCTCGTCGCCGATGGATTCCCAGCACCAACGCCGATCGCCGGTCCGGCTCGTCTGGCCAACGGAATGGCCTTCGCCGAGGAACTGCGAGACGTCGGTGCGGTGCCGAACGGCCATCTGCCCGGCCACCGTCGCGAGATGGCGAATCAGCTGGCTCGGCTCGTGGAGGTGTCGGCGAAGGCTGCTCCAGCCACTCGGGCGCGCCTGGACTTGGGCCGCCCTGCGTGGGCTGACTACCTGAAAGAGGACCTGTGGCCGATCCCGCATCGACGGGACGCCGACTTCACCGCGACAGGTGAAGGCTCTGAAGTCCTCGACGAACTGGCCCGCGTCTCGAAGGCTGTTCTGTGCGCCGCCAGGGACACGAATTCGATCATTGGGCATGCCGACTGGGAGGCGCAGAACCTCCGCTTCGAGAACGATCGACTCGCCATGGTTTACGACTGGGACAGCCTCGTGGTCGAACATGAGACCGTCATCGTCGGGATGGCGTCCGCCGTGTTCCCTGCCCGAGCAGAACCTGGGCTCGGAGACGTACCGACAGAGGCCGAGCAGGACGCCTTCCTCACCGACTACCAAGACACCGCCGACCGCGTGTTCACTCAGATCGAAAGGACTGTCGCGATCGCTGCCGCGAGTTGGGTCACGGCCTACAACGCCCGACTCCAGTTCTCGGCCTGGCGACGGCCCCCCGAGGAGAGAGGAGGCTCGCACCTCGACAATGCGCCACTGATGCTGGACAGGCTCCACCGCACCATCACACGATGCTAGGCCGGACCGGAAGCATGCACCGGCGACCATGGACCGAATCCAGAAGACACACATCCGCTCACGCCGCGGTCGGTATGGCACAGGTCACCGTTCAGCGCGTTGTCCCACTCATCGGTGACGAAACCACCAGCGGGCGACAACTCGGCCCTGGAAATGTCCGGATCTGCTGCCAGCGTGAGCTGCGCAGGAATATTACCTCGCCAGATGGACGTGGATGGGGAGAGCAAGCTCGGCCCAGGCACGGTCAGCAGTGAGCACGTCGGGGGGATCGCTGCGGACTGTGAGGGCCAGGCAGCAGCGGTCACCGAGCGATAGTGCGCGTCCGCCGACGAGAGAGCGCATCGCGCCGGCAAGTTCGCCGTCGGGCCCGGTGACCGGCTCGATCACAACCCCGGCCGCCGCGAGCAGTTCGCGAACGCGAGCGACGTTAACGTCGGCGTCTACGAGTTTGCCTATGACCTCGGCCAGGTTCGCCGCGCCGAGGGTGCCGCCGTCCAAGTGTGCAGCTACCAGGTCTGCACCTGGTTCATCGTGAACGAGTGCCAGGATCGCGGACGCGTCGAGAACGGTCACTCGGCTGTGTCGGCGGCGACGCGGCGATCGGCGAGGAGTTCGTCGACCAGCGACCGAGCCTTGGGCACGTCCACCGCCAGACCGCGCAGTTCAGCGACGGCGTCTTGTTGGCGCTCGAGTACGAGCCGGCGCCCAGCCATATGAAGGTGTAGCCGGTCGCCGGGGGCAAGACCCAGTGCCGCGCGGACCTCCGCCGGTATCACCAGCCGTCCTTGCTGACCCAGAACTACCGTGGCATCCATGAGTACATGATGCCACGCGATGTCGATATGTGCCACTTCTGAGGCGGTGTCCCGGGAACCGACGAGGACTCACACGAAAGCAGCGCGCGAGAACTGACCGGCGCGTGAACAGCCGTTGCTAGCGTCGCTACTCCTGGACTCCACCTGGGAACCCCCAGCAATGATGCCGCTTTCCTCCCATAATGAGACGACCGACAACCAGCGGGAGACCATGATGGACACACGAGACCAGAACAAGGCGTTGGTACAAAGGTTCTATGCGGAAATCGATGCCGGAAATCTCGGTGCGATGGACGAACTGGTCGCCGCGGACTACGTCGACCACCACCCTCCGCCCATTCCAGATCTCCCACTGGGCCGAGCCGGGCTGAAACAAGCCTTCGAGATCTTCTGGCGATCCACGCCGGGCGCCCATGAGATCCTCGACCAAATCGCAGAGGGCGACCTGGTGGTCACACGAATCCGTGCCCGCGGCCGCTTTGTTGAGGACATGGGCGCAATCCCCGCGACAGGCGGGGACCTCGATGTCACGGCCACCGCGGTTCATCGCGTCAGAGATGGCCGGCTCACCGAACATTGGGGGGAAGTCGACTCGTTCAGCCTCATGCAGCAGCTCGGTCTCGTGCCGGCGCCTGAGCCGCAGACGTGAACCGTCGGCTCACGCCACGATTTCCCTCGTCTCGTTCACGGCGGAACGATAGGGAGCCGCGGGCAAGCTGCCGTTGACAACTCGTCTGGTGGAATAGTTTCGAACGGAACCCCCCGCCGCGCCGAGACGAGGTAGCGAGTGCTAGCGATCAGGGCACATCAGGTGTTCGACGGCGAACGGTTGCTCGCCGATGGGTCGGCGGTGCTGGTCGACGAGGGTCGCATCGCTGGTGTACAGCCGGGCGGGACCCCGTTGCCCGGCCATTGCGACGTGGCTGAGTTTCCGGGGGCGACCCTGCTGCCGGGACTGATCGACGCACACGTGCATCTTTGCGCTGACAGTGGTGTGGGCGCGCTGGATCGGCTCCCGGACTTCAGCGATGAGGAGATGACCGCCGTCATCGAGAACGCGTTGGGCGTTCAGCTCGCGGCCGGCGTGACCACGGTTCGCGACCTGGGCGACCGCCGCTGGGCGGTGATCGAATGGCGCGACCGGAACGGGCGGAACGCCGCACTACCGACCGTGATAGGCAGTGGTCCGCCGATCACGAGTCCCAAGGGGCATTGCTGGAACATGGGCGGCGAGGCGCACGGCGTCACGGCGCTGCGGCGCGCGGTCCAGGAGCGAGCCGACCGCGGCGTGGACATCGTGAAGATCATGGCGAGCGGCGGGGCCAACACACCGGGCAGCGACGCAAGCCGTCCGCAGTTCACGGTCGAGGAGCTCGAGGCTGTCGTCACCGAGGCCCACGCCGCTGGCCTGCCGGTCACCGCCCATGCCCACGCCCTCGACGCCATCCGACGCGCGCTGGCTGCAGGAGTCGACGCCCTCGAACACTGCACGTTCATCACCGAAACTGGAATCGACGTCGACGACACCGTCGTCGCCAGCCTCGTGGAGTCCGCGATCCCGGTCTGTCCGACGTTGGGCTTCGTGCCAGGTGCGCAGCCACCGCCCGCTGTGCGCGAGCTGTTGCGCAAGGCCGGGTCGACCAACCAGTCCCGACCGCAGATCGTCGCACGGTTGCACCAGGCCGGTGTGCGGCTGGTGGCCGGCTCGGACGCCGGGATCAGCGCGGGCAAGCCCCACGGTGTGCTCCCCGAGTCGTTGATCCATCTCACTGACGGCGGGGTCTCGACGGCGGACGTCGTCGCCTCCGCCACATCCATCGCCGCCGAGGCATGCGGGCTCACGGATCGAAAGGGGCGCCTGGCGCCCGGACTCGACGCCGATCTGCTCCTCCTCGATGGCGACCCCCTCGCCGACATCACCACGCTGAGGAACGTCGAAGCCGTCTACCTGCGCGGCCAGCGTGTGGTCTGAGTTCTCGCCGCGGTGGACTCCTCATCGCACGACCGATGAGTTTCAATGGTCGCCGACGTTTCACCCCTGAGAACATCGGTTACCCAACCGATCCAACCAAGGAGGCTGCATCGTGGATTGGAAGCTCGAGCTCGTAGTGGTTCCTGTTTCGGACGTGGACCGCGCCAAGTCCTTCTACATGGACAAGGCCGGTTTCGATCTGCATGTCGACCACCGGTCCGGCGACGACTTTCGCGTCGTGCAGTTGACACCGCCGGGCTCGGCGTGCTCTATCGCGATCATGTCGGGGTCAGGAGTCACGCAAGCGCCGCCCGGGTCGGCCCAGGGCCTGCACCTGATCGTGCCCGACATCGACGCGGCGCGGGCCGAACTCGTCGAACGAGGAGCCGACGTCGGCGAGATCTTCCACATGGGGCAGACCGGTCAAGCGCCCGGGCCCGATCCCGAACGACGCGACTACAACTCGTTCCTCCCCTTCAGCGATCCCGACGGCAACGCTTGGCTGGTCCAGGAGGTCAAGCGGACGGCGCCGGGGGCATGACAAACCCGATCCCGAACATGACGCACGGACCCCTGCTCAGATGGCGCTGAACCGAACCGACGAGATCGCCGCCGCCAGCTCGGGGGACGAATCCGCCTTCGGTGCCCTCACCGAGGGACACCGGCGCGAGCTGCACATCCACTGCTACCGGATGCTCGCCTCGTACGACGAAGCAGAAGACGCCGTCCAGGAAACGTTCCTGCGCGCGTGGCGCGGTCGGGACAGCTTCGACGGCAGCTCACTCTTCCGTGCGTGGCTCTACCGCATTGCAACGAACGTCTGCATCGACATGCGCCGGCGCAGCTCGCGCCGTCTGACGACGATGCACTCCTTCGCCGAGGTGCCGTGGCTCCAGCCGTGCCCGGACCGATTGCTGGACGAAGTAGCGCCGAGTGACGAACAGCCAGACGCGGTCGTCGTCGAGCGGGAGACGATCGAGCTGGCGTTCCTCGCCGCCATGCAGGTACTCCCGCCCAAACAGCGTGCGGCGTTGATCGCTCGGGACGTGCTTGGCTGGTCTGCCAGCGAGACTGCGACCCACCTCGAGACCAGTGTCCCCGCGGCGAACAGTGCACTTCAGCGAGCCCGCGCGACCATGCAGGAGCACCTACCGGAGCGGCGAGCGGAGTGGTCTGCCGGCGAGCCGAGTGCCCAGGAACGGGCGCTGCTCGAGCAGTTCATCGACGCGCACGAACGGTGCGACGCTGCAGCCGCGGTTGCGATCGCGGCACAGGACATCAGGATCACGATGCCGCCAAACGCAATGTTGTTCGAGGGGCTCGAGAGGATCGCGCCGCTCCTCGAGCGCGCCCTTGCAGAGGGCGATTGGCGCCTCGTGCCCACCCAAGCCAACCGGATGCCGACGGCCGCCAGCTACCTCCGTCGGCCTGGCGACTCCGAATTCCGGGCGTTCAAGTTCGATGTCCTGCGCATCGAGCGCAACGTCATCGCGGAGATCACGACGTTTGGCGCCGGGTTGTTTCCGGCATTCGGCCTACCGCCAACGCTCTGAGGACACGCCGCCCGCGGATCGCCGCGGTGGCTCTGAGGATGACGCGCGGCTCCCCAGTCGAGCGACGCGGCCGAAGAGATCTTCAGCCAGACGTCTTGACGTTTGCTCCGGCGGTTACCTCGAACACCCTGAAACCCTTGGCCGAAGCCAGCCGTCTGCAGGTGTGCCCCTCACCGATCAGCCACCGCTGCAACGAATCGGCGCCCAGGTTCTTGCCCACCACCATGAGGGCTCGGCCCGTCGGGGTCAGACGGGCCAACCAGGCGCCGAGCAGTGCATGGAGGGCTGGCTTTCCGATGCGGATCGGCGGGTTTGACCAGATCTCGTCGAAGCTGACGTCTTCCGGCACCTGTTCGGGGAGGCAGGGTCGGAGGCGGTCCACCAACCCGAGCGTGTGGGCATTCTCGGCGGTGAGCTGCAACGCCCGCTGGTTGACGTCCACCCCCCACACGGTGGCTGCAGGCGAGTGAACCGCCAGCGCGCAGGCGATCGCGCCGTAGCCGCACCCGAGGTCGAGCAGGTTCTGACTCGCCCTGGGTGGCCCCGAGGTCGCCCGGAACAACACGGCGGTGCCGACGTCGAGCCGACCGCGGGCGAACACACCCGACGCCGACAGCAAGGTGAGCCGGTGCCCCCACGCAGTCACGTCGACAGGCACGCGCTGAAGGTTGGAGTCGGGAGACGCGGAAAAGTAGTGGTCGTTCACGAGACCGTCCGGATCGCCCGCGACTCGCGAGCGCGAGCCGCCAACTGGTCAACCGCGGGATAGCCCACTTCCTCGAGCGTCAACCCGTGAGGCGGTACGACTGTGGCGGCTGGGTGACGGTCTCCCGATGACAGCACGTGAGCCGGCCAGTTTGCGTCGCGCTTGCCTTCCCCGACGAGCAGCAGCGCCCCCATCAGGGCACGGACCATGTTGTGGCAGAACGCGTCCGCGACCACTCGGGCTTCGAGCCCATTGTCTCCGGCGCGTGCGCAGGACAACTCGAGCAGGGTACGGATCGTGGTGCCCCCCTCGCGTTTTCGACAGTACGCCGCGAAGTCGTGCTCTCCCAGCAACAGGGCGGCCGCCTGGTTCATGGCCTGATCATCGAGTCGGCGTTTCCAGACAACGACCTCACGACGTCTCAGTGGGTCGATCTGAGCCGCGTCATCCCACAGGCGGTAGGCGTAACGACGCCACAGAGCGGAAAACCGCGCGTCGAAACCAGCCGGTGCCAGGCTCACTCGGAAGACGCGAACGTCATCGGGCAGAACACCGATCAACTGTCGCGACAGCACCTCCACAGCCGGCCGGTCCGAGCGCGCGCCTGGCAACACCGGAGCATCGACGTCGAGGTGGCACACTTGCCCCCGCGCGTGCACGCCGGCGTCCGTTCGCCCGGCGACGGTGAGGGTAGTCGCCGGGACTCGCAGCACTCGTTCGAGAGCTGCCTCCAAGACGCCCTGGACGGTACGCCGGCCAGGCTGACTCGCCCATCCTGAGAAGTCAGTCCCGTCGTAGGCCAGATCAAGCCGCAAACGCACCTGGACTCCTATGCGTACCCAGACTCAGGCGTCCTTGATCTCGGAGTCGTCGTCAGCAGCGTTGTCGAGATCGTCGTCAGCTTCGTGCGTGACCTCAGTTGCCTCAGCGTCGCCAGGGTCTGGGACGGCGGGTTCCTCAACGGAATCGGCAGCTTCGACCCGCTCAGCCGACGCCGCGGCGGTCCCACCCGGCGCCGCTGCACGAGCCGTGCGGCGCGCCGGCGTGGGCCGTTCAGCCAGTTCATCGACCAGCTCGATAACCGCCATCGGGGCGTTGTCACCTTTGCGTGGGCCAATCTTGGTGATGCGCGTGTATCCGCCCGAACGGTTGGCGAACCGCGGACCGATCTCCTCGAACAAGTTGTGTACGACGCCCTTGTCACGGACGACAGACAGCACCTGCCGACGAGCATGCAGATCCCCCCGCTTGGCCTTGGTGATCAGACGCTCCGCGACCGGCCGGAGCCGACGGGCCTTTGCCTCGGTCGTGGTGAGGCGACCGTGCTCGAACAGGCTCTGCGCCAGGTTGGCCAGGATCAGCCGTTCGTGCGCAGGGCTGCCACCCAGACGCGGGCCCTTGGTGGGGGTGGGCATGTGGTTCTCCTAGCTGAAGTGCGACAGCCGTCGCACCTGATTGGTCGTGGGGTCACGGGCCGATCAGTACTGCTCGGTCTCCGCGTAGCCTCCGTCGTCCTCGTCGTCGTACGACTCGAGCACCGATCGGGGGTCGAAGCCGGGCGCGCTGTCCTTGAGGCTGAGGCCCATCTCGACCAGCTTGAGCTTCACCTCGTCGATGGACTTCGAGCCGAAGTTGCGGATGTCGAGCAGATCCTGCTCACTGCGTGAGATCAACTCGCCCACAGTGTGGATCCCTTCCCGCTTGAGACAGTTGTACGACCTGACGGTCAGCATCAGGTCCTCGATGGGGAGGGCCAGATCGGCCGCGAGCTGCTCATCGACGGGCGACGGACCTATGTCGATGCCCTCGGCCTCGACGTTCAGCTCGCGCGCCAGACCGAACAGCTCGACCAGCGTCTTGCCGGCCGAGGCGATCGCGTCCCGTGGACGCATCGACTGCTTGGTCTCGACATCGATGACCAACCGGTCGAAGTCCGTACGCTGCTCGACGCGGGTGGCTTCGACGTTGTAGGTCACCTTCAGCACCGGAGAATAGATCGAGTCAACGGGCATCCGACCGATCTCTGCGTCGCCGCTCTTGTTCTGGACCGCGGACACGTAACCACGCCCCCGCTCGACCACCAGCTCCATCTCGAGCTTGCCCTTGTCATTGAGGGACGCGATCTTGAGGTCGGGGTTGTGCACCTCCACCCCTGCCGGCGGCGCGATATCGGCGGCGGTCACATCACCGGGTCCCTGCTTGCGCAGGTACATGGTGACCGGCTCGTCGTGCTCGGATGACACCACGAGGTCCTTGAGGTTCAAGATCACCTCGGTCACGTCTTCCTTCACACCGGGGATCGTGGAGAACTCATGGAGTACGCCATCAACCTTGATGCTGGTGACCGCCGCGCCGGGAATGGACGACAGCAGAGTACGACGCAACGAGTTGCCGAGGGTGTACCCGAAACCGGGCTCCAACGGCTCGATGGAAAACCGCGAACGGTAGTCATCGACGGTCTCTTCGGTCAGGCTCGGACGCTGGGCAATAAGCACTTGTGATTCCTTTCCGCGCCGCCCGCTATTTGACGGTCACAGATAAAAGGGAACTGCAGTTCGAGAGGGCAGTGGTGCGACTCGCTTGAGGCGACCTGAGCCGCTGACCTCACTTCTTCGAGTAATACTCCACGATGAGTTGCTCTTGGACAGGAACGTCGATCTGTTGGCGTACCGGGAGCTGGTGGACGAGGATGCGCATCCGGGTCGGCAGCACCTCCAGCCAGGCGGGGACGACGCGGTCGCCATGGGTCTCTCGAGCCACGATGAACGGCGTCATCTCCGCGGATTTGGTGCGTACGTCGATCACGTCATGCTCAGACACCTGGAACGACGGGATGTTGACCTTTCGAGCGTTGACCTGGAAATGGCCATGTGCGACGAGCTGGCGAGCGTGTCGGCGCGTACGCGCAAATCCCGCACGGTAGACCACGTTGTCGAGCCGGCCTTCCAGAAGCCGCAGCAGGTTGTCACCCGTCTTACCGGGACGCCGGCTGGCCTCTTGATAGTAACGGCGGAATTGCTTCTCGAGCACACCGTAGGTGAATCGCGCCTTTTGCTTCTCACGAAGTTGGAGCAGGTACTCGGTCTCCTTGATGCGCCCGCGGCCGTGCTGGCCGGGCGGGTAGGGACGTCGTTCGTACGCCTGGTCGCCGCCGACGAGGTCGACCCCCAGTCGGCGCGACTTCTTCGTCATGGGTCCGGTGTAGCGGGCCATGATGGCAGCTCCTTGAAATCTACGCGAACGGGGATCAGACGCGACGGCGCTTGGGCGGCCGGCATCCGTTGTGTGGGGTGGGTGTGACGTCTTGGATGGTGCCGACCTCCAGGCCGACGGCTCCAAGTGAGCGGATCGCTGTCTCGCGCCCCGAGCCGGGACCCTTGACGAAGACGTCGATCTTCTTCATCCCGTGCTCCATGGCGCGGCGACCGGCGGCCTCGGCCGCCATCTGGGCCGCGAACGGAGTGGACTTTCGTGAGCCCTTGAATCCAACGGTTCCAGACGACGCCCACGCGATGACACCGCCGGCCGGGTCGGTGATGGTGACGATGGTGTTGTTGAACGTGCTCTTGATGTGGGCGTGGCCCGCGACGACGTTCTTCTTTTCCTTGCGGCGCACTTTCTTCGCGCCGGTGGTCTGACGACCCTTGGGGGGCATGTGGTGATTACTCCTGAACGCGAGGGGACGTGGTCGATGTGCTGGGCTCGAGGGGCCGGTCGGCGGCCGTCACTTCTTGCCTGCCTTCTTCTTGCCGGCGACGGTGCGCTTGGGACCCTTACGTCCGCGCGCATTGGTGCGTGTGCGCTGACCGCGGACGGGCAGTCCGCTGCGGTGACGGCGGCCCTGGTAGCTGCCGATCTCGACCTTGCGACGGATGTCGGCGGTGACCTCACGGCGGAGATCACCTTCGACCTTGAAGTTTGCTTCTATGTAGTCGCGGAGCTTGACCAGCTCCTCGTCCCCCAGCTGATGGACGCGCAGGTCACCGGAGATATCGGTCGCCCGTAGCGTCTCGAGGGCTCGGGTGCGGCCGATGCCGAAGATGTACGTGAGCGCGACCTCCAGGCGCTTTTCGCGCGGCAGATCGACGCCGATGAGACGTGCCATGTGGCATGTCCTTCCATCTCGCGGAGGTTTCTCGCGTGGCGCATCCCTACCCGCCTCGTGAACCAGGTCGGACCTGGTCCCTGGTAGGGCCCCGGCCTCCGGGCCGAGGGTGTCATCCGCCAGCTTTTCCTGCGGACGAGCGGTCACGCTTGGGTGATGCAGGGCTGTGCCAGTTGCTCAGCCCTGACGCTGCTTGTGTCGAGGGTTCTCGCAGATGACCATGACCACGCCGTGGCGACGGATCACCTTGCACTTGTCACAGATCGGCTTGACACTCGGATTGACCTTCATCGTGCTCTCCACTGGATTGAGCTGTGCCCGGGAGGGCAACGGGTGAACGGCTTGGTTTGTCACTTGTAGCGGTAGACGATGCGTCCGCGGGTCAGGTCGTACGGTGAGAGCTCAACCACCACACGGTCCTCGGGGAGGATCCTGATGTAGTGCTGCCGCATCTTGCCGCTGATGTGAGCGAGGACCTTGTGCCCGTTGCTCAGCTCGACCCGGAACATGGCATTCGGGAGTGCTTCGACGACGCTGCCCTCGATCTCGATGACACCTTCCTTCTTCGGCATTTCCTCCGCAATCTGTTGCATGTATCGGATAGTCGGTCCATAGCCTGGCGCACGCGAGCCTATCCCCAGAAGTCGTTGAGGGCAGCCGCAGGACAACACGCAGCCAGGCCGGCGACCCAGCACACGGCTGGACCGCTTGACGGCCGACATAACAGTCTACGCCGCGGACTCGGCCGAAGCCAATCCGTCAAGTCCACTGCTCTGTGCCGCGATCCGACACTTATTCGACGCGATCCGACACTT